>JANLPG010000093.1:0-2753 GCA_031367105.1 Gemmatimonadota bacterium | reverse complement strand
GCACGGCCTCTCGCGTGCCAAGCGGAAGGCGATTGCGCACTGGGGCCGCTTCATCGTGGCGCAGGGCGACCCCCGCGCGCGCTGGAGTGGGCTTTCGGCAGACGCGCTCCTGACTGAGATCGTCCAGTTGCGAGGCTTCGGACGCTGGAGCGCCCAGATGCTGGCGATCTTCGGCTTCGGGCACCCTTCGGTATGGCCTGAGGGAGATGCCGGCGTGATGCGCGCAGCGCGGGTGGTGTTCAAGGGGATGCGACAGCCCACCATCCGGCGCCTGATCGCGGGTCACGAGAGTCACGTGGCGATCTGCTGCTGGGCGCTGCTGGACGGGAATCGCCTGGGAGAGTTTCACGAGCGATGACACCGCTCTTCGGGTCGATGGGCCCTCCCGCGCTCCGACTCCTCGATTTAACTTTTCGCTGACCCGATCTCCAGGACTACTCCGTGAAAGCGCTCCCCGAACTCGGCCAGATCCTCGCCCTCCTCACCGTGTTCGTGCTGACCTTCGCGGTGGCGAACCTCGCCGCCCGCGCGGCCGGTCATCGCGACTGACCTGCTGTCAGGGCGCCACCAGCAGGTTGAATCGCCACACTCCCGTGCGCGCCTCCAGTTCACCGAGCGGAACCGGGAAGCTCAGGAAGACGCCTTGCAGCAGCAAGTCGGTCACGCGGTAAACTCGCAGCGCCGCCGTCGGTGACCACAACCAGTAGCCATACTCCTGGGGTGCTCCGATAGTCGTGATGGTGCAGTTGCACGGCAGGGCGTTGTCCCGCAACGGAAAATCTGCGAGTACCTTCGCGCTGCTCAAGTTGCGCAGGACGGGGTTGAAGTAGATCCGACCGTCGTTCAGCACGTTGTCGATTATCAGCGGGATGGCGCCCGTCGGGTTCAGGATCGGCGGATAGCTCTCTCCGAACGATTCGCCTCGATCGAAGAGTGCCGGCATCCGCCAGGAAAGGGTGAGGGTCGGCGTCAGTGGGCGCTCGATCGTCGTCGAACCACCGGCATCCGCATTCCCGACGATCACACCATTCTGCAGAATCTCCACTCGATAGGAGAGGTGGTTCGTCACCTCGATCCGGAAACGCGCCTGTGCGAGCAGTGTCACCCGCACGAGCGCCTGAGCGGTGACACCACCAACGGTCGCAAGAATGGTGCTTTCGCCGACCGCCAGGGCCCTGACGAGGCCGGTGGAGTCGACGGTTGCGGCGGTGGGGTTGACGCTGCTCCAGGTGATGGGGCGATTGATGACGGCGTTGCCGAATTCATCGACGGCGCTCACGGTCATCTGCTTCGTGCTTCCGGGAATCAGGTCGGCGGTATCGGGTTTCACCTTGACCTGCTGCACATTGGCCGGAATCACCGCGATGATCACGCTCCCGCTCTTCCCTCCGGCGGTCGCGGTGATGGTGACAGGTCCGCCGGGCGAGACTCCGAGGATCAGGCCGAGGGGTGTCACGAGCGCCACCGACGAATCGCTGCTCGACCAGGTGAGGTCGCGGGCGATTACCGCATTCTGTTCATCCCGCACCACCGGGACGGCGCGAACGGTGTCGCTCTCCTTGATCAGTGTGCGCGACACGGTGAGGGTGACGTTCCCGACGGCCGCGAGCCGGACCGTGACCGCAGTCGTTGCGCTCTTGCCGCCGGATGTCGTTGTGATGGTGGCCGAGCCGGGAAGCAGGGCGGCGATGCTGCCGAGGGTCGAAATGGTCGCGATGGTCGGGGCGGATGTCGTGTACGTAAAGGTGGCGCTGCTGACCGGCGCACCGCTGGCATCTACGGCAGCCACTTGCAGCTGACGTGTGCTGCCAACATCGAGGGTCACCGCGACCGGATCGACGGTGACGTGATCGATGACTGACGGTGGCGGTGGCGGCGGTGGGGGAGGTGGCTGGGTTCCGCCTCCCGAATTGCTCCCCCCACAAGCGGCCAGCAGCACTGCCAGCGAAAGCGCCGCGCGACGGAGCCGCATTGTCACTTCGACGCGACCACCGTCAACTCGGCGACGTGGACACTCAGCATATGGTTGACCCGCATTCCGACCACGCCGTCGACGACGAGGCCTTTGCGTGGCTTGGTCGCGACGACGCTCCCGTTGACCAGGAACTGAACGGCTTTCCGGGATGTCTGGACCGTCAGGGTGTTGAGCACGTTCGCCGTGTCGGTGGCCCCAATGGTCTTGATGGCGGCCGAGGCGGTCCACGGGACGACATCGGTGGTGGCTTCGCCGCGCCGCCGCTTGATCAGGAACTTGCCGTCGTTGCGGATCACGAAGTAGAGGTAGCTCTGGGTGGCGCCAGGGAGATCCTTGCCGCCGACGAAAATCCCATAGGCTTCGGGGTGCGCCGACTGCGGGCCGAAGAAGTACACCTTCATCGTCGCGGTGAAATTGCCGACTCCGGTCATTTCGGGACGATAGAAGATTCCAGCGACGCCCCCGGTGGTGAGGTGCCACCCTGGCTTCATTTCAACAAAGTTCAGCTTCGAGATGTCCTTGTTGCCGTCGGAGCGCACCTGCCAGCCAAGGGTTCTGGCGTCCACCGGTACCGGGGCAGCCTGCTGAGCGGGCGCGATGGCGGGGGTAACGAGGAGCGCGGCTGTCAGGAGTACGCGACGCATGGAGGGTCTCCGGTACGGGGTGGGGTCGGGCCGAAATCTATCGGTTCCCGGCGCGGGCGGGGGAGGGCACCCCCAGGGATCGGGTCCGCGTTGCGACGGATTCCCCGATGGGGGCGTCTCATCCTGGGGCCCAG
>JANLPG010000081.1:0-9775 GCA_031367105.1 Gemmatimonadota bacterium | reverse complement strand
GTCGTTCACCGCGGCCGCCGCGATTCCGGAGGCGTTCCTCACCGCGTGGGATGCGCTGGTGCTGCGCGGCCGGGTGCAGCGTGACGAGCGAGTCCTGGTGCACGCCATTGGCAGTGGTGTGGGGACCGCGGCAGCGCAGCTCGCCCGCGTGCTCGGGGTCGAACTGATCGGGACATCACGCACGCCGGAGAAGCTGACACGTTGCCTGGCGCTCGGGATGCACCGCGGCGTGCTCACCACGGATGCCGACTGGCCGGCGCAGGTGGGCGAACCGGTGGATGTGATCGTCGACACGCTCGGGGCCGAGGTGCTCGACGCGAACCTGGCACTGCTCGCGAAACGGGGGCGCCTGGTGGTGCTCGGCACGATGACCGGGGGGCGCGCACCGGGGATCGACCTCGGCGTGGTGCTGCGGCAGCGACTCGAGATCATCGGCACGGCGATGCGGGTGCGCTCGCTGGCGGAACGGAGCGAGCTGGTGGAGCGGTTCAGCGCCGAGGTGCTGCCGCACTTTGCCGCCGGTGTGTTGCGACCGATTGTGGAGACGGTGCTACCAATGCGCGACGCCGCCCAGGGATACGACCTGCTCGCCAGCAACGCGACCTTCGGCAAGGTCGTGCTGGCGTGGGAGCGATAGCGGCGGAGCGGGTAGGGCATGGCATCTTCTGAGGAATGAATACCGAAGATACACCGAAACAACGAAAACGTCAAATACCACAGAAAATCACCAAAAAACCATCAATTTCTCCCAAAAAAAGCCGCTTTCCAGCTTTCCAGCGCCAATAGCGCCCAGAGTGCCTCGGCGTGGTCGGCCCGGCCGCTGCGGTGTTCGGCGATCAGTGTCTCGAGCAGCGGGCGGTGGAGCAGTCGCCGACTGATACTCCCCTCGGCCACGATCAGGTCGAGCCGGCTCCCCAGGCCGTTTGCATCCCGGAGCCACGGCGCGAGCGGAAAGGAGAAGCCGTTCTTGGCGCGCCAGGCGAGTTCCTTCGGCAGGTAGCGTTCGGCGATCCGCTTGATGATCCACTTGCCGGTGCCGCGGTGCAGCCGCGCGGCGGTCGGCAGCCGGAACGCCAACTCGACCAGCCGGTGATCGAGGAACGGCACCCGGGTCTCGACCGCGTGCGCCATACTCATCTTGTCCTGGCGCATCAGGATCGGCGGCAGATAACTCTTGAGATCGTAGTAGAGCGCCTGGTCGAGTGGGGCGGCGCCGCGTGCCGGCGCCAGTAGCGCGGCGCGACGCGCAATCACCTCCCCCACCGCCACCGGATCGAGATGCGGTGCAAAGTCGGTGAATCCACGCGCTGTGCTCAACGCGATGAAATCGTGCGGCGATCGGGTGAGCGCGGAGTGCAATGCAGCCAATCGTCCCGAGGCCTTCGCCGACAGCAACGGTGCCAGGGGTGCGAGCCAGCGCCGCGCGACGGCGTGCTTCCGCAACCATTCGTAGCGATGATAGCCCGCGAAGGTCTCATCGGCCCCTTCGCCGGTGAGCAGCACGGTGGCGAGCGGCTTGGCGGCGCGGCAGAGCGAATAGATGCCGGCAGAGTTGGCGTGCGCCAGCGGCTCGTCATGATGCCAGGTGATGGTATCGAGGGCGTCGGCGAAGTCGTGTTGCTGCTGGATGATCTCGAGATGCCCGGTGTGATAGCGCGCCGAGACGGCTCGCGCCGCTGCCAGCTCGCTGTACGCCGGCTCTGCAAATCCCACGGTGAAGCTCTGCACCTGCGGCCGTCCGGTGCGCGCCATCGCCGCGGTCACCAGCCCTGAATCGACACCCCCGCTCAACTGCACGCCGATGGGAACGTCGCTGATTTCCTGGAGTTCGACGCTCTCCAGCAGCAGCGCCAGCACCTGCTCCTCCAGCCGTTCCTCGGGCGCGTCCAGGGGATCTGCGAAGGCAATGTCCCAGTACTGCTGCGTCACGATTGCGCCATTGGCAGCGACCTTCAGCCAGTGCCCGGGACGCAGGGTGTTGATGCCGCGGAACAATGTCTGCTCGTCGGCGATCGACCGATAGAGCAGTTGCTCGGTGAGCCGGGCCTCGTTGAGCTCTGGGGCGATGCCGGGCAGGGCGAAGAACGCCTTGATCTCGGAGGCGAAGAGGAAGGATTCCGGCGTTGCGCGATAGTAGAGCGGCTTGATGCCGAGGCGATCGCGCGCCAGAAAGAGTTCGCCCCGGCCGCGATCATAGACTGCGAAGGCGAACATTCCGTTGAAGTGCTCGACACAGCTCTGGCCCCATTCGCGGTAGCCGTGGAGGATGACCTCGGTGTCCGACTGCGACCGGAAGCGATGCCCCCGGGCCGTCAGTTCCCGGCGCAACAGCTGGAAGTTGTAGATCTCGCCGTTGTGGACCACCACGATGTCGCCGTCGTCGCTCACCATCGGCTGGGCGGCGAGGTCGCTCAGGTCGATGATCTTCAGGCGACGGTGGCCCAGGGCGATGTGGCCGGCGAGATAACTCGCTGCGCCGTCGGGGCCGCGATGTGCCATCGCGTCGCGCATCCGGTCCAGCGCTGTCGCATCGACCGTGGTGCCACGTGGCTGCACGATGCCGCAAATACCGCACACGGTCAGGTCACCGTGGGCGGGTTGGTGCGACTGGGGATTGGTGTGACGCGTTCACCGGGGTGCGACTCCTGTCAGCCAGTGCCTGCAATATCGCCGGGGACGCGCGCTTCGCGATCGCGCCGCCGGATCACCTTGCCGCGCAAGAGTGGGGCCGCCGGGGAGGGAATTGCGCCTGCGGGGCGGGCGAGGACGCTCCGCATACTGTCGAGTGCCTGTTGCAGCGCGGCGGCCTCGGGCCGCGCCTGTGCCACGGGGTCGGGCCAGAGCTCGAGTTGCCCGTGGGTATCGCGCAGGTCATCGGCCACGAGGGTCACGCTGCGCACTGCCACCCGCCGCGCTAATACCACATCGAGTGCCCGGCAGGCAGCGCGCCAGAGATCGGCATCGAGGGACCACGGCGGCAGGGGGACGGTGCGCTCTGCCGTGGCATCATCGACGTGACGCACCGTCACCAGCAGCCGCCCGGCGGTGAAGTTGCGCGCGCGGAGACGCCGACCGAGGCGCTCGGTGAGGGGGCGCAGCATCGCATACAGCGCGGCACGATCATTGGTGTCGGTGGCGAGCAGATGGGTCACGCGACACTCGGCGCGCATTTCGGGCGGGATCACCGGTCGGAGGTCGATCCCCTGGGCGTGCGTGTAGAGGGTGCGGCCTGCGGCGCCAAAGACCACCCGCAGTGGCTGTTCGCCGAGTGCCGCCACCTCGCCAATGTGTTCGAGGTGATAGTCATCGAGCCGATTGCGCACACGCTCCGGGATATCGGGGAGGAGGGCGATGCGTTCGGGCGCGAGGAACGCCGCTTCGTGGCCTGCCGTCACCGACCAGACCTCTGCTCCCGACTCACGCTTCACCACGGTGGCGGCGGCCTCGCTCACGAGTTTGTTGATTGCCACACCTACGGCGAGCGGAAGTGATAGCCGCGTGCGTGCCTCACGCTCGAGGCGCTGGGCCACGTCGACCGCCGAACCGAAGAGCCCTTCGGTGCCGGTGATGTCGAGATAGGCGTGACCCCAACCGCGCGGTTCGATCACCGGGGCGACTCGCGCCAGGATCTCGTGCAGCGCGCGATGGGCTGCGGCGTAGCGACGCGGATTGGGAGGTCGCACGATCAGGTCGGGGCAGATCCGTCGTGCCAGTGCCACCGGCATCCCCCGTGTCAGGCCGGCACTTCTTGCCTCGGCGCTCACGGCGAGCAGCACCGCGCGGTCGGCGGCGAGCGGGGCGATGGCCAGGGGACGACGGCGCAGCTGTGGGTCACTCAGCACTTCCACGGTGGTGCAGAAGGCGGGTGGGTCGACAAAGAGGATCGTCTTCATCTCTGGCACGCCACCGGCCTCAGGACGCCGCGCCCCACAGCTCCAGCTGTCCGACACCGCTCCAGCGTTCGCGAAAGGTGCGATCGTGCCGGGCCTGCGGCAGGCCGATCTCCTCCTGCAGCTGCACCAGCCGCGTCTTGAGCGCGGCAGCGTAGTCACTGCGCACACCGTTGCGCAGTTCGTAGTGGCGGCGATAGCGGAGCGCGAGGTCGGGGCGTTCGCGTTCGAGCCAGGGCAGCAGGGTGTGGCGGGTGGCGCGCCCCATCCGGAGCGGATCGCCGCCGGCCCACTCGGCGCCAGCGTTTTTCGCAGCAAGGAGGAGCGCGTGCAGTGCGTCGCGGTCGTCGGTGAGGCCGGGAAGGATCGGCGCGATCAGCACGCCCACTGGTACACCGGCATCGGCGAGGATGCGCATCGCGCGCAGGCGTGCTGCCGGAATGGGTGTACGCGGCTCCAGCTGCCGCAGCAGCGGAGCATCGAGTGAAGCCAGCGAGATGTGCACCGAGATCCGATGGCGCTCGCTCAGTTGTGCCAGCAGTGCCGCATCGCGCGCGATCAGCGCCGACTTGGTGATAATGCCGATGTGCAGCCCCTGATGTTGACGCAACAATTCCAGCAATGATCGCGTGAGCTTGAAGCGACGCTCGGCCGGTTGATATGGATCGGTCGCGGTGCCGATGACAATCGGCACCGCGCCTACGCGTGCAGGATCCAGAGTCTTGGCGAGTACGGCCGCGGCGCCCTGCTTGATGAGGATGCGCTGCTCGAATGCGCTGGCTGCAGGCAACGATGCCGCCTCACGGGCGGTGGCCGGAGCGCCTGGGCGGTTGGCGGCGCGCTCCACCGTCCAGCGGTGGGTCTCGCGGGCATAGCAGTAGCTGCAGCCGAATTCGCAGCCGATGTAGGGGTTAATCGACCAGAAGGCCATTCCGGTGGCGGCGGGCGGATTGAGGATCCCGCGGGGCGGCAGCGAGAGGAAACGAGTGGTGCGATTGCCCCGCTGATCGGCCTGCTCGAGCTCGACCCAAGCGGCGTAGGTCCGCGGGGGAGGCGCGCTGCTGCCCCCAGCGGGGTGGGGGCGGGGGCGGGCGGGGGCGGGGGCGGGGGCGGTCACCCGCACTTCCCCCAGCCGCAGGCCGGGCAGTTGAGGCAGGCCGAGGCGCGAGCGAGCGGGGGAGGAATGAGCATGGGGCTCGACTTTCGGGGTTTATTCGGCTTGTGGTGCCGAATATAAACCGAAGATCGGTGACGCAACAGGTATCAGGCTGCGGCCGGCAGATACGTCCCTCTCCGGAAGTTACCGGGAGGGTCGGATGAGACTGGGGCGAAGCCGGCCGCCATCCGGAGGCTACTGATAGCGGAACCTCCAGCCCCTCCCTAGCTTCAAGGGAGAATTCTCGCGCCCTACCCTATGGAGGCCTGCGCGTGACCCGAGGCTGCCCGACATTCCCAGTACGTGACGGCAACGCATTCCTGCAGGAACTGCGTGTGACGGTGGACGAATACTTCGCCCAACGGGGACTCTCCCAGAAGGCAGATGCCGGAATGGTCTTCAAGACCATCTCCCTGCTGACGATCACCTTCGGTTCCTATGGCATGATCCTCAGTAATCGTTTCTCGCCGCTGGTGATGCTCGGGCTCGCGGTCGTGATGGGACTCGGGATGGCAGGAATCGGCTTCGCGATCGGGCACGACGCCGTGCACGGGGCCTACTCGGAAAACCCGAAGGTCAACAAGGTGATCGGCTGGTCGTTCGACCTGGTCGGCGGCAGCAGCTACCTCTGGCGGATCACCCACAACGTGATTCACCACACCTACACCAACATTCACGGCGCCGACGAGGACCTCTCGGTGTCGCCGTTGCTGCGACTCTCGCCGCACGCGCCGCGGCTCTGGTTCCAGCGCTGGCAGGCCTGGTACGCCATTCCGCTCTATGCGATGACCACGCTCTTCTGGGTGTTCGTCAAGGACTACAAGTACCTCGCGGCGAAGGATCTCGGCCCGTATGCCGATCGCAAACACGCGCTCAAGGACCTCGCCGGCGTCGGGGTCGGCAAGCTGATCTACTACACCTGGACGCTGCTGATTCCCTTCCTGGTGATTGATCTACCGTGGTGGCAGATCGTGCTCGGGATGCTTACCGTGCACGCCGTGGCCGGCATTGCCCTCGGCATCGTCTTCCAGCTGGCCCACGTGGTCGAAGAAACGATGCATCCCGAGCCCAACGAACAGAACGCGATGCCGCAGAGCTGGGTGGTGCACGAACTCGCGACCACCGCCAATTTTGCGCCGACCAACCAGGTGCTGAACTGGTATGTGGGCGGGCTCAATTTCCAGGTCGAGCACCATCTCTTCCCCAAGGTGTGCAGCATTCACTACCCGGCGCTCTCCCCGATCGTGCGTGAGCTCGCCGCCAAGCACGGGCTGCCGTATAACAGCCACGTGACGATGCGTGCCGCGATCCGGTCCCACCTGCGGACGTTGCGCAGCTACGGCCGCACCGACCCGGTGCCTGCCGCAGTACCGATTCAGGCGGCTGCCTGAAGCTGTGCGGCGGCGGGGAGGCTCTCCCCGCCGCCGTTTCGCGTCTGACCCGTCCGACCCCCCTCCTGGAGCTCCAATGCCACGCGAGACCACCTGGTTCACCCACTTCACCCGTGGGGCCACCCGGATATCCGGGAAGCCCGGGACCACAATCACCTTGCCGATAGTGTTCGTGTCCCAAGGCAGCCCGAATCGGGATTCGGAAGCGATATCACCTGCGAGCGGAGGAACCTCATGACGGTCCTGTTGCTGACACTGCGAGTCCTGCACATCGGCTTCGGCGTCTTCTGGGTCGGCGCGGTGGTGTTTCTCAACACCCTGCTGGGGCCGAGCATTATGGCGGCCGGACCGGCCGGTATGAAGGTGATGATGGAGCTGCGTCGTCGCCAATATGTGCACTCCCTGCTGGGTGCCGGGGCGGTGACGATTCTCTCAGGGATGGGACTGGTCTGGATCGATTCCAGGGGATTCCAGCCGGAGTGGTTCCGGTCACATTTCGGAATGGCGATTTCAACCGGGATGCTTGTCGCTACCATCGCCTGGCTGCTGGGACTCCTGGTAGTCCACCCGACGTCGGGTGAGATGGTGGCCCTGGGAGCGGAGCTTGAACTGGCCGCATCGGATGAAGCGCGGGCTGCAATCGGCCAGCGGATGGAAACCGCTCGTGGCCGGCTGATACGGTACGGCGCCATCACGATGATCTTGATGCTCGTCTCCGTGGTCACGATGGCCATCGCGCGCTACGTCTGAACCGCGCCAGGTTGGTGCACCGGTAGATGGTCATTGCAAAACATCCGGAGAAACGCTGATGCTGCGTCGTGCTGTCCTCGTGACCTCCTTTCTGGCGATGCTCGCCCTTCCCCTGGCGGCACAACGTCCGGTGTCGGCACCAGTGGTGCCGCGCTCATTGCCCAAGGGCTTCGATGCCTATGTCGCCAGGGTGATGGCACGATACAAGGTGCCGGGACTCACGATCGCTGTGGTGCAGGACGGCGAGGTCGTGCTGGCCAAGGGCTATGGCGTGAAGACATTGGGCCGGCCGGAACCGGTGACGTCGCGCACCAGCTTCGCCATCGCCTCGAATAGCAAGGCGTTCACGGCCACCGCGCTCGGCCTGCTGGTGGAGGACGGGAAACTCAAGTGGGACGACAGGGTGATCGAGTACCTCCCCTGGTTCCGGCTGTCGAATCCGTATGTCAGCAATGAAATCACCGTGCGCGACCTGCTCACCCACCGCAGCGGCCTCGGTCTCGGTGCTGGCGATCTGCTGATCTGGCCGAGCACCGACTACAACCGCGAAGATATCGTGCGCCGCCTCCGCTTTGTGCCGCTGAGTACGTCGTTTCGCAGTAGCTACGCCTACGACAACGTCCTCTACCTCGTGGCGGGGGAAGTGGTGAAGGCGGTGAGCGGGATGAGTTGGGAAGAGTTCGTGCAGCGCCGCATCCTGACGCCGCTCGGGATGCACGACGCGAGCTTCCTCACCGGCAGGAAGCTGCTCCCGACGGTTGCGACTCCGCACGCCGAGGTGGGTGGAAGGATGCAGGTGGTGGAGGCGAGCATTGGCACGAATACCAATCCAGCCGGTGGCATCCTCGCGAGCGCCGAGGATATGGCGAAGTGGCTGCAGGTGCAGCTCGATTCCGGCAAAGTGGTCGGGGGCAAGCCGCTCTTCTCACCGCGCGTGACGAGACAGCTCTGGCAGATGGTGACGCCGATTCCGGCCGGCGCTCCGCCGGCGCCGCTCGCACCACTCAAGGCCACCTTCAACGGCTATGCGCTCGGCTTCGGTGTGCGCGACTGGCGCGGGCAGCAAATGCTCACCCACACGGGCGGGCTCGCCGGCTTTGTGTCGCGAGTGGCGCTCCTGCCCGGCCAGCGCTTCGGTGTGGTGGTGTTGACCAACGCCGAATCCGATGCGGCGCGCGATGCCATCGCCTGGCGATTGATTGACCACGCCGTAGGTGAAGATTTCGACTGGCTCGGCGCCTTCGATGCCGCCTCGAAGCTTCCGGGGGCCGGCGACAATCTCGACCCGGACAAGCCAATTGTGGCGAAGAGCCCCGATGCCAGGCCGTCGATGCCGCTGGCCCGCTACGCCGGAAAGTTCGATGACCCCTGGTACGGTGGCGTGACCATCACCCAGGAAGGTGCCGGCTTGGTGATGCGCTTCTCGCACACGCCGGGAATGATCGGTGACCTGATTGCCTGGGGTGGAGAGAGCTTCGTGGTGCGGTGGCGCGACCGGACCCTGCGAGCCGATGCGTTCGTGAATTTCCAGCTGGCGCCTGGTGGATCGATCGTCGCGGTACGGATGGCGCCGGTCTCACCGGCGGTCGACTTCTCCTACGACTTCCAGGACCTGTTGCTCAAGCCGGTGGCGGCGCCGTGAGGGCGCTGCGGCCGTTCACGGCAGCGGGATGCGGTCGCGGATCAGGACCAGGATGGCGGCCTGTGGCACGACAAGGAACCGCTTCTCTTCGAAGGTGATCTCGACCGCAGCCTTGCGGAAGAAGATGGCGTGATCGCCCACTCGCGCCTGCAGCGGTCGGTGTCGTGGTGTCTTCTCCTCGACTCGCCAGGGCTCGTCATCGAAGGCCGACGGGTCGGGAAGCGGATCGCCCGGTCCGGTCGCCACGATCAGCCCGGTCTGGACCGCCTGCGACTCGATGGCGGTGGCGGGGAGGTAGAGCCCGACCCTGGTACGCTGCTCCTCGCCGTCCTCCGGCGTGATCAGCACGCGATCGCCAACGACCAGCAATTCCTTGGGGATCAAGTCCACGCCGCTATTCCTCAACCCCGAGCTCGTGGATGGTGGTGAGCTCCAGCACCCGGAGCGTGCGCCGCATCGTCGGGAGCTGCAAGAGCACCTGTTCACCGACCTGGCGATCCTTGAGGGCGCGGCCGAGCGGTGAGGCGAGCGAGATATGTCCGGCATCGATGTCCATCATTTCGGCGAGGACGAGGGTGTACTCCTCGTGGTCTCCCGAGGTGACGTCCTCGACCTTCACGCGGGAGCCCAGACCGACCCGATCCGTGGGGGCCTCCGTGCTGGCAAGTTCGTGCAGCTGATTCAACCGCTGATGGAGCTGTCCGAGCCTGGCCTGGACGAATTGCTGACGCTCCAGCGCCGACTTGTACTCCGAATTCTCGCGGAGGTCGCCCATCTCGACTGCCGTCGCGATTGCCTGCGGCAAGGTCACCACCAGCTCGTGGGTGAGCTCGGCGATCTCCTTTCCCAGCTTTTCGCGCATTTCCCTGATCATCGGCGCCTTCTCCGGGGGACAGTAAGACCGTGCGGCCCACCTGGCGGGGGGCCGGGTGGACCGCGAACGACT
>JANLPG010000072.1:0-3145 GCA_031367105.1 Gemmatimonadota bacterium | reverse complement strand
CGACAGCACCACGAGCTACGGTTCCTACTCGGGCGCCGTCCCCAACGAAAAGATCACCTGGGGCAAGCTCGCCATCGACACGCCCAAGTTCATCGTCGAGAGCGATGCCAGCATCGTCGCCCCGCTGATGTTTGCGCTGATGCTGGACTGGTAGCAACGGCGAGAACGGAGAAGGGAAGAGGGAATGTGTCATCCTGAGCGTAGCGACCCTGAGGGTCGCGCAGTCGAAGGATCTTCGGGCCCTCGACCGCGATGAGCCAGGCTTCTCGCGAAGGTAAGTCCGAAGTTCCCTCGCTTCGCCCAGGATGACCACCTCGGCCTCCCTGCTCGCTTCTTGCTAGTCGGCGCGCAATTCGAGCACGGCATCCACCTTTCGCCCCACGTGCTGTAGCGCCTCGATGCCCTGCGTAATGCTGTCGGCAGCAATCTGCCCAGCGCGAAGCTTCATCAGGTCGAGCCGCAGCGTCTCGAGGCCCATGATTGCGTCGACGCGATGCGGGTCGGCCAGATCGAGTGCCCGCGCCGAGAGGCGATCGATCAGGTCGGGCACCTCGGCGAGTAACTGCTGTTCGGCAGCGGGGAGTGCGGCGTAGAGGTCGTGAATCGCGCCGCCGAGCGCGACGGCCGTCGGTTCCCCCGAAGAAGGCATCTGGCGCACGCGGCCCTGCCCGAGCGTCGCGCCAGACCAGAGCCAGCGCCCCACGCGCGTGCCCAGGAGGCGGCCCCACCACGATCCCTTCACGCCGTGCAGTTGCACCAGTCGGCGCACGGTCACGACGGGCGCGATCAGCGCGAGCAGGACCCAAAGCACGCCGAAATAATCGCCCGAGTTCACCGTGCCTATGATGCCAAGCAATGTGGCCATCACGCCGAGCCCGTTCACGGCAACCGGCCGATCCCACAGTCCGCCGAGGCGGCCAGTCGGCGTCCGCGACATCGCCTCGATCTCGCCATCGAGCTTGCCGACCGCTCGCAAGGCGGCCTCTCGCGAGTACCCGGACCTCGCGAGTTGGCGAATCGCCATCGCCTGAATCAGCAGCAGGATCACGGCCATTCCAGCGCCAAGACCGGCGACCACGGTAAAGAGCGTGGTGGCGATGCCGAGGAAATCGTGGCGGACCACCATATCGATCATTAGCGCCGCTATCGTGGCGCTGCCCGCACCGCCGACCACAGCCGCCGCCCGGTCGCTGAACTCGACCGCCTCGTGTGCGAACCGGCGCAGCGGAACGGGAAGCTGCGGTTCCAGGGCGCGTGCGCCTTGCAGCGCCGCGGCGAACTCTTCGACCGTGGCCCAGCGCGAATCCGGGTCACGTGCCACCGCGCGATCGATGACTGCAGCAGCGGCAGCAGCCAGGGCCGGCACCAGTGTGCGAATTGCCGGCGCATTGCTGCCTGCCTGCTGCGCGATCAGGGCACGGCCGTCCGCGCCTTCAAACGGACGCCGATCCGCCAGTGCCGTGAAGGCGGTGACGCCGAGCGCGTAGACATCGCCACGTGCGTCGGGCGACGCGCCAAGTGCCTGCTCTGGACTCATGTAATGCATCGTGCCCAGCGCAGTGCCCGCGGGAGTGTCACCCTCGCCGACGGCCGCGATGCCGAAGTCGGTGACCACGGCGCGGTCGCCCCCCTCTTCGAGCAGGATGTTGTCCGGCTTGATGTCGCGATGGATCACCCCGCGCGCGTGCGCGTGCGCGATCGCCCAGCTCACCTCCTGCATCACCCGCAGCGCCTCGGCGATAGGCAGTGCTCCCCGCGCCCGGAGCCTCTCGCCGAGGGTCTCGCCCCCGATGTAGGCCATCACGAAGAAGACCAGCGCGCCGGCAGACTCGACCGAATGAATTGCGACAATGTGCGGATGAGAGAGCTGGGCGGCGGTACGCGCCTCGCGGAGGAATCGGTCGCGGAGGGCAGCGTTGGCGGCGAGTGCCGGGGGAAGGAGCTTGATCGCCACCAGCCGGTCGAGTGCGACCTCGCGGGCGAGGAAGACCACCCCCATCCCGCCGCGGCCCAATTCGCGAACCAGCGAATACCGACCGGAAACCGCGGCCTGTAGAGCGAGAAACTCCTTCGAGACCAATTCCGAGGGCATAGGGATGCCAGAATGAAATGTGGCAATCCCTACGGTGGCAACCCCTGCGCGATGCGGAGCGAATCAGCGTGGGTGAGTGGCTTCGCCGCTGGCGCCTGGGGAGGCGCCCCACTCCGTATCACGCGGTGCGAGCACGGTGAGGGTATCCACCCGACCCGGAGCCGGTGGTGGTACTTCGTGCTTTGAATACCAGACGCCACTGCCAACTATCGCGATTACCGCGATCGCGCCGGAGATTTTGTCGAGATCGGTCTGTACGCTCCGGGCGTAGACCGGGCGCTTTTCCTGGTCCCTGGCGAGGCAGCGCTGCACCAGTTGCGACAGCGCCGGTGGGACGTCGGGGCGCGACAGGTGCAGCAGATCCGGCGTCCGGGTGAGTTGGGCCGTCATCGTCGCAGTGGGGGACGCTGCGGCAAAGGGACTCTTGCCGGTCAGCAGTCCGTAGGCGAGCAGGCCGACCGCATAGATGTCGACACGATGATCGGCAGCCGGAGCGCCTCGGGCACGCTCAGCGGTCCTGATCGTTCCAGCCGAGTACGAAGCGACTCACCTGGAATGAACGGCATCGTGAACCAGAGTAGTGCACCGTGCTCACCGGCGTGGAGCAGTGGGACGATGTAGGGATGCGACAGTCGCGCCGCCAGCTGCACCTCACGGCGGAATCGCTCCCGGTTGACCCCCGCTGCCAGTTCGAGCGGAAGCACCTTGATCACCACCTCACGACCAAGGGCGTGTTCCTTGGCCACGAAGACGCGGCTCATACCGCCACCGACGAGCTCTCGCTCGATGGTATAGGCATCGCCCAGGGCGAGCTTCAGCTCGTCCAGGAGCTTGTCGTTCACCAGGATTCCGATCTGCTACCAGGTCGTGTGTGGGCCGGTCAATGAAACGTCCAGACAAGATACGGCTTGCCTGGGCCCCAGGATGAGACGCCCCCATCGGGGAATCCGTCGCAACGCGGACCCGATCCCTGGGGGTGCCCTCCCCCGCCCGCGCCGGGAACCGATAGATTTCGGCCCGACCCCACCCCGTACCGGAGACCCTCCATGCGTC
>JANLPG010000049.1:0-6141 GCA_031367105.1 Gemmatimonadota bacterium | reverse complement strand
CTTCTGTTTCACCTCATCCCAGATGACGTCCAGTTCCGCCAGCGTCGCGTCTCCCAGCTTGACTCCGCGTTCCGCGGCGATCTGCTCGACCCGGGCGAATCGTTCGCGGAACTTCTTGTTGCTGCGCTCGAGCGCCGCGCCTGGCTGAACCCCCGCTTTGCGAGCGACATTCACCACGGCGAAGAGCAGGTCGCCGATTTCGTCGCTGAGGCGCTCGGGTGACGGCGATTCGTGCGCCAGCTCCTCCTCGACCTCCGCCAGTTCCTCGCGAACCTTTTCCAGCGGGCCGAGCACGTCGGGCCAGTCGAACCCGACTCCGGCCGCACGCTCCTGGAGCCGGTACGCCATCAGCAGCTCGGGGAGGGTGACGGGGAGCCCCTCGAGCGTGCCCCGGGCGTGCTTCCGTTCACGACCCTTGAGGGCCTCCCAGCCCTCCTGCTCCCCGAGCGCGAAGAGGTGGGGGTGGCGGCGTCGCATCTTGGCGACCAGGTCATCGGCCACCTGATCGGCCGTGAACTCCCCCTGCTCCTGGCCCAGGACCAACTGCCAGGCGAGGTGGAGCATCAGGTCGGCGACCTCCTCGCGGATGGCTGCCGGTTCCCCGGCGCCGAGCGCCGCAGCCAGTTCGTGGGCCTCTTCAAGGAGGTAGGGACGCAAGGTTTCCCGGGTTTGGACCCGGTCCCAGCTGCACCGTTCCCGCAGGTCGATGACCATCGCGACCGCACGCCCCAACGCCGAATCGTCTTGCATCCATCCTCCCGGGGTCCTAGTCTCCGACCGTGCGCAAACCATTCACTCCCGAGACCGCCCGCGCCTGGGTGGACGTCGATCTCGATTCCCTCGTCCGCAACGCGCGATCCTACGCTGCCCGCGTCGGCGTGCCGCTGCTTCCAATGGTGAAGGCCGATGGCTATGGCCTCGGCGCCGTTGCCGTTTCCCGTGCCCTGGCGGAGATCGAGCCCTGGGGCTTCGGAGTCGCCACGGTTGATGAGGCGCGGGAACTCTACGTCAACGGAATCGTCCGGCCCATCGTGATTTTCACACCTCTGGCGCCTGCGATGATCGAGTACGTCAACGCAGTCGCGGCACGGCCGGCGATCGGCGACCTCGACGCGTTGCGAGCCTGGCTGGCGCAGGGTGCTGGACCGTTCCACCTGGAGATCGACACCGGAATGGCGCGATCAGGGCTCCGCTGGGACGATCCCGAGCTGCTCGCCGAGGCGCGCAATCTGCTCGCTGATGCCCCCGGATGGGAGGGTGTCTTCACCCATTTCCACTCCGCCGAGCGCGATTCTGTCGCAACCGGCCAGCAGTGGCTTCGGCTGCAGGACTCGATCGCTGCCCTGGGGCGGCGCCCACCGCTGGTCCACGCGGCGAACACCGCTGCGGGGGCGGCGGGCAAGCCCTATAGTGGCGATCTGGCTCGTCCGGGCATCCATCTCTATGGTGGCCGGGTGGCGGGGTTTGACTCGATCCGTGTGGCGGCGCTGCGAGCCCGGGTGGTCGCGGTGCGGCGGCTGGCCGCCGGCAACACGGTCTCCTATGAGGCGACCTGGTGCGTTCCCAACCCGACAACGATCGCAACGCTGGCGATCGGCTACGCCGATGGCGTGAGCCGGCGGCTCTCCAACGGTGGTGCCGTAGAGTTGCTGGGCCACCGGCTGCGGGTGGTCGGACGGGTCACGATGGACCATCTGATGGTCGATGCGGGCGATCTGCCGGTGGCGGTCGATGATGTCGCTACGCTCTTCGGCGGAATCGTTACGCTCGATGAACAGGCGGCACTCGCTGGCACCGTCAGTTACGAACTCCTCACCGCGCTCGGGGGTCGTCTCCCGCGCCGCTACCTGCCGAGAGAATGAATCAGCACTTCGGATCGCTCATCCTTGGTCTCACCGCTCAGGCCAACGCCGCGCTCGATGGACAGCTTCCTCCCGGCGCTGAGGCAGCCGGCGCCGGCAACGCGCGTCAGCTGGCGCAGGCGCTGATCGACACCCTCGGGGCACTGGAGGAGAAGACCAAGGGGAACCTCGATGCGGCCGAGTCCCGCTTGCTGGAACAGGCCCTGACCGGCCTTCGCTTCCGGTTCGCGACGGCCAAGCCCCAGTGAATCGCCGTGCCGCGTTGATCGTGCTCGACGGGCTCGGGGTGGGCACCGCGCACGATACCGCAGCATACGGCGATCTCGGGAGTGCCACCCTCGGCAATGTGGTACGCTCGGCACCGGGTCTGTGCCTTCCCAATCTCGAGGCACTCGGCCTCGGCTACTGTGGTGATACCGGGCTCGCACAGCCGCCGTCACCGAGCGCGGCACACGGCGTGGCGGAGCCGGCGAGCCCGGGGAAGGACAGCACGACGGGGCACTGGGAGCTCTGCGGTGTGATCCTGGAGACGCCGTTTCCAACCTTTCCGAACGGCTTCCCGCAACTGTTGCTGGACACCTTTGCCACCCGGACGGGCCGGGGCGTCCTCGGGAATGTGGCGGCATCGGGCACGGCAATCCTCGACCGGTACGGGGCAGAACAGCTCGCCTCGGGGAAATGGATCGTCTACACCTCGGCGGACTCGGTTTTCCAGGTGGCAGCGCACGAAAATGTTGCCTCGCTCGCCGAACTGTACCGCGCGTGTCAGGTTGCCCGTGAACTCCTCGTCGGGGAGAACGGAGTGTCACGAGTCATTGCACGGCCGTTCCGCGGGGCACCGGGCAACTGGCAGCGCACCGCCGATCGCAAGGACTTTTCGAGTCCGCCCGTCGGCGAAACGCTGCTCGATCGGCTGGCTGCTCAGCACGTTCCGGTCGTGGGAGTGGGAAAGGTCGATGACCTGTTCGCGCGCCGGGGGATCACCAGCATCCACACGCCGACGAATCGCGAAGCCTACGAACTGATCGAAGGGGCGATGCTCGCGATGCGCCGGGGGCTACTTTTCGCGAACGTGATCGAGTTCGATCAGAGCTGGGGTCACCGGAACGATGTGGCAGGTTTCCGGAAAGGGCTGGAAGAGCTGGATCGCTGGATGCCACGGCTGCTCCAGCAGGTTCGGGACGAAGACCTGATTATCTTCACCGCCGACCACGGCAATGATCCCACCACGCCCTCGACCGACCACGCGCGTGAGCGGGTGCCGATACTGGCCGCCGGTCGGCGGGTTCGCCCGGTGGACCTTGGTGTCCGGGAAAGCTTTGCCGACGTGGGTCAAACCATCGCCGAATTCCTCGGTGTCCCCCCGCTGGCGGCCG
Source organism: Gemmatimonadota bacterium (assembly GCA_031367105.1). Classification (GTDB taxonomy): domain Bacteria; phylum Gemmatimonadota; class Gemmatimonadetes; order Gemmatimonadales; family GWC2-71-9; genus Palsa-1233. The sequence goes on along the minus strand of JANLPG010000049.1, from coordinate 2,903 downwards.
GGACATCGTTCCTGAGCAAGATCTGGAGCGAATGACCGATTTGCGGACTGCGGCGGAAGCCGCCCGAGAACGAGCCTACGCCCCATATTCCGGCTTCCGGGTCGGCGCGGCGTTGGAGACTGAGGAGGGTACCATCGTCACCGGTTGCAACATCGAGAACGCATCGTTTGGCCTGACCATCTGTGCCGAGCGGAGTGCAGTCGCTGCCGCGGTCACAGCGGGGCACCGGCGCTTCGTCCGCCTGGCCCTGGTGAGTGACGCGCCCGATCCGATCGCACCGTGCGGGGCGTGTCGGCAAGTGCTCGCCGAATTCGGGCTCGACCTCCGGGTCGACAGTTTCGCCGGAAGTCAGCTGACTTCGTGGACAATGCGAGAACTGCTACCCGCTGCCTTCAACCGCGACGTCCTGAAGTGACGCGATGGCCTTTGCTGGTTTTGGCAGTCGTGGTGACCGTGACGGCCTGCACCCAGAAGCTGACGACGCCGGCCGACTGCCCGGCGCTCTGTCCCGGCGGACAGTCAGCCTTCCGCGACACGGTGCTCGACGCGGTGGTCGGCCTCGATTCGTCTTACTCCGGATACACTTCTCCTCTCGATGCGATTGGACTGCTCGCGTCCAATGGCGGGCAGTACGGCGAGTCACGTGCGGTGGTCAAATTCCTGCGTCGTGGCGACTCGATCCTCGTCAAGGATACGATGCGGCTGTTCACCATCGATTCGGTGGCCATCCAGTTCGTGCTCCAGAAGCGCGACCCGGCAATCACCGATCTGGTGTTCGAGGTCTACCGGCTCCCCCGCACGACCGACACGATGGCGACGTTCGCTGCCATCGATGCTGGGATGATCGCGGCCAATAAGCTCGGTGAAATCGCGGTGCCGAACGCCGCAAGGTCAGGCCTGCAGTCGCTGGTTCTGACCGGACCGGATCTCGCGAGAATCGCCTTCGCTCCCGAAGACAGTACCGACCTGGTCGTGGGTGTCAGGATTCGCGCCGTGGCGCCCACCGGAGTCCGGCTGGGGTCGCTGCTGAGTGGCAGCGCGTCGCCACTGTTCGCCTCGTTCGTGAAGGTTGCCATCGCGGACACCACGCTGCAGAAACAGAAACTCAATCGCAATCCCTCGCAGAACGTCACAGTACGCCCCCTTGCCGCCGGGCCCGTCGCCGGTGTCTTGCCGGTCGGGGGCTTCCCGGCGTCGCGTGCCTTCCTGCGCTTCACGCTGCCACCCTATCTGCGCGACTCCGCCCGGATTATTCGCGCGACGCTCGAGCTCACCACGTCGCAGCCCGTTTTCGGCATTCCGGCTGACACGGCGCTCCTCGATGTCCGGGCGGTGCTCACCAACCTCGGCCCGAAATCGCCGGTGGCGAGCAACGCACTTGGCTCGACGGTGGTGCTGCCCGGAATGTCGTCGTTTGCGATCGAGGTGGTGCCCCTGGTCCGACTGTGGCAAGGATCCGCGCCACTGCCTTCCATCGTCCGACTCGGCCTGGCCGAAGAGGGCTCCACCTTTCTTGCCCCACTGATTCGTTCGACCAGGGCGGTTACCGGGACCCCTCGGCTCCGCTTGACGTATCGACTTCCCTTCGCCTTCGAGGGCTTCTAACGATGCGCCGCGTCGCCCTGTTACTCCTGGCCGTCTGGGGTGTGGCGCCGAATGCGGCGAACGCGCAGTCGTCGCAGTTCGGCGTCCGCGGTCTGGGATTGCCGGGACGTTCGGCATCTGCCCACTCGCTCGGACTGGGCGGAGCGTTCGGACTCTTCGATGGCGAATCGAGCCTGAACCCGGCCGCGCTTGGCGCACTGACGCAAACCACCTCGATCTTCACCTCCAGTGCCTCGTGGCGCACGAGCGTGAATCCGGCAGGTACCGCGTCGGCGACCGATGCGCGATTCCCTCAGATCCTGATCGGCGGGCCGGTACCCAAGACGCCGCTCGCGTTGGGATTCAGCTACTCGACCTACGCCGACCGTGACTTCACGCTGGTGTCCACCGGCGTCGCGTCCCCGCGTGGGGTCCCCATCAATGTGACCGACACGCTCAGCTCATTGGGCGGGATCAGCGACCTCCGGCTGGCGGTCGCCTATGTCGTGTCGCCTCGGGTGCTGTTCGGAGCGGGGCTGCATTTCCTTACCGGCTCGAACCGCCTCCGCTCGCGTCGCTCCTGGGAGGACACCAGTTATCTCGCGATTGCCGAGCGCGCCGAACTCTCCTACCAAGGCGTCGGATTTTCCGCCGGCGTCCTGCTCCATCCGTCGAGCGGCCTGGCGATCGCCGGGGTGATTCGCCAGGACGGCAGCCTCGATGTCCAGCGCGACTCCGCCAAGAGCAGCAGCGGCACAATCAAACTGCCGCTGAGTCTGAGCGGCGCGGTGCGCTTCCGGGCGCATCGCGGGATCGAGCTCACCGGCGCGATCACCGCCCGGAATTGGTCGACGTCGGACGCTGGCTTGCGCGAGGAAGGGGCAGTCGGAGCCGTCAACACCTTCGAGGTGAATGGTGGCGTGGAGCTCCTGACAAACGTACGGCGTCCCACCCAGAAGCCACTCCGCCTCGGAATCCGGTACGCCGAGTTGCCCTTCCTGCTCACGCGCGGCAGCCAGCCGAAGGACCTCGGGCTGTCGATCGGTTCGGGCTTCCGTTTCTCCGGCGATCGCGGCGGCGTTGATCTGTCGCTCGAACGATTCCAGCGGAAACAGGGAAGCGACTATCGCGAAAACGGCTGGATATTCTCGGTGGGAATCTCGGTGCGGTCGGCGGGATTCCGCCCGTAGTGCAACCCCGGACTGACACTGCGCGGGCTCGATGAAGTCCATCTATATCGAGACCTACGGCTGCCAGATGAATGTGGCGGACACCGAACTGATGTTCGGAGTCCTCGCGCGGGAGGGGTACGCCCCCAC
>JANLPG010000045.1:0-12800 GCA_031367105.1 Gemmatimonadota bacterium | reverse complement strand
GATCAAGGGGCTGATTGGCGCCGATGATCTCTATTCGCGGATCGAAGCACAGTATGCTGGCGGCGGCAGACCGCGGGTGGTACGCGAAGACGGCTAGTCGAGTCGGCCAGCGTCCAGCACCTCACGAACGGTGCGACCGAGAAGGTCGATTGTGAAGGGCTGCTCCAGCAGGCGGAGGAGCGCGAGGCGGGTCGATCGCCCGGCTCACCCCGTCCCGAACAACTCGAAGAAGCGACCGAAGACGCGGATCCCTTCCCACAGTTGGTTCAGGTCCAGCTTTTCGTTGGGCGAATGCAGTCCGTCGTCGGGGAGCCCGATCCCCGTGAGCAGTACCGGCGCACCGGAGCGCCCGAGTTCCGGTACGATCGGAATCGAACCACCGGCGCGCACCGCCACTGTCGGGCGGCCGACAACCTCCTCGAACGCGCGATCGAGCACACTGAACACCGGATGCGTGACATCTACCTGCACCGGATCGCTACCGTGCAGGAAGTTCAACTCCCAGTCGGCCCAGGGCGGCGCCACTCTGGCCACCGCCTTCTGCAACTGCGCTTTCGCGAATTCCAGCGTGAGCCCTGGCACCAGCCGCATCGAGATCTTGGCGACAGCGACGGCCGGAATCACCGTCTTGGCACCCTCGCCGGTAAAGCCACCCCGGATGCCGTGAATCTCGAAGGTCGGTAGCGCCCAGGTTCGCTCGAACACCGTGAATTGCGTCAACCCGGTGAGCGCCTTCCCGGTGACTTCCTCGCGCAGGTAACTCTCCTCATCGAACGGCAGCGAGTTCCATCCTTTCCGTTCGGCCTTGCTCGGCGCCTCGACGCGCTTGTACAGCTTCGGCACCCGGATCTTCCCATTCGGCCCCTTGAGATCGGTGAGCATCCGGCAGAGCGTTTCGATGGCATTCGGCGCAACGCCACCATAGCTCCCCGAGTGCAGGTCGCGCTGGAGGGTGCGGACCTGCAGCTCCGCGTAGCACATTCCGCGCAGTGCCGTGTAGATCGCTGGCCAGCCTTTGGCGTAGTAGGACATATCGGCCACCAGCACCGCATCGACCGCGGTCCGTTGCGGCTCGGCGGTGAGCAGATCGAAGACCACCCGGCCGCCGCACTCCTCCTCACCCTCGAAGAGGAAGCGGACGTTGATCGGCGGCTGCTTGTCGCCGGTGAGCGTCGCCTCGTAGGCCTTGAGCAGGCAGAAGACCTGCCCCTTGTCGTCGATCGCTCCGCGCGCGAACAGCTGACCATCCCGGATCGAGGGGACGAACGGCGGGGTATGCCACTCGTCGAGCGGATCCGGTGGCTGCACGTCATAATGGCCGTAGATCAGGAGTGTCGGAGCGCCGGGGACATTGGGGCTCTCGCCCCAGACCACGGGATGGCCGTCGCCCTCGATCAACTGCACCGTCGGGCAACCCAGCCGGAAGAGCTGATCGACCAGCCACTGTGCCGCCCGACGGCAATCGCCGGCGTGCGCTGGCAGCGTACTGACGCTCGGGATCGCCAGGAATTCGAACAATTCCGCCAGCAGGCGGGGTTCTTCACGGTTGATGAATTGATCATCCATTGAGCACTGCTCCACGACGACAGGGAGGAAGGAAAGCTAGCGCCCCGCCGCCGGAAGAGTGGGCGACGTGCTGATCGGGCGAATCGTCCGGACCATTCCGCGCATTCGCTCGAAGGCCTCGCTTCCCTTGGCGTCCTCGAGCAAGGCGCCCAGGGTGTAGAGCGCCCGGACCAGATCGCCGCGGTAGGCATCGTCCCAGGCATCGAAGAGCGGCAGTTCCGTGCGGTAGAGTCGGACACCAAGCAGCGCGGCGTTGTTGATCGGCCGCTCCGTGAATCGAGCGACGCGGATGGTGCGCAACGACTGCCCCAGCGGGCCCGCCAGGGTATCGGCACTCCACCGCGCCACGGCCGCGCGGCCGCTATCGTTTTGTGCTGTGGGGAGCTTCCGGGCGTAGAGCGAATCGAGCTTGCCCAGGAGCAGACCGTAATACTCGCCCAGAATCTGCTCGTCGTGCCAGCGATCCGCGGCACGGAAGGAGAGCGCGGTGTCCCCTCGGCTCAGAAAGAATTGCTCCGTCGCGCGATAGCCCACCCATTGGGCGAAACTCTCGTTGAAGTCGGTCGCGCCCTTCACCCAGATCGTATTGTGCGCGATCTCGTGGAAGACCAGCGATGCCAGCTCGACCGAATCGCGCGTGAGGGCGGTGGAGAGGAGCGGATCGTTGAACCAGCCGAGGGTCGAGAAAGCGGCCGAAGGACGCAAGTTTACGTCGTAACCCTGCACGGCGTAGTCCGAGGCCGCCCGCTTTCCTTCTGCGAAGTTGAAGAAGCCCTTGTAGGGAACCCGCCCCGCGATCGGATAGCGCCAGGTGACCGGACAGAGACAATTCTTCGGCGACGCCGTCAGCACCAGCAGCAGGGTATCGCGTCCCACATCGCTGTAGCTGGTGTAGGTCTCCCCGGCCTGTAGTCCGAGCCGGGCGGCAAAGCTGCGGACGTCGACCACGAGCTTCGCCATCGCGCGGACCGAGTCCGGCGCGGTGGTATCGCGGGCAAGACGAGTGATCGGGATCCGCCCGGAGAGAATCCGGCTCTCCTCGATGGCCGCTCGCGAGAGGTAGCGTACCTCGGACGATGCCACGTAGGCAGTGCCGTAGCCGACGAGCAACGCGATGGCCGTAATGAGCAGTCCCATACGCAAGCGACTCCTGTTCTGCTTCATGGTGTCCAGCTGATCCCGATGAGGTGGACGCTTCGCCCCAGGGCGCTGCGGTGCTGAAAGGCATAGTCGACACGAGTCCGCGGGAGGACCAGCGACGCGCCATAGGATGTCTTCCCGACGCCACTCCCAGCGGGCTGTCCGCCGCTCCCGATCCGGCCGACGAGACCGACGCCGTGAAACACCGCTCCGCCCTCGAGCCCGATGATACTTCGCCGCGGCTCTCCTTCGGTCCACACCGTCTCGACAGTGGCGAGCAACCGGCCGTTGGAGTACGTGTCGATCAGGTTGAACGAAAAGCCGAGATGGGTACTCGCTGGCAGCGGGAGTCGGGGGCCACTGAGCGAGTAGCGCCCCAGGTTCTGGAACGCGAGGCCGATCGCAACGATGTCGAAGAAGGCAAGCGTGATGCCCGCATCGGAGGTGAGCGTTCGGTAGATCGCGCCGGTCGAGTCGGCGAGCGAGACATACTTTGCCGAACCACCCACCGCAACACCGCTGAGGCGGTACACGCCAGCCGCGACCCAGGAGAGGTTGTCACGCACGAGCTGGTCGCCCTGGACGCGGAGATATCGATAACCGCCGCCGAGATTGAACGGCCCGGCACGCACCGCGGCCGCACCCGTCGTGTACCACGAACGGTCGGGAAGTCGGGCATACGCCAGTTCCAGCGAGAGGGCACGGATCGGCCCGATCGCTGAGGGGTTGTCGAACACAGCGGCGGCGTAGCCCGGGATCGCGACTCCGGCGCCTGCGAAGCCGGCCACGCGTACCGAGGCCGGCAGATACGGCAGCGATGGGGTCGGCGGGGTTCCCTGGGCGCACAGGCCACCGACCAGCACCGGGAAGCAGCAGAGTCCCCAGGCCACCTTCACTGGATCCGCACCACCGCGAGTCGAGGGAGGATGGCATCGTTGACGCGAGTACCAGCGGTGGAGCCGGCGAGACGCACTGTGACACCGGTTGCGTTCGTCGGGAGTTTGAAGCGGACCGTGCGCCCGCTACCCCCGCGCAGTGTCCCGACGCGCGAATAGTTCCCGCTGGTGCTATCGGGGGTCAACGGATACGGCTTGGCGAAGATGGTCGGCGAATTACGACTGAAGACGCCGCGGAAATCCCAGGTGCGGTAGCGCAGGCGCCCCGTCTGCGGGAAACCGGGGAGGTTGTCGGTGTAGTTCGCCAGCTGCCACTCCCCGACCGACCTCGAAAAAATCTGACCGGTGGCGTTGGCAACATTGACTGAACCGGTGAGGGTCGTCTGCACCAGTGCGCGAGTCAGCGAGGTGCCCAGCAACGTATCCGTAGCGAAGTGATCGGCCGCCCAGCGGACGAAGAGCCAGGCGGCGCCGCGCTCGGCCAGCGAACCGGTCCCGCTGGTTGGGGCGATCAGGAACGTCCCCTCAGGATCGTTGAGGTAGTCATAGGCGTTGCTCAGGTTGCCTGAGGCGAACTGCGAGAAGCAGCTCGCAGCTGCAGGGCACCTGGAGTCCGGCGTCACCCGGAAGCCAAGCTCCTCGGCAAAGTGCGACAGACCCTCGTTCAACCAGAGATCTTCGTCCGAACCGCCGCGAATCAGGACGTGCTGGTTGTACGAGATCATATGCTGGAATTCGTGGATCAGCGTCGGCGGCAGTGCGGCGAGCGCGCGCGACCGGGTGACCGCGCTGCAGGACGCCGTCGCCGGCTTCGGCGCAAAGGCATAGAACACTTCGCGCCGGTTGGACCCGACCGCGCCCGCGAGCAGATCGTTGCCAAAGAAGTAGCCGATCACGCGCCCCTTGGTGCAGTCCGGCGTGAGGTCGTTGACAGCATCGGTGATCAGGATGGCGACCCGCTCGTCGCCGTTGATGTCGGACTCCCGGCCGAACGCCGTGGTATCGGCGGGATAGAGATAGTCGTCGAACAGTTCCCCGAGCTGATCAAAATCGGCTTGCGTCAGCGCATCGGCTCCGGCGGGAAGCTGGTCGTCGAGATAGATCACCCCCGCCCGCCCCACAAAGCGCACGGTGGCACTCACCCGGGTGAAGGCGTTGCAGGCGACCACCTTGCAGACGGAGAAGGAGTCGCGGTCACCGAAGACGGGGATCGCCCTGGCGGCGGGGGGGCCCGCCCAGAGGTTGAGCAGCTGGGCCGCACCGCTGGTGGCCTGAGCGTGCTCGAGGGAGCGGAGCCGGAGGTGGAAGGCGAGGGGCGAAGCCGCCGCAAAGGGCGCCGTGGCTGGCAATTCCGCCAGCGAAGGGAGCCCACTCTGGGCGACCGAGGCGAGCGCCGCCTCGTCGCCCTGCAACGCGTAGGGAGCGGAACTGCCGCTGTTGGATTCGGTCCCGTTGCCGGAATAAGCGACGACCGCGTACTCACTCGCCGCGGCCCCACCCGGAAGTCGGAGGCAGGCCGTCTCGCTGGAGACGTTGTAGATCCGATAATCTCCGGGATTGAGCGACACGGTGGTGGGGGCAGAGCAGAGCGGTTCGACGGTCCCCGGGCCAGTCGGCGAGCTGCCACAGGCAGCCAGCAGCGCGATCGGGAGGGCGAGGATCAGCGAAGACGCGTGACGCATGCGACGGACTCCGGACGGGCGATGGGAAATCGACGTAAGCCTAAGCAGGGCAACGACTTTTGACAATCAGGACAGATCGGGATACGATTCTCCGGTGACACCTGCAGCTTGGCTCGACACGCTCCGCTTTGATGCCTCCGGGCTGCTACCCGTGGTGGCTCAGGACGCCCGTACCGGCGACGTCCTGATGCTCGCCTGGGCCTCCCGGGAAGCGCTGGAACGCACTGCCGCCACCGGCGACGCCTATTACTGGAGCCGCTCCCGCCAGCTGCTCTGGCGCAAAGGGGATACGTCGGGACATTCCCAGCGGATCGTCGAGCTCCGGGTGGATTGCGACGGTGACGCCGTCCTGTACCGGGTCGACCAGCAAGGCCCGGCTTGCCATACCGGGACGCCCACCTGTTTCGCACGCCATCTGACCGACGCCGGCACCATCGTCCCCGGAGACGATCCGGGTGGTCACCTGCTCACGCGGCTGGCCCGGATCATCGCCGACCGGCAGCGCGAGCGCCCGGCCGGATCGTACACCACGTCGCTCTTCGAACGCGGCCTCCCGAAGATCTCGCAAAAGGTCGGCGAGGAGGCGGTCGAGACCATCGTCGCCGCCCACGCCGAATCCGGCGAACGACTCGCGAGCGAGGCGGCAGACCTGCTCTACCACCTCCTCGTGCTGCTCCAGGTTCGCGAGGTGCCATTCGATGCCGTCCTCGCCGAGCTGGCCAAGCGGGAGCGCTGACCGATGGCGTTCGCGCACCTCCACACCCACAGCGAGTTCTCCCTGCTCGACGGCGCCAACCGGTTGCCCGAGCTGGTCAAGCACGTCAAGGCGCTCGGGATGGACTCCCTCGCCGTCACCGACCACGGCAATCTGCACGCCGCACGATCGTTCTATGACGAGGCCAGGAAGCAGGGAATCCGGCCGATCCTCGGCTTCGAGGCGTACCTCGCCTTCGGACCGCGCACGGTTCAGGCCAAGCCCGCGTGGGCCCCGGCGCAGTATTCCCACCTGGTACTGCTCGCGAAGAACGCCACCGGCTACAAGAATCTCATCAAGCTGAGTTCGATCGGCTTCGTCGAGGGATTCTATCGTCGGCCGAGGATCGACCGCGAAGTCCTCGAACGCCACAAGGAGGGGATCGTGTGCCTCGCAGCCTGCCTCTCCGGCGAGGTAGCCCTCTGGTTGCGGCAGGGCCGCTACGACAAGGCACGCGAGTCGGCGGAGTACTTCGCCTCGCTCTACGGCAAGGAGGGGTTCTACCTCGAAATCCAGGACCACGGGATCCCCGAGGAGGCGATCGTCACCAAGGGGATGCTGGCGCTGGGCCAGGAACTCGGGATTGGAGTGGTCGCCACCAACGACGCCCATTACCTCAAGCGCGACGACGCCGAGGCGCACGACGTCCTCCTGGCGATCGGCACCGGCGCCGACCTCGACGACCCGAAGCGATTCCGCTTCACCGGGAACGAATCCTACGTGAAGAGCGAGGCCGAAATGCGCCAGCTCTTCCCCGACCACCTCGACACCCTCGAGCTGACGCAGGCCGTCGCCAATCGCTGCGAGTTCGATTTCGAGAAGCGCTACTTCGTCCCGGCCTTCCCGCTCCCCGCCGATTACGCTAGCGACGCCGATCTGCTTCGCGATCTTGCCGAGGCCGGTGCCATCCGACGCTATGGCACGCCGCTTCGTGACGATGTCCGCGCTCGGCTCGATTTCGAGCTCTCGGTCATCAATACCGCCGGCTACGCGGGGTACTTCCTGATCGTTGCCGACTTCATCGATGCAGCCCGTGCGCGCGACATCCCGGTTGGCCCGGGCCGCGGCTCGGCCGCCGGTTCGATCGTGGCGTACGCCCTCGGCATCACGAACGTCTGCCCGCTCAGGTTCGACCTGCTGTTCGAACGCTTCCTGAATCCGGAACGGGTGTCGATGCCCGACATCGACGTCGACTTCTGCTTCGAGCGGCGTGGCGAGGTGATCGAGTATGTCCGGGAGCGGTACGGCCGCGAGTCGGTCGGCCAGATCATCACCTTCGGGACGATGAAGGCACGCGCAGCGGTGAAGGACGTGGCCCGGGTGCTGAAGGTGGCGCCGGGCGAGGCCGATAAACTCACCAAGCTGATCCCCTCAGGGCCAGCGTTTTCGATGACGATCCCCGAAGCGGCCGAAAAGATCGAGGAGTTGAAGCTCATCCTCCGCGACAACGAGACCTACCGCCGGGTCTTCCAGTTCGCCTCTCGCATCGAGGGCCTCTCGCGCCACGCCTCGGTCCACGCCGCAGGAGTGGTCATCGCGCCGGGACCGCTGTCGGACTATGTGCCGGTGTGCACCGCACCGACCAAGGGCTCTGGCGCCAGCGCCGACGGTGCCGACGCGATCATCTGCCAGTACGAGATGGGCGCGCTCGAACGGGTCGGGATGCTCAAGATGGATATTCTGGGGCTGAAGACCCTCACCGTGATCTATGACGCGGTGAAGATGATCACGCAGCGCCACGGCATCGCACTCGATATGGACACGCTCTCGCTCGACGACCCGGCCGTCTACGAGCTGCTACGGCGCGGTCGTACCGCAGGCATCTTCCAGTTTGAGTCGCCCCTCGCGACCGACACCCTCCGGCAGATGAAGTGCGACCGCTTCGATGACCTGGTGGCAGCCAACGCACTGCTCCGCCCCGGCCCGCTCGATGCCGGAATGCATACCGTCTTCATCCGGCGCAAACTCGGCCAGGAAGCGGTGACCTATCCGCATCCCTTGCTCGAGGAGATTCTCGCGCCGACCTACGGTGTCATCACGTATCAGGAACAGCTGATGCGGATTGCCAACGTCCTGGCAGGCTTCTCACTCGCCGAGGCCGATCTCCTGCGCAAGGCCGTGGGAAAGAAGGATGCGGAGCTGATCAAGCAGGAGCTGGCGAAGTTCGTCACCAGGGCGATTGCGCTGGGCCACCCGAAAAAATTGGCCAAGGAACTCGCCGGACAGATCGAGACCTTCGGTCGCTACGGCTTCAACAAGTCACACTCGGTCGCCTACTCGGTCCTGTCATACCAGACCGCGTGGCTCAAGGCGCACTACCCCGCGGAGTTCATGGCGGCGCTGCTCTCGTCGGAAATCGGCAATACCGACAAGGTGGTGCAGTACATCAATGAGGCGCGTGAACTCGGCCTCGAGGTGCTGCCACCCGACGTGCACGAATCCGGCTTCAAGTTCACCGTGGTGGGCGCACGGCGGCTGCGCTTCGGGCTGGGCGCCGTGCGCAACGTAGGCGGCGGTGCGATCGACTCCATCATCGCGGCTCGTGGCGAGGGCGCCTTTACCTCGTTCTTTGATTTTGTCAAACGCGTCGACACCCGGCTCTGCAACAAGCGGGTCTTCGAATCGCTGATTGCCGCGGGAGCGTGCGATTCGTTTGGTGCCCACCGTGCGCAATTGCAGGCCACGCTCGATCAGGCGCTGGGCGAGGCACAGATCCTCCAGCAGGACGCCGCCGCCGGGCAGGAGTCGCTCTTCGGCGAGGTCGTGGCGGCGACGCGGGTGGAACACACGCTGCCTGACGTCGCGCCGTGGACCGAGGCCGATCGCCTCGCCAGGGAAAAGGAGATTCTCGGTTTTTTCATCTCCGGGCATCCGCTCGAGCGATTCCGGGCGGTGGTGGAGTTGTTCGGCACCCGGACCACCGCCACCCTGAGCGAGTGGAGTGAGCACCAGCTTGCGATCGCGGCAGTGATCACGGCGGTCAAGCGGCAGATCTCCAAGAAGACCGGGAAGGAGTATGCCCGGGTCACCCTCGAGGATTTCCACGGCACTGCCGACGCGATCGTCTTCCCCGAGGCCTGGGCGAAACTCAACCAGACCATCCAGGTCGACCAGGCGATGCTGCTCAACGGCGGGTACTCGACTCGCGACCGCGGGGAAGATCAGGCCCCGTTCGTGGTCGAAGGGGGGCGCCTGTTGGCGGATATCGAGGCCGCCGGACTGCTCGGCATCAGCATCCGCTGGACCGCCCCGCTGGCCCCCGCGACGGAGACGGTACGGGCCGCGGCCCGGCTCTGCGCCGCCCACCCCGGCCCGGCGCCGCTCTATATTGAGTGGTCCGATGGCAACGGCAGTTCGGTCCGCCTCCGGGCGCGCCGCCTCCGGGTCGAGCCGCACGACGAGACCATCCGCGCCCTGCGCGAACTCTTCGGCGGTGACGCCGTGTCCTTCATTCGAGCGGGGTGAGTCGGGATGGCCACCGCATATACCCTGGAATTCGAAAAACCGCTTGCGGAACTCGAACGCCAGATCGATGAACTCAAGCGCGTCGGTGACGAACGCAACATTGACGTGACCGGCGAACTCGCCACGCTCGAGGTCAAGCTCGACCAGCGGCGGGAAGAGATTTACCAGGGCCTCACGCCGATGCAGCGGGTGCTGGTGGCCCGGCATCCGCGTCGTCCCTACACCCTCGACTACCTCTCTTCGATCTTCACCGACTTCATCGAACTGCACGGTGATCGCCTCTTCCGCGACGACCCCGCGATCGTGGGGGGCTGGGCCCGGCTCGGCGGCCAATCGGTGATGGTGATCGGGCACCAGAAGGGGCGCGATACCAAGGAAAACATCAAGCGCAACTTCGGGATGCCGCACCCCGAGGGCTATCGCAAGGCGCTGCGCCTGATGCACCTCGCCGCGCGCTTCCACGCCCCGATCATCACGCTGATCGACACCCCCGGTGCCTTCCCCGGCCTTGGTGCCGAGGAGCGCGGACAGTCGGAGGCGCTGGCTCGCAACATCCTCGAGATGTCCTCCCTCGGCACCGCCATCATCGCGGTCGTGATCGGCGAAGGCGGCTCCGGGGGCGCGCTGGCGCTCGGTGTGGCCGACCGGATTCTGATGTTCGAGAATTCGGTCTACTCGGTCATCTCACCGGAAGGCTGCGCCGCGATCCTCTGGAAAGACGCCTCCCAGCGCGAACGCGCCGCCGAGGCGCTGAAATTGACCGCCAACGACCTGCTCCGCCTCGGGCTGGTCGACGAGATCATCGCCGAGCCGATCGGCGGGGCGCACTTCGACCCCGAGACCGCAGGTGAATCGCTTCGCACGGTGCTGATTCGCCATCTCACCGAGTTGCGGCGGACACGTCCCGAGAAACTGGTCAAGCGCCGCTACGATAAGTACGCGGCAATGGGCGCGTACGCGGAAGCGTGATGCCGCAGACCACTGAAATTCGCTTCAAGGGGAATCGTCGGGCGTTCTTCGACTGGCACGACGAGGGGAACCTGCTGCGCCTGAATGAGCCGGTGCTGGTGGAGGTCGAGCGCGGGCTCGATTTCGGCTGGGTCAACAGCGTTGGCGATGCGGCCCTCGCGAAGTGCGGCGGGTGTACCTCCTGCTCCACCGACGCCGAGCCCGTGTCACCCCTCCCCGAAGGCGGGGCCTCCGAGCCCGTGCAGACCTCGACAACCGCTGAGCGAGCAAGAGTCGTCCGCCGCGCCGATGCGTCCGCCATCAAGCAACACGAAGCGCTCCGCCGTGGCGAAGAAGATGTCCGCCGACAGGTGATCGAGCGCGCCAAGGCGTTCGAACTCCCGATGCGGATTTCCGACACGGAATGGCAATGGGACCGCGGTCGGCTCAGCATCTATTTTACCGCTGATCGCCGCGTCGATTTCCGCGCACTGGTGCGCGAACTTGCCTCGAAGTTCCGGACCCGGATCGAGCTGCGGCAAATCGGCGTACGCGATGAAGCGGCGCGACTCGGTGGCGTCGGTCGCTGTGGCCGCGAATACTGCTGCAGCACCTGGCTCACCGAACCGGGCCCGGTGAACCTCGCACTTGCCAAGGACCAGCATCTCTCGCTCAACCCCGCCCAGATCTCCGGCGGCTGTGGTCGGCTGCTCTGCTGCCTCAAATACGAGCACGAGTTCTACGTCACATCGCGCAAGCGCTTCCCCAAGGAGGGGAAGTCCATCCTGACGCTCCGCGGAATGGAGCGGGTGGTCGCCGTCGACATTTTCCGCGAGCGGGTGTTCCTGAAGCACGATGAGCAGGGTCCCCGGATCCTGCCGCTGCTCGACTTGCGTGACGAAGTCGATCAGGCCCAGGCCTCGGCACTCGCCTCTGGTGACACCGCCACCCCAGTCGAACCGCCACCCCCCAACCAGCCACCGGGCGGTCCACGCCGGCCGCGGAGCGGCCCGGAGCGCGGAGGTCCGGGGTGAAGCCGTTTTATATCACGACGGCCATCGACTACGCCAATGGCGATCCCCACCTCGGGCACGCCCTGGAGAAGGTCGGCGCCGATGCGATCGCGCGCTGGCATCGCCTGCGGGGCGAGCCGGTGCACTTCGTGATGGGAATGGACGAGCACGGCCAGAAGGTCTATCAGGCGGCGATCGGCGGTGGGGGCACGCCCACCGCGTGGGTCGACATCATCTCGGAGCGGTTCGAAAGCACCTGGCGGCGGCTCCACTGTTCCCACGACGACTGGATGCGCACCACGCAGCCACGGCACACCCGGAGCGTCACGGCGCTGCTCGAACGGATCAAGTCCCTGAACCCCGATGACCTCTTCGTCGGTGAATACGAGGGGCTCTACTGTGTCGGGTGCGAGGAATTCAAGCAGCCGGGCCAGATCGTCGACGGTCGCTGCATCGAGCATCCCTCGCGTGAGCTGGTGCCTACCAGGGAGCGCAATACCTTTTTCCGGCTGTCGCGTTACACCGCTGCGGTGCGTGCGAAGATCGACTCGGGGGAGTTCCGGGTTGAACCGGCGATCCGTCGCAACGAAATGCTCCGTGTCCTCGACGAGGGGCTGCAGGACATCTCCGTCTCACGGGGCCGGCTACCGTGGGGAATTCCCTTCCCCGGCTCCGACGACGAGACTGTGTATGTCTGGTTCGACGCGCTGATCAATTACCTCAGCGCCATCGGCTATCCCGAGGCCGGGTGGGATGCCGTCTGGCCCGCTGATGTGCACGTCATCGGCAAGGGGATCAACCGCTTCCACACGCTGATCTGGCCCGCGATGCTGATGGCGGCCGGCCTACCGCTGCCGCGGCTGGTGTGGGCCCACGGCTATGTGCAGTGGGGCGGCGCCAAGGTGAGCAAGTCGGAGGGAAGCAGCGTCTCGCTGGACGAGGTGATGGATCGGCACGGTGCCGACGCACTCCGCTATTTCCTGCTGCGCGAGGTGGGCTTCGAGAACGACGGCGATTTCACCCTCGAGCGCTTCGATGCGCGCTACACCAGCGACCTCGCCGACGGGCTCGGCAATCTGGCGTCACGCACGACGGCGATGCTGGCCAAATTTCGCGACGGCGTGGTGCCCACCGTGGCGGGGCCTGAGAGCCTCGACCTGGCAGGCGACACCGCGGTCGCCGACTACGCCGCGGCGATGGAGGCGATCGACATCAAGGGCGCCATCGAGGCCGCGTGGCGGCTGGTGAGCGATGCCAACAGCTACATCGTGGTGACGGCGCCGTGGACGCTGGCGAAGCAGGGAGACGAGGAAAAGCTCGACGCGGCGCTTGCCGC
>JANLPG010000193.1:0-16477 GCA_031367105.1 Gemmatimonadota bacterium | reverse complement strand
GGAGTTGCCGGCGGGGGTGGAGATGGTGATGCCGGGGGACAACATCCAGATGACGATCGAACTGATCATCCCGGTGGCGATGGACGAGGGGCTGCGGTTCGCCATCCGCGAGGGCGGCCGGACGGTCGGCGCCGGCGTGGTGACCAAGATCCTGAAGTAAGCGGAGATCGGAGGGGCCGCGCCTCGCGCGGCCCGATCTCCGACCCGACGGAGATCCGCGGCGCGCCGCGAGCGGGCGAAAGGTGAGTTTGGCTTGAAGGATGGACGCGCGGCAGTGACCCGGGACAATCCCGGATCATGATGAGCAAACGAAAGGACTCAGTGATGGCTGGAAAGATCCGGATCCGCCTGAAGGCGTTCGACCACGTGGTGCTGGACCAGGCCGCCGCCGATATCGTGCGCACGGCGGAAAAGACCGGCGCCCAGGTGTCGGGCCCGATTCCGTTGCCCGTGAAGATGGAGCGCTGGACCGTGCTGCGGTCCCCGCACGTCGACAAGAAGAGCCGTGAACAGTTCGAGTTGCGGACGCATAAGCGGCTGCTCGACATTCACGACTCCCGTCCCCAGACGATGGACGCGCTGACGAAGCTGGATCTCCCAGCCGGCGTGGACGTCGAGATCAAGGTCGATTGATCATGGCAACGGGAATCATTGGCCGGAAGCTCGGCATGACGCGGGTCTTCGCCGAAGACGGCACAGCGGTGCCAGTCACCGTGATCGAGGCTGGGCCGTGCCACGTGCTGCAGGTCAGCGCGTCGCAGGCGCAGCTCGGTTGGGGGCAGAAGAAGGCGCAGCGCGCAACGCAGGCAGAAGTGGGCCACGCCAAGGCGTCGGGGCTCGACTATGCCCCGCAGGTGGTGCGCTCATTCCCCGCCGGCGCGACCGCGCTGGAACGTGGGGCGAAGGTGACGGTCGAGATGTTCGCGGCGGGCGAGCTCGTGAAGGTCACCGGTACCACGAAGGGCCGGGGCTTCCAGGGCGTCGTGCACCGCTACGGCTTCGCGGGTGGTCCGGCTTCGCACGGCAACACGCGGCACCGGAAGCCGGGCTCGATCTCGCCGGGCACCGACCCGTCGCGCGTGATCAAGGGCAAGAAGATGCCGGGACATATGGGCGCCGAGCGGCACACCGAAATGGGCCTCACCGTCATCCGGGTGGATGCGGCGAGGAACCTGCTGTTCGTGCGCGGGGCAGTGCCCGGCTCGAAGAACGGCATCGTGACCGTCGCGAAGCAGGGAGGAAAGAGCCGCCATGATTAATGCTCCGCACTATTCCGCCACCGGCGTGAAGCAGACGCTCGCCTTCGAGCTGCCGCCCGTGTTGTTCGACGGCGTGGTCAACGAGGACGTGCTGCACCTCTCGGTGAAGTCGTTCCTCAACAACCAGCGCCAGGGCACGGCGGCGACCAAGACCCGGGCGCAGGTATCCGGTGGCAACCAGAAGCCGTGGAAACAGAAGGGCACCGGCCGGGCTCGTGCCGGCACCACCCGTGCGCCGCACTGGCGGGGCGGTGGCGTTGCCTTCGGTCCGATTCCGCGCAGCTACCGCAACGATCTGCCCAAGAAGGTCCGGCAGCTCGCCCGTCGCTCGGCGCTGAACGCCCGGGCCCGGGAAGGGATGCTGCACGTGGTCGATCCGATTGCACTGAGCGCCCCGAAGACACAGGCACTGCTCGGACTGCTCGAGAAGCTGTCGCTCGAGGGGAAGAAGACGCTGATCCTCACCGCCGGCAACAAGCCGATGGTGCACCTCAGCGCCCGCAACGTGCCGCACCTTGCGGTGCTGCCGTTCTCCGATGCCTCGGCCTACGACATCCTGCACGCCGATGCCCTGGTGATCGAGAGCGCTGCGCTGGGGGCGGATGTCGCGCTCGAGGCCACCGAGGCCACGCCGGTCGCGAAGCAGGCGAAGGCGGCTCCGCGGGCCCGGAAGGTTGCCGTCGCTGGCGAAGCGCCCAAGGCCAAGCGCGCGAAGCCCAAGAAGGAGAGTGAGTAATGGCCGACCTGCACAAGATCGTGGTTCGCCCGATGATCACCGAGAAGAGCTCTGCGGCGTGGCAGGATCGCCAGGAGTACGTCTTCGAAGTGCATCCCGACGCCTCCAAGGGGCAGATCCGGGAAGCGCTCCAGAAGCACTTCGGCGTGACCGTGACGAGCGTGCGTACGATGCAGATGCGCCGCAACGCGATCGCCCGGGGCAAGACCCGTGGCGTGACGCCTCGCTGGAAGAAGGCGATCGTGACCCTGAAGGCCGGCGATTCGCTCGCCGTGTTCGAGGCCTAGGATGAGCATTCGTCAGTTCCGCCCGATCACTGCGGGCACGCGGTTCCGCTCGATCTCGGGTTTCGACGAGATCACCCGGACCACGCCGGAGAAGTCGCTGGTTGAGGCGCTGCCCAAGACGGGCGGACGCAACAACCAGGGTCACGTCACGTCGCGGCATCGCGGCGGCGGGCACAAGCGGCAGTACCGGCGCATCGATTTCAAGCGGGAGAAGTTCGGGATCCCGGCCCGGGTGGCCGAGATTGAGTACGATCCGAACCGTACCGCGCGCATTGCGCTGCTGGTGTACGCCGACGGCGAGAAGCGCTACATCCTGCACCCGGAAGGGCTGAAGCAGGGTGACACGGTTGTCAGCGGCCCGGGGAGCGATGTCCGGGTGGGCAACACCCTGCCGCTCGCCGAGATGCCGCTGGGCACGATGGTGCACAACATCGAGCTCAAGATCGGCAAGGGGGGCGCGATGGCCCGCTCCGCCGGCACCGGGGCGCAGGTGGTCGCGCGCGAGCACGACTACGTGACGCTGCGGATGAAGTCGTCCGAAATGCGCCTGGTGCACAAGCGCTGCCTCGCCACCGTGGGTGAGGTCGGCAATGGCGAGCACGAGCTGCTCTCGGTCGGCAAGGCCGGCAAGAGCCGCTGGCTCGGGAAGCGTCCGCATGTCCGCGGCGTCGCGATGAACCCGGTAGACCACCCGCTTGGCGGCGGGGAAGGCAAGACCTCAGGCGGACGTCCGCCGGTCTCGCCGTGGGGCAAGCCCGAGGGCACCAAGACGCGGAAGCGGAAGAAGAATTCCAACCGACTCATCGTGCGCGGCCGCAAGCGCGGGAAGGCGACCAAGTAATGGGACGCAGCATCCGGAAGGGACCGTTCGTTCAGCAGTCGTTGCTCGACAAGCTGACGAAGATGAACGACAAGAACGAGAAGAAGGTCGTCAAGACCTGGAGCCGGGCGAGCACGATTCTCCCGGAATTCGTCGGCCATACCTTCGCCGTGCACAACGGGAACAAGTTCGTCCCGGTGTACGTGTCGGAGAACATGGTCGGTCACAAGCTCGGGGAGTTTGCCCCGACGCGCCTGTTCCGTGGCCACAGCGGCAAGCTGGTCGCGGACAAGAAGGCGAAGGCCTGATATGCGTGGCTATGCGATTCAGCGCTCGGTCCGGCAGTCGCCGCGCAAGATGCGCCTGGTGATGGACCTGATCCGCGGCAAGAATGTGAATGAGGCGTACGGGATCCTCCAGTTCAACAAGAAGCTGGCGGCCAAGCAGATTGCGAAGACGCTCAAGTCGGCGGTTGCCAATGCCGAGCAGCACGCGCAGAACGCCAATGAGGCGTTCGACGTCGACCTGCTGCTGGTGGTGGATGCCCAGGTCGATATGGGCGCACCGCTGAAGCGGTTTGCGGCGGCGGCACAGGGCCGTGCGACGCCGATCCGGAAGCGTACCAGCCACGTGAAAATCACCGTGGCAGCGAAGGGGGCGAAGTAATGGGTCAGAAGACGCATCCGGTCGGGTTCCGGCTCGGAGTCACCAAGCAGGCGCTGTCGCGCTGGTACGCGGGCAAGGAAATGCCGACGTTGCTGGCCGAGGATCGCCTGATCCGTGATTACATCCAGAAGCGCCTCGGGCACGCGGCCATCGCCGAAGTGCATATCGAGCGGAAGCCGGGCAAGGTGACCGTGACGATCCACACCGGGCGACCGGGTGTGGTCATCGGCAAGCGTGGTGCCGAGGTCGACAAGCTCCGCGAGGAGCTGGCCCTGGTGCTCGAGAAGCAGCTCCGCGTGACCAAGGAAGTCGCGGTCAACGTCGAAGAAATCAAGCGCCCCGAGACCTCGGCCAAGCTGGTCGCCGACAATATCGCGGCCCAGCTGGAACAGCGCATCTCGTTCCGTCGTGCGATGAAGCGCGCGGTGCAGAGCGCGATGCGGATGGGTGCCCAGGGAATCCGCGTGCGTGCGGCAGGCCGCCTCGGCGGCGCCGAAATCGCGCGGGTCGAGGGCTACCGCGAGGGACGGGTGCCGCTGCACACGCTGCGCGCCGACATCGATTACGCCACCGGTACGGCCAAGACCACCTACGGCACCATCGGCATCAAGGTCTGGGTGTTCAAGGGCGAGATCGTGGATGATATGTCGGGCCGTACCTACAGCACGGGGGCCTGACCACCATGTTGGCACCGAAGCGGATCAAGTTCCGCAAGACATTCAAGGGCCGCACCAAGGGTGTGGCCACGCGCGGCAACACGGTGGCGTTCGGGACCTGGGGCATCAGCTCCATGGAGCCGGGCTGGATCACCAATCGCCAGATCGAGGCGGCGCGTGTCGCGATGACGCGTGAGATGAAGCGGGGCGGCAAGGTCTGGATCCGGATTTTCCCGGACAAGCCGATCACCAAGAAGCCGGCCGAGACCCGTATGGGCAAGGGAAAGGGCAACCCGGAAGGCTGGGTGGCTGTGGTCAAGCCGGGGCGGGTGCTGTTCGAGGTCGACGGCATCGACGAGACCCTGGCGCGGAAGGCGCTCGCGCTGGCACAGGCGAAGCTTCCCGTGCGGACCGCCGTCGTCAAGCGCGAGGAGATCTAGGTCATGATGCAGCCAACTGATCTGCGTGAGCTGACGATGGAACAGCTCGAGGCGAAGCTGGGCGAACTGCAGGACGAGCGCTTGAAGCTCGGCTTCCGGTCGGCCACCGAGTCCATCGAGAACCCGATGCAGTTCCGGACCCTGCGCCGGGACATTGCCCGGGTGCTGACGATCCTGGGCGAGAAACGCCGCACGGCGACGGAGACGGTATGAGCGACGAACTGACCACCACCCTCGAGCGCGACGGGCGCAAGTCCCGGACGGGCGTCGTGGTGAGTGACAAGATGCAGAAGACCGTGA
This sequence comes from Gemmatimonadota bacterium, assembly GCA_031367105.1. Classification (GTDB taxonomy): domain Bacteria; phylum Gemmatimonadota; class Gemmatimonadetes; order Gemmatimonadales; family GWC2-71-9; genus Palsa-1233. The sequence goes on along the minus strand of JANLPG010000193.1, from coordinate 11,313 downwards.
CGGTGCTCCTTGAGCGCCGACTCGCGCACCCGAAATACGGGAAGCAGGTCACGCGCAGCAAGAAGGTGAAGGCGCGCAATGACCATGACGCCAAGGCGGGCGACACGGTGCGGATCATGGAGACGCGACCACTCGCGAAGACTGTCCACTGGCGGACGGTTGAAGTCGTCGAGCGCGCGCGCTAGGCCGGGGAGAGACTGACATGGTACAACAGGAAACGATCCTGAAGATTGCGGACAATTCCGGCGCCCGTAAGGCGCTGGTCATCCGCGTCCTCGGTGGATCCCGCCGGCGCTATGCCTCCCTGGGCGACCGGGTGGTGGTGGCGATCAAGGATGCCATCCCGACGGGCCAGGTGAAAAAGGGCGACGTGGCGAAGGCCGTGATCGTGCGGGTGGCGAAGGAAGTCCGTCGCAAGGACGGCTCCTACATCCGCTTCGACGAAAACGCCGCGGTCCTGATCGACGACAAGGGGGAGCCGAGGGCGACCCGCATCTTCGGACCGGTGGCGCGTGAGCTGCGCGAGAAGCGCTATATGAAGATCGTCTCGCTGGCGCCGGAGGTGCTCTGACATGAAGCCGCTCGTACACAAGAAGCGGAAGCGGATCCGCAACGCCGACCCGGTGCGACAGCAGCTGCACGTCACCAAGGGCGACAGCGTCCAGGTGATCTCGGGCGACGACAAGGGGAAGCGCGGCACGGTGCTGCGGGTGTTTCCGAAAACCGGCCGCGTCACCGTGGACGGCCTCAACCTGGCGAAGAAGAGTCGCCGGGCAACGCAGACCACCGAGGCCGGCTTCGTGACGTTTCCGGCACCGATGCACCATTCGAAGGTGATGCTCATTGACCCGAAGTCGGGTGAGCCGACCCGGATCCGTCGGAAGAAGGCCACCGATGGGACCGTGGAACGGATTGCGACCAAATCGGGCGTGGCCATCCCGAGGAACCGCTGATTATGGCGAAGACACCGAAGGACGGCGGCAAGGACACGGCGAAGAAGCCGGCGACCGCGCCGAGCAAGAAGGCCTCCAAGCCGACCGGCGGCAGCCGGGGCGAGAAGGCAGTCGCGATGGCGCTCGATCCGGCTCCGAAGGCGAGTGTCGGGAAGCCCCGGATGCAGCGGCATTTCGAGGAGACGGTGCGGCCGCGGCTGGCCAAGCAGTTCGGCCTGACCAATCGGCATCAGGTGCCGCGGATCGCCAAGATCGTGCTCAACGTCGGCCTGGGCGAGGGTGCCAAGAATCCCCGCCTGGTCGACTCGGCCGCCGAAGAACTGGCGATCATGACCGGCCAGAAGGCAGTCATCACCAAGGCGAAAAAGGCGATCGCGAATTTCGGGCTGCGGGCCGGGATGCCGGTCGGGGCCTCGGTGACGCTGCGCGGCGTGCGGATGTACGAGTTTCTCGACCGCTTCGTGACGCTCACGATCCCGCGCATCCGCGACTTCCGCGGACTGCCGACCAAGAGCTTCGACGGCCGCGGCAACTACACGTTCGGCATCAAGGAACAGATGATGTTCCCCGAAATCGACTTCGACAAGGTCGAGCACGTACACGGGATGGACATCACGCTGGTCACCACGGCAGGCCGCGATGATCTCGCGATGGCGCTGCTGCGCGAATTCGGCTGGCCCTTCAAGGGCGAGACTCCTGTCGCGCTCAAAGTGGCCTGAGGGGAGCGGACTATCATGAAGACGGGCATTTCGAGGGACGGCAACGCATGAGTATGACTGATCCAGTCGCGGATATGCTGACACGCATCCGCAACGCCTGTTCGGCGAGCCACAAGCGCGTGGACATCCCCGCGTCGAAGCTCAAGCACGAGTTGGCGCGGCTGTTGCGCGACAATCACTATATCGCGGACTTCAAGGTGCTTGAAGAGGGTCCGGCCGGCACGCTGCGGCTGTACCTCAAGTACCACAACGAACTCCCCGTGATTCGCGAGTTGCAGCGCGTCTCGTCGCCCGGGCTCCGGCGCTACGTGAAGTGCCGTGACCTGCCGCGCGTCAAGAACGGTCTCGGCATCGCCATCGTCTCGACCCCCAAGGGGCTGATGACGGATCGCGAGGCGCGCACGGCCAACCTGGGCGGCGAACTTCTCGCCGTCGTCTGGTAGGGGGGCGCGATGTCGCGTATTGGTAAAAAGCCGGTGCCGCTCCCGGCGGGCGTCACCGTCACGGTGAGTGGCGCCACCATCTCGGTCAAGGGACCGAAGGGCACGCTGTCGCGGACCTTGCCGGCGGATATGCTGGTGTCGGTCGAGGGCGCCGAGGTCAAGGTGGCCCGGCCGAGCGAGCAGGAACGCCACAAGGCGCTCCACGGCCTCTCGCGCACCCTCGTGGCCAATATGGTCGAGGGCGTCTCCACCGGTTTCTTCAAGAAGCTCGAGCTGCAGGGCGTCGGCTACAAGGCCGAGCCGAAGCCGTTCGGGATCAACCTGGTCGTCGGCCTGTCGCATCAGGTGCCGATCAAGGCCCCCGAGGGGATCACGCTCGTCTGCGAAACGCCGACGCTGGTCCGCATCGAGGGAATGAGCAAGGAACTTGTGGGCCAGGTCGCCGCGGAAATCCGCAATGTCCGGCCGCCCGAGCCCTACAAGGGCAAGGGGATCCGGTATCTGGGTGAGCAGGTCCGCCGCAAGGCGGGCAAGACGGGAGCCAAGTAATGCGTCCGATCCATGCACCGAAGAAGCGCGGGGAGCGCCGCTATCGTCGCCATCTCCGGGTCCGCCAGCGGGTCGCGGGGACCATCGAGCGACCGCGGCTGGTGGTCTTCCGCTCGCTGAAGCATATCTACGCCCAGCTCGTCAATGACGACCTCGGTACCGCCCTCCTCGGCGTCTCGGACACGAGTGAGGGGATCGCCATCGAGGGCGCCGGCAAGGTGGCTAAGGCCAAGGCCGTCGGTCAGCTGCTCGCCTCCAAGGCGAAGGCCGTCGGCGTGACCAAGGTGGTGTTCGACCGCGCGGGTTATCAATATCACGGTCGCGTCAAGGCCGTCGCTGAGGGCGCCCGCGAGGGCGGATTGGAGTTCTAAATGAGTGACGAGACGAACAACAACAGCAGCGCGCCGGAGCCGACCGAAGCGGCGGCTCCTGCACCGACCGAAGCTGCGGCCCCCGCGCCGACCGAAACGGCGGCCGCTGAGCCGACCGAAACGGTGGCGTCCGAGCCGACAGCAGCAGTCGAGCCCGAGCCGGCGGCAGCGCCGACTCCCGCGCCCCGCGCGCCGGCCCTCGGCACCTCGCACAGCGGTGCCACGGCGCCCAATGACCAGCCGAGCCAGAGCGGCGGTGGACGGGGCCAGAGTGGCCGGGGTCAGGGTGGTCGCGGTGGTCAGGGTGGCGGCGGTGGTCGCGGTGGCCAGGGCGGCGGTGGCGGCCGTGGTGGGCCCGGTGGCGGTCGGGGTGGCAATCGTCGGGACGATCGGGACGGCGAGAAGGAATTCGTCGAGAACGTCGTCGCGATCAACCGCGTCGCAAAGGTCGTGAAGGGTGGTCGGCGCTTCTCGTTCAACGCCCTCGTTGCGGTGGGCGATGGCAAGGGGAAGGTCGGCATCGCCACCGGCAAGGCGAACGAAGTGGCTGAGGCCGTACGCAAGGCGGTCGAGGCCGCCAAGCGGGCGATGGTCGAGATTCCCCGGACCGGGACCACGGTGCCCCACGAGATCATCGGTGAGCACGGCGCAGGTCGCGTGTTGCTGAAGCCGGCGGCCAGCGGTACTGGCGTCATTGCAGGTGGTCCGGTGCGCGCGGTGCTCGAGTGCTGTGGCATCACGGACATTCTGACCAAGAGCCTCGGCTCGAACAACCCGCACAACATGGTGCGGGCGACGATGGCCGGGTTGCAGGGGCTGGTGTCGGTCAAGCAGGTCGCGCGTGAGCGCGGCATCGACGTTGACCGCGTCGGCTATCGCGCCCGTCAGGAGGCCTGAACCAATGGGACGCAATCCAGTCGTGGGTCGGCAAGGGCCGGCGCACCACGCTGCCGTCATCCCCGGTGATGACGTCAAGCGACTGACGGTCAAGCAGATCCGGTCCGGCATCGGGCATTCCGAGTCGATGAACCGGACGCTCAAGTCGATCGGGCTCCGTCATTACCAGATGACGATCGAAATCGAGAACTCCGCCTCGCTGCGGGGGATGCTGTTCAAGGTGCGCCACCTGATCGAGGTGACGCCGGTCGGGGAGAGTTGAGCATGTCGGACGAGAAGGAAGTCGTCGAGCGGATCACGCTGTCGAATCTGCGCCCCGCGCCGGGTTCGCACCGCAATCGCAAGCGGATTGGCCGGGGTCCGGGCTCCGGCACGGGCAAGACCGCCGGCAAGGGACACAAGGGGCAGAAGGCCCGCTCGGGTGGCAACACCAACACTGGTTTCGAAGGCGGTCAGATGCCGATGTACCGGCGCCTGCCCAAGCGCGGCTTCACCAATCCGTTCAAGGTGACCTACCTCGCCGTCAACCTCCGCGACCTGGAGAAGGTGTCCGGCCTCGAGATCAACGGGGAGACGCTGAAAGCGGCCGGGATCCTCAAGGCCGTGGGCGATCCCTACAAGGTGCTCGGACACGGTGACACCACCCGCGCGTTCGTGATCAAGGGCGCGATGGTCTCGGCATCGGCCAAGGCCAAGATCGAGGCCGCTGGCGGCCGCGTCGAGGCCTGATGACCGCGCCCCGCCCCGCAGGTCTCAGCATCGATCCGGAGCTGAAGAACAAGCTCCTGTTCACGATGCTCGCGGTGCTCATTTACCGCGTCGGCGCGCACATTGCCGCGCCGGCGGTCAATGTCACGGCACTGTCGGACTACATCCAGAACTCCTCGGCGGCGTCACTCTTCAATCTGTATGACGCACTGGGCGGCGGACTCGGGCGCGCGACGATCTTCGCGCTCGGGATCATGCCGTACATTTCGGCCTCGATCGTCTTCCAGCTGGGTGGCGGCGTGCTGCCCTCCATCGGCAAGATGCAGAAGGACGAGGAAGGGCGGAAGACGCTGACGCAGTGGACCCGCTACCTCACGGTGGCGATCTCGCTGTCGCAAGCGTACACCTTTGCGCTCTTCGTCGAGTCGATCCCCAACGCGATTCCGAATCCGGGCTTCGTGTCGCGAATGATCATGGTGGCCACGCTCACCACCGGCGCGATCTTCGTGATGTGGCTCGGTGAGCAGATCACCGAGCGCGGCATCGGCAACGGGATGTCGCTGCTGATCGCCGTTTCGATTCTCGAGCGGATCTGGCCCGGCATTCTGCAGGGCTTCGAGCTGGTCCGCCAGGGCATCATCGGGCTTCCGGGTGCCACGGTCTTCGTCGTCGTGATCGTCGGGATGGTGACTGCGGTGGTGGCGATGACCCTCGCCTCGCGCCGCATCCCGATCCAGATTCCGCGCAAGGTGATGGGGCGGGGCCGGATCCGCGAAGGGCAGAAGACGTTCATCCCGATCCGGCTGATCACCGCCGGCGTGATGCCGATCATCTTCGCCCAGACCGTGATCATCGTTCCCGCCACGATCGCCCGCTTCAGCAATTCGAGCGCGCTGACCGAAGTGGCAGACTTCCTCACGCCGGGTTCCTTGTCGTACAACCTGCTGTTCGCACTGCTGATCGTGGTGTTCTCCTACTTCTACACCTCGATCATCTTCAACTCGGTCGACCTGGCCGAGAACCTGAAGAAGCAGGGCGCCTTCATTCCTGGCGTCAAGCCAGGGAGCGCGACCGCCGATTACATCGATGGAGTGCTGGGCCGGATCACCTTGCCCGGCTCGCTCTTTCTGGCGATCGTCGCCATCGTCCCGATCGCCGTGGCCCACGCGGTCGGCGTGCAGCAGTTCAATTTCGGTGGTACGTCGATCCTGATCGTGGTGGGTGTGCTGCTCGACACCATTGCCCAGATCGAGCAGCACCGCACGCTACGCAAATACGATGGCTTCATGAAGTCCGGCCGGATCAAGTTCCGGGGTCGCTCGAGCCGCTTCGGGATGTAGCGGCAACCCGGAACAAGTCGAGGTTGATCGGGAGGAGGGCACTTCCGACGAAGCGAGGGACCTCAATGCCAGTTCGTGATTGGGGTCCCTCGCTGCACAGGGTCACCGCGATCGAGCCCGCCGCGGTGGCGGCGACCGGCGACTGACTACGTTTCAGCCCCCAGGTTCTCTCACGTCGGGAGTAGTGCGCGTGGACATTCTCCTTATGGGCCCGCCGGGTGCCGGCAAGGGCACTCAAGGCGCCCGACTCGCCGAAACCCTTGGTCTTCCCAGGTTTGCCACCGGTGATCTGCTTCGCGAAGCGGTGCGGCACGGCACCCCGATCGGGCGCAAGGCGAAGGCCGTGATGGAGGCGGGTCACCTCGTCAGCGACGACATCATCCTGGGCGTGGTGCGCGAGGAGCTGGCTCGGCCAGAGGCACGCAACGGCGTGATCTTCGACGGCGTGGTGCGGACGATTCCGCAGGCGGAAGGGCTCGAGGCGATCCTTGCCGAACTCGGCCGGAAGATGACGCACGTCCTCTTTTTCGATGTCGACGACCAGGAAATCCTCGGTCGGATCACCCGGCGTCGCGACATCGAGCACCGCGCCGACGACGATCCGGGGGCCGTGGCGACCCGGCTCGCCGCCTACCGCCAGCAGACCGCGCCGGTGATCGCCTGGTATGATGCGCGGGCCGGTGTGACGCATATCCCGGCACTCGGCAGCGTGGATGAGGTGGCGCAGCGCGTCGCGGCAGCCGTGGGCCTCGGATGATCACGATCAAGTCGGCGCGAGAAATCGACACGATGGCGCGTGCCGGCCGGATCGTGTGTGATACCCTCGCGCTGATGCAGGAGATCGTGCGGCCCGGGATGTCGACCGAGGATCTCGATCGCGAGGCCGAGCGCTTCATTCGCTCGCATCCGGGCGCCACGCCGTCGTTCAAGGGACTCTACGGCTTTCCCAAGACGCTGTGCATCTCCGTGGACGACGAGATCGTGCACGGAATTCCCTCCACGAAGAAGCTGTTGCACGAGCGCTCGATCGTCTCGGTCGATGTCGGCGTCTGCGTCGATGGGTTGCACGCGGATTCGGCGACAACCATTCCGGTGGGCACGATTGCACCCGACACCCAGCGACTGCTGGATGTAACGCGGGCGTCGCTCGCGGCAGGAATTGCCGCCGCGGTGGCCGGCAATCACGTCGGGGATATTGGTTACGCCGTGCAGAGCGTGGCCGAGACGGCGGGGTTCGGGGTGGTCCGGGAACTCGTTGGCCACGGCATCGGCACGCGCTTCCACGAGGAGCCGCAGGTGCCGAACTTCGGGTCTCCGAAGCGCGGGGCACAGCTGCGCCCGGGGATGACGATCGCCATCGAGCCGATGATCACGATGGGGAGCCCTGTCACCAGGACATTGCGTGACAAGTGGACCGTCGTGACGCAGGACGGATCGCTCGCGGCGCATTTCGAACACACCGTGGCCATCACGGATGATGGGCCCAGGATCCTCACCCGGTAGCAAGCGCTGGCCGCGGTATCCCAGGCGCCGGCCGCCGCCGCGGGAGGCGCCGGGGCGGCTTGGGCGACAGCACGGGCTCGGGCCGGTCGCCCGCCCGGTAACTTGAGATCCCCGTTCAAGTTGCCGCCCTTTCGCGCCCGGGGTAGCTTGCCGCAATGGCACGCGTCTTCTCGGGCATCCAACCCTCCGGTGAAATCCACATTGGCAACTGGCTCGGCGCACTCCGGAACTGGGTCGCGCTGCAGGAGCAGCACGAGTGCCTCTACTGTATCGTCGATCAGCACGCGATTACCGGTCGCTACGACGCCGCGACGCTTGCCGATCGCACGCGGGAGATGGCAGTCGGCTTGCTCGCCGCCGGGGTCGATCCGGCGCGCTCGACGCTGTTCGTGCAGAGCCACGTCCCCGCCCACACCACGCTGTCCTGGCTGCTGACCACGATCACGCCCCTCGGTGAACTGGAGCGGATGACGCAGTTCAAGGACAAGGCCCAGCGCGTCGAGTCGATCCCCGCCGGCCTCCTCTGTTATCCTGTGCTGATGACGGCCGATATTCTCGTCTATCGCGCCGACGCGGTCCCGGTGGGCGAAGACCAGATTCAGCATCTCGAGCTGGCGCGCGAGATCGCCCGGAAGTGGAACCACGAGTTTTCACCGGGGGAGACGTTCTTTCCCGAACCACAGCCGATCGTCACCGGCGCCAAGCGGATCGTCGGGCTCGACGGGTCGGCGAAGATGTCGAAGTCCCTCGGCAATACGATCGGGGTGACTGAGTCACCCGAGCAGATCTGGGAAAAGCTCCGCCCCGCAATGACCGATCCCGCGCGGATTACGAAGAAAGACCCGGGCACGCCGGAGATCTGCAATATTTACGCGTTGCACCGCCATTTTTCGCCAGCAGAGACCGTCGACCACGTTGCGGTACAATGTCGTTCGGCGGGATGGGGATGTCTCGATTGCAAGCGGGTCCTGGCCGACAATATGGTCGCAACGCTCGCCCCCCTCCGGGAGCGTGCGCTGGACCTCGCGGCACACCCCGGTCGGGTCACCGCCATTCTGGCCGAAGGTGCGGCAACCGCCCGACGACTGGCGGCCGAAACGATGCGCGACGTGACCCATCGAATGGGTTTCCTCCCGGAGAGCTGATGAGCACTACATCGCCGATGCTCGCTCGAGTCCTCAAGGCCGCCGTGTTGCGCGGTGCCTCCGATGTACACGCCAAGGCCGGCGATGTCTTCCGAGCCCGGGTCGAGGGGCAACTGGTGCCGCTCACCAAGCAGCGACTCACACCGCAGCAGACCCGGGCGCTGGCAGCAACGTTTGCGGGGCTGGCGATCGAAGATCCGCGGCTCGACAACCTGCGCGACTTCGACTGTTCCTGGGGCGTCCCGGGCGTCGGCCGCTTCCGGGTGAACGTGCTCCGGCAGCGCTCCTCCTTTATGGTAGTACTCCGGGTCATCCCCTTCTCGGTGCCGACCCCCGAGGGGCTTGGGCTCCCCGATGTGGTGACGCGTTTCGCCGAAGCCGAGGACGGACTGGTGCTGGTGGCGGGGCCGAGCGGCTCGGGGAAGACCTCGACGATCGCCGCGATGGTGCATCACATCAACCGGAGCCAGCAGCGGCACGTGCTGACGCTCGAGGATCCGATCGAATTCCTGCATCGCGATCTCTCGTCGTCGATCACTCAGCGCGAGATCGGCAGCGACACCGACGACACCGCCACCGGGCTCCAGACGGCAATGCGCCAGGATCCCGATGTGCTCGTGGTCGGAGAGTTGCGAGATCCGGTGGCACTCGACCGGGCGATCCGGGCCGCCGAATCGGGCTGCCTGGTCCTCGCCGCCGTCAGCGCTGCCGATGCCGCGTCGGCGCTCGTGCAGCTGGTGGCGACGATGCTGCCGGAGGAGCGGGAAGTAGGGCGGATGCGGCTCGCAGGCGCCCTGCGCGCGGTCATCGCCCAGCGCCTCGTGGGGCAGACAGGGGACGCCGGCAGGCGAGTCCCGGTGGTGGAGTGGGTCGAATCCACCGCGACGCTGCGTGAGGCCCTGGTGGTCGGGGGCGAGGCGGCGCCGTTCCGCACGGCGATCGAACGAGCCGCCAAGGAAGGGATGGGGGAGACCTTTGCGCACGCGCTCGCCGAGGCGGGCTTCGCTCCGAATTGACCCCGCCGCGTTCCCCGCGTTAGCTTGCGGGGGAGTCGGATACCGGCCCCGCAAGGGGCCGTTTTTCTTGGGGTAAACCAGGCGGAAGCGATGTTCGATCGGAAGCACAGCTGTGTGGTGGTCGTCGGCGCCCAGTGGGGCGACGAGGGAAAAGGGAAACTGGTCGACGTGCTCGCCGAACTGGCCGACGTCGTGGTCCGCTACCAGGGCGGTGCCAACGCGGGCCACACGGTCGTGGTCGGCGATCGTCAGTTCGTCCTGCACCAGATCCCGTCGGGGATCCTGCATCCCCGCGTCACCTGCGTGGTCGGGAACGGCGTCGTCCTCGACCCCGAGACCTTCTTCGCCGAGCTCGACGAACTCGGCGGGCAGGGGATCGATGTCTCGGGCCGCCTCTTCATCTCCGATCGGGCCCACGTCGTGTTGCCGTACCACAAGCTGCTCGATCAGGCGAGCGAGCAGCACCAGCAGATCGGCACAACGGGGCGGGGGATCGGACCAACCTATGAGGACAAGATTGGTCGTCGCGGCGTACGCGTCGCTGACCTGTGCCGGCTGACTGCGGCGCGTGCGATGCTGTCGGAGCGGATCGACCGCGCCAACGCATTGCTTCAACTGCTGGGCTCCGGCGCTCGGGCTTCGCTCGAGGAACACCTCGAACTGGTCGACCGCCTGAGTGTGCGGCTGCGTCCGCTCACCACCGACACGGGCGCCCTCGTCTACCGGGCGCTGCGCGATGGTCGACGGGTGCTGATGGAAGGGGCCCAGGGGGCGCTTCTCGACGTCGATCACGGCACCTACCCGTTCGTCACATCCTCCAACACCACCGCCGGGGGCGCGGCTATCGGCGCCGGGATCGGTCCCACGGAGATTGACGGCGTGCTCGGAGTGGTGAAGGCGTACACCACGCGCGTCGGCAACGGCCCGCTGCCGACCGAAGCCAACGGCGAAATCGAAGCACGACTCCGGGAGCTCGGGGGCGAGTTCGGCGCGACCACCGGCCGCCCCCGTCGCTGCGGCTGGTTCGACGCAACCGTCGTGCGCTATTCGGTTCGCGTCAACGGCCTGACTGGCCTCGCTGTGACCAAGCTCGACGTGCTCGACACCTTCGAGCAGATCCCCGTCGGCGTATCCTATCGGCTCGACGGCGAGGCGTGTGATGACGTGCCAAGCGATGTCGAATTGCTGGGGCGAGTAGAGCCGGTGTACGAGACGCTCCCTGGGTGGGGCCGATCGACGGCGTCCGCCCGCAAGCTGGCTGACCTTCCGCCGCAGGCCCGCGCCTACCTCGACCGACTGCAGGACCTCGCCGGTGCACCGATTCGCTACGTCAGTGTCGGGACGCGGAGGGATCAGATCATCGCAGTCTGAAGGAGTGAGGAGCTCTCCGGGTCAATCGACCCGCTTCCAGGAACCGGACGCATTGGAATAGAGGACCACGCGGCCGGTCGCCCGGGTGACTACAACCGCGCGACAATGGCGACAGGTCGAGTCGGTGCCGGGCCCGGAGAGGTAAAACGTTCCCCCTCGGTTGGCCGAACCATCGCGACGAAAGGTGAGCACCGTCAGCGCGGCCGGATCGGCGGGCGAGGGTGTGTCGGCGGCCGTCCCCTTGGCGAAGGTGAAGCCGTCGTCCAGCGGCGCACTCCGGACCCGTTCAGCGGGCGCG
>JANLPG010000181.1:0-5830 GCA_031367105.1 Gemmatimonadota bacterium | reverse complement strand
GCCGCCGGGAACAACGGTGGGGCGCTGCTCTTTCCTGGGTCGTCGCCGTACTCGATTGCGGTGGCTGCGGTCGACGGCAGCAACACGCGGGCGAGCTGGTCCAACTTCGGCCCCGAAGTCGACTTCTCCGCCCCCGGTGTGGGTGTCAACAGCACGATGCCGGGCGGTGGTTACGCTGTCAAAAGCGGCACCTCAATGGCGACGCCGCACGTGGTCGGCGTTTCGGCGCTGATTCTCTCGGCGTTTCCAACGCTCTCCTTCGACCAGTTGTACCAGAAACTCCGGGAAGGCGCCCTCGATCTGGAGAGCGGCGGATTCGATAACAACACCGGCTACGGACTGGTCCGCGCCGCGAACTCCTTGAGCGGAGGCACACCGCCTCCCCCACCGCCCCCGCCACCACTGGTGCTGGCCGTGAGTCCGGCGGCCCGGAACGCATCGGTGGTGCAGGGCGCTGCGGCCCCATCCGATCAGGCGACGGTGACACTCTCGGGAACCAACAGCGCTTCCACTCCCTGGAGCGCGACCAAGCGGAAGAGCTGGACGACCCTCGCCACCGGTAGCGGGACCGGCAGCGGCACCTTGGCCTGGAGCCGCAACGCCAGTGGGCTCGCGGTTGGCACCTACGTCGATACCCTCACGGTGACGGCCAGTGGCGCCAGTGGATCGCCAGGTGTGGTGTATGACACGCTCCGGGTGACGGCAGCGGTGGTACCGGTCACGCTGGCCGTGGCTCCCACGTCGCGTAGCGCTTCGGTGCAGCAGGGCTCAGCGGCGCCGAGCGACCAGGCGAGTGTGACACTCTCGGGGAGCAACAGCGCCACCACGGCCTGGACGGCAACGAAGCGGAAGCTCTGGACCACGCTGACCGTTGGCAGTGGAACCGGCAGCGGCAATGTGGCGTGGAGCCGCAATGCCAGCGGGCTCGCCGTTGGCACCTATGTTGACACCATCAGCGTGACTGCGACCGGCGTGGCAGTGCCGAGTCTGCTGTTCGACACGCTGCGGGTCACTGCGGTACCTGTCGTGCTGACGCTGAGCGTCGCACCGTCGGCGCGGAGCGCTTCGGTGGTCCAGGGGGGCGCGGCAGCCAGTGACCAGGCCTCGGTCACCTTGAGTGGCGACAACAACGGCACGACGGCCTGGAGTGCGACGAAGCGGAAGAGTTGGACCACGCTTACCAGCAGCAGTGGCACCGGCAGTGGTACCCTGGCCTGGAGCCGCAACGCCGCTGGACTTGCGGTCGGGGTCTATCTGGACACCATCACGGTGACGGCAGCTGGCGCCGCCGGTTCGCCCGGTGTCGTGTACGATACCCTGCGCGTCACGGCAGCGCCGGTACCACTCCTGATTGCCGTCTCCCCGACCAGCCGGAATGTGGCGATGCAGCAGGGAAGCGGCGCGACCTCCGATCAGGCGCTGGTGTCCCAGAGCGGCGACGGCCACGGCAGCAGCGCCTGGACGGCGACCAAGCGTCAGAGCTGGACCACGTTGACCGCTGCCACCGGGACCGGTGGTGGTGCAACGCTCAGCTGGAACCGCAATGCGACCGGGCTCGCCGTCGGAACCTACGTCGACACGATCACCGTCACGGCCCCGAATGCCTCGGGAACAGCGAACGTCCTGTACGACACGCTGCGAGTGACTGCGGCTCCGGTGCCGGTCACGCTGGCCGTCGCGCCAGCCTCGCGTAGCGTGTCGGTGCAGCAGGGGAGTGCCGCGCCGAGTGATCAGGCAGGGATCACCCTCTCGGGTACTGGCAGCAGCACCACGACGTGGAGCGCTTCCAGGCGGCAGAGTTGGAACACGCTCACCACCAGTAGCGGCAGCGGAAGCGGCACCGTCGCCTGGAGCCGAAACGCGACCGGCCTCGCTGTCGGCACCTATGTGGACACCATCACGGTGACCGCTGCAGGCGTGGCAACGGCGGCAACGGTCTACGACTCCCTGCGTGTGACCGCGGCACCCGTCGCACTGACGCTGGTAGTGTCACCCTCGGCACGGAGTACCGCCGTGGTCCAGGGCAGTGCCGCACCCGCCGATCAGGCGACCGTGACCCTCAGCGGCAGCAATAGCAGCACCACTCCGTGGACTGCGTCGAAGCGACAGAACTGGAACACGCTCACCACCAGTAGCGGCACCGGAAGCGGCACCGTCGCCTGGAGCCGCAACGCGGCTGGGCTCCCAGTGGGGACATACGTCGATACCATCACCGTGACCGCAACCGGTGTGGCGGCTCCGGCCGTGCTGTTCGACACGCTCCGCATCACGTCGGCACCGGTCGCCCCGACTCCGATCACGGTACTGGTCGCCCCCGGCAGTCGCCGAGTGGCGATCGTTCAGGGTGCCGCCGCGCCGCAAGACAGTGCCAGCGTCACCTTGTCGGGGACGGGGAGCGCGACGGCGGGCTGGACCGCCACCCGCACGGCTGCCTGGGCCTCGCTCATCACGCAGAGTGCCACCGGCAACGGGATGCTGCGCTGGAGCCGCGCAGCCAGCACGCTGGCCGTGGGAAGCTATGTGGACACGATTCGCGTGACGGCCGGCGGCAATACCGCCACGTTGCTCGATACCCTCACGATTGCCTCGCCACCGCAGACGATCGCGGTCACCCCGAAGGGGAGGAAGTTCCGGGTGCTCACGGCGGCAGGTGGCTCCGCCAGCCTGCTGGAGTCGAACCTCGATTCCGCCGTCGTAGTGGGATCGGTCGCCGAGAATGAGTCGAACCTGTGGCTGGCTACGACGACCGCGACCCGGTTTCGGATGGTGACGCAGTCGGGCGAACTCAACCGCTCGATGGTCTGGGAAAGGCTCTCTACCACGCTGCCGCCCGGCCTCCACATCGATTCGATTGAAATCCGGTTGCAGCGCGACCCGTCGGTGCGCAGTGTCTTCGTCGATACGCTCGAGGTGGTGGCGGTGCCCGCACCGGAAGCCGCCGTCGCGGTGGACGAGCTGTTCCGCGCCGGGTCATTGAGCGATGATCAGCGGACCGTGATGGATCGCGATGGCAATCGCAGCGGTTCATACGATCTGGGGGATCTGCTCGCGTGGATCGATCGGGCCAAGGTGCGACTCTCGCCGAATGCGGCAGCACGACTGCAAGGGCTGATGCTGCAGCAGTCGCTACCGCCTGCGGCGGCTTCGCGAGCGCCCTGAGGGCGTTGGATGGAAAACCGCTCGACCGCTCGGCCGCACCGGGGTCGTCACTCACAGTGGTGGGAGGCGACCTCGGAGTCGTAGCCAGCCCGCGGCGGCCCGCGCACGCCAACCACCTCGCTCGCCGGAGAGGTCGAGCAGTGTGGTCATCTGCGGACTCCACTTCTGCTTGTAGGGCTCGGCGCCCGGGCCCAGGTCGAAGCGGCGATCACCTAGCGCCGCACACGCCTCGATCACCCGGCTGGTCTGCAAGATCCCCAGACCGAACGCGGCGGCTTCCGGTGCCCAGGCGACGCGATAGGAATGTGCTTCCTGGCGACCGCGAAGGATCACGTGCCCTGCCAACAGCACGCCGTCGCGCCGTATGGAGAACAGCCTCGCCCTCCCCTCGCTCACCTCGGCCTCGAGCCACAGCGGAAAGTCGCGCTCAGCGCTGCCAAACCGGAAGGTACAGCTCTGTCGCTGGTGACGCTTGAGGGCGGTATGAAGCCGAACAAAATCGGCCGCGGCTTCCTGAAATCGAGGACCTGGCTCCTCCCACCCCATCCGGATCCTACCTGTCGCCCGCAAGGCACGTTCCCGCCGATCCCGATCCTGGCGGCTCTTGCGGCCCAACTCTGGGAGCGGTGTGAGCGCAAGCGTGCTCGAGGGCACTCCCTCGGTCAGGTGGAGCCAGGGGAGCCGACTGAGCACTCCAACATCCGGGTCGAGCAGCCAGGATGTCCGCTGGACGTGCCGAATGACGAGCCGATCCCACCCTGATTGCAGTAGTGTGGCGCCGAGCGCGCGACAGACTTCGGCGCTACACTCCGGATCGACCACGGCGTCGGCGTAGTAACTGTGCCAGCTGATCAGCGGTATCAGCTCCCTCAGCCCGAAGGGGCCAATTCGTCGCCTGCGCACGCCGAGTGGCAACACCCCTCGAACGACTCCAGTCTGGTCGGATGCCACCAGCACCCGCGGCCGAATATCGGGTGTGAACATCTGGTGGAAGGCGCAGGTTAGGTGGGGTGCGTTGCGAGGCGTGGCTCTCGGGTCGCGAGCGAAGAGCTCGGCCCATTCCGGGAGAAGTCCCGTGAGGTCGATCGCGCGAGTGACGACGCGGACCGAGATCATTTCACCGGCTCCGGCGCCACGCTGCCAGCCGCGCACGCCACGAGCGCCCCGGAATCACGATGCGGGAGAGCGGCCGCCCCTCGGTCGGCCAGAGGCGTTTGTACGGTTCCTCTCCCCGTCCGAGATCATACTGCTGGCAGCCGTTTGCGAACGCCTCCTCGACCATCAGACTGAGCAGCAGCCGTCCGGGTGACATCGCCTGCCATTGCGCGTTGTGCGCCATTCGCCAACTGAATTGACGTTCCCGCCAGCGGAAGGCGAGGTGCACCGCGATGATTTCCCCCGACAGACGGAGGGTGCCGACGCGAGCCCACTCCGCTGCAGCCGCATCGCGGATGATACCGGTGAGTCGGATCACCGCGTCGGGGGAGGCGAATTCGGCCGAATCGCCGCGCCCAGCCCAACGCTCGGTATGCAGGGTTGCGAATGTCGCGATGGCCGCGTCGAGCCGGTCCGGCGGCTCGGCGGCGGTGAAGCACACCTCGCCAGCCTTCGCGAGCCGTCGCGCCGCCTTGTGCGACTCGAGCGCGGCGCTGTCGGCGCGGTCCCCGAACGCATCGCGGTGGACGATCTGGGATAAGCCATCGGGCGTGATCGCTCCTGCAGCCCTGCCGCGCAAAAGATTCCCATCGGGGAGGAGGTAGCGGAGATCACAGCGATCCCAGTCCCGGGTTGCTCTGAGGGCATCGAGTAGCGCGAAGATGGCGTGCGGACATTCCGGGTCAACCGTGGCGTCAAAATATGAAGCGTGCCAGCTGCTGTACCCTTCCAGTCGATGCCCACCCAATCGCCCGCCAACGCGGATGCGGCGGAGCGGTAATACGCCGACCAGAACATTCGCTTCGGTGCGTGCCGTGACGATGTATGGTGCGGGAGCGCAGCCGAACAGATCGCCGAGGCCGATCATCAGCGTCCCGGTGTCGTAGGGAGTGGCGCGGGGATCGCGTCCGGCCAGTGCATCCCAGGCCGGAAGCAGCGCGCGAATGGTCTGAGGATCGGTGAGGATTGCGGTCTGCAGCCTGACGGTCAGGTCGCGCATCGATCAGCCGGTCCGCCGGCGGAGGAGGTGGCGCAGGCGGCCGCCCAGGAGCAGTTCGTCGGCCTCCTTGAGGAGCCGCCGCACGCGGTAGCGTTGGAGCAGCCGGCCCAGCTCCTTCGCCAACGCCGGGTCTCGCTCGGAGAGCTGGGGGGTGAGAATCTCTACCCAGTCGACCAGGTCGCCGTCATGCTCCACGACGAGTCGTCGCAGCAGGGTGGCATCAGCGAGTGCCGGCATTGCAGGTGACGTCATACCCAGTGCCCGGAGCGCGGCCGAGGTCTGCAGACATTTGTGGCAAATCCCGCAGTTGTAGTCGTTGCCCTGAAAACAGACCCGGAGCACCGCCAATAGATCGGGCGCTGCGCTCAGGGCGGCGAGTTTTTCGATGCGCAATGCTTCGGCGCCGTGGTGGTGGATTCGCACGCTTCCCGAACTCCACAGCGGATCGGTGTACGGATGGGTGCCGTAGGGTCGGAGGTTTTCCCAGGAATTGCTGCCAGCAACAGTGTAGTCGGC
>JANLPG010000168.1:0-1553 GCA_031367105.1 Gemmatimonadota bacterium | reverse complement strand
GCGTGTTCGGCAACGGATCCGGTCCGCGGCCGGCAACCCCAGCTCGCCTGAGCGCGCAGCGCGACCGCGATGAGCGCAATGCGACGATCAGTTGGCAGGAGGTGCCGGGTGCCACCGGCTACAACGTGCGGTGGGGTATTGCGCCCGACAAGCTGTACCAGACGTATCAACGATTCGTCGACGACGGCCGCACGCTGGAACTGCGCGCGCTGTCGCTGGGGGTGAGTTACTGGGTGGCGATCGAGAGCTTCAACGAGCACGGCGTCTCGACACTGAGTGCGCCGGTTCAGATCCGGTAGCACGGCCCGACACCGCAACGCGGCATTGCGCGGTGGTGCGGTGGTGCGGTGCTCACCTGCGGGGCAGGGATGACTAATGGCGTTTCGGTCGTTACGACCGGCGTCGGGGAGAGCAGCTAACGCCAGCTTCTGCTGCGAGCGGTCACATCATCGCGAGCGCAGCGAGCTTCCGCAAGTCGCTCGTCAGCAGCAAGCACCGTTAGGCCGCGGCGCGCATGCGTTGGAATGACAGCGCGCGCGTAATTGTGGTGACTGTCGCCCTGCGCCGCGGTTGACACAGAGCTCTCCCGGTTCAGTGGGATCGAGCCAGATCGTACATCAGCGCCACGGCCACTTCCACTCTTTCCTGTTCCCACCTTTCCGGCCGACGATGATCGAGTCTTGCGCCTTGGCCGGATCCTTGAAATCCACCCAACCACCAAAGTAGGCACGGAGCGCGAGATCCTCCCCGACCGCGCCGATGAAGACCTTCGCGGAATCGGCAACCTCCGGCTGATCCCGGTAGCCTTGGAGAGGAATCAGGGTGTTAGGCGGCTGGCGACTGTGCCATTCTGCCACAATGACACCCTCGACGTGGGTGGCCATCCCCTCCTCGAGGGCTCCCGTCCGAAGCATCTCATTGGCGAACATGGCGAGAAGGAAATCACGCCAGCCCTCGTCTGTATAGGCATGGCCCATCTCGTGGGCGAGCGTGCCGGCCAGCAGGAACTCGAATTCCTTCTCTTTGGCGAAGGCTTCACGAATGAAGATGATACCCTTGGGCTGCCCTTGCTTGGGGACAGAATAGAACCCCTGGGTCGCGGCGACATCTTTCGCGGCTTCTCCCCGAATCGCTCCCTTCTGAAGCCCAAAGAGGACGGCCTTTTCTTCCCGAGTCAACTTGGTGTTTTCATCGAACGTTTGTCCGCTGTGGGGAAACGGCTGCTCGATGGTCGCGTAGTACTTCTGGAGCCGATCGATGACCGATTGCGGATTAAACTTCAACTGAGCGGCCAGGAGTTTTTCACCGACGTCGGCTGCCTGTGTGTTGAGCGCGGCGCTCATCTCGGTGTCACTGACCAGCTTCACCGTGACATTCGTTCCGACCTTGGGACCGAGGGTCTGCCGGTTCTTCGAGAATTTCGCCTTGTAGATGGAGGCAAGGAGGGAAACCATTGTGCAAGTACACCCAAGTTCCCGCAGTCCGTGAACAGGCAAATTCCCGCAGTCGTTCACGTTAGGTTGGGCGGGGGTCCCCCGCCCGTGGGCCCTCCC
>JANLPG010000160.1:0-1595 GCA_031367105.1 Gemmatimonadota bacterium | reverse complement strand
CTCGGCCTTCTCGTCCAGGCCCCCCAGGCCGGACTGATGTTCGCCGAGATGGGCGCAGACGTACTGAAGGTCGAACTGCCCCATGTGGGTGATCAGGCGCGATGGATTGCCTTGAGTGAAGCGGACCACCGGGCACCGTATTTCGTTGGATGCAACCGCGGGAAGCGCAGTATCACCATCGATCTTCGCAAGCCGGATGGGCGGGATGTGTTCCTGAAGCTCGTGGAAACAGCAGACGTGATGCTGTCCAACTTCAAGCCCGGCACCCTCGATGGGTGGGGGCTCGGATACGACGTCATTGCGGCCCGCAACTCGCGCATCATCTACGCCTGCGGAAGCCTGCTCGGACCCGAAGGCCCGTCAGCGCAACGCGAGGGCGCAGACCTCGTCGGTCAGGCCGCTGGTGGGCTGATCTCGACAACCGGTGTCGATGGCGGACCGCCGACGCCGGTCGGCGCCACGATCGCCGATCACATCGCCAGCAGCCACATGTGCATCGGTGTTCTCGGCGCGCTGCTCGCGCGCGTGCAGACGGGCCGGGGCCAGCGCATCGACGTGTCGCTCCTCGGAAGCCAGATCTACGCACAGGCGTCGGAGTACACGGCGTTCCTGCTGAACGGCAAGGTTCCGGGCCGTGCCAACTACGGCCACCCGCTGCTGAACGCGGCGTACGGCATCCTGCCTACCGCTGACGGATACATCGCCATTGCCGGTGTCCCACCCGCTGCCCGCGTCGCGTTCTACAACGCCGTCGGGCGACCGGAACTTGCCGAGGACCAGCGGTTTGTATCGCTCTTCTACACACCTGCGGTGAAGATGCAGCTCTTCGAAATCCTGAAAGAGGAGTTCCCGAAGCAGACGACGGCAGAGTGGTCCTCGCGACTCACGCAGGCGGGAGCCCGCTTCGCGCCCGTGCAGGATTATGCCCAAGCCGTCGTCGATCCGATGGTGTTGGCGAACGGGTACATCCAGAAGGCCGAAACCGCAGAATCGGGCGAGATCGATGTGGTGGGTTCCCCGATTCGCATGTCGGATACGCCGATGACGATCTCGTCTCGCGCTCCCGAGTTGGGAGAGCACACCGAGGAGATTCTCCTCGAGCTCGGCTACACGTGGGACGACATCGCGGCTCTCAGGGAGTCAGATTCCATCTGACCCGCTACCGGCCTGAGGCGTTCCACGGAGGGGTGGCGCGTGCCGTTCCGCACTCGGGTGAATTCACGGCCGAGTAGCGCTCGATGATCGGAAGGTTTGCCCGCTTCAGGCGGTTACACCTTCCATTCGTCGGGCCAGTCGGGCCCTATCGTGCCGCCGGCCGTGAGCTTGCTGGACGACATCCTCGCCGTCACGGCGACCGTAGCCACGCGCCAATGGGTTTCGGGAAGTCGCTAGCGGGTATCCCCTCCACGGCTCCCAAGCCGCCGACCGTCCCAGCGCCTTCAACCTGGGGCGGTCGCTGCGTCCCAGTCTTCGCCAGTGCGGGCGCAGGCGGCTTCGATCCGCTGTGACCGTGGCTGTTGTGGGTTCGCTCCCTCGCACCCTCTCGTCCGCACCTGCGGTCCCCGGACCGCGGGCGCCACTCAACGCAATCGCAT
>JANLPG010000159.1:0-31419 GCA_031367105.1 Gemmatimonadota bacterium | reverse complement strand
CATTCAGGGGCGATCGCCGCTGCGGCCAGCGGCAGCGGTGTCGTGGAGTTGGACGCCGGGCTCGGCTGCTGCCCCCGTCCTGCGCCGGCAAGAGTTGCCAGCGCCAGCGTACTCAGGAAATATCGCATGCGGTCCTGCCGTGAGAGACGCAAGCCGGCCCCAATGGGCGCGACTCGACCAGCGACAACGCGTCAGCTAACGGCGGGTGGAGCGCGCGACTGGTGGGCCTGGGGTGGGTCGTGGTGCGGGAGGAGGGTCGGACGGACATCGAGCGGGGCGCTCTCGGCAACCACCACCAAGGGAAGGCGTACACCAGAGGCCAGCTGGGCGTGGAGCGACTGCGCGATACAGGCAGGGCAGGTGGTGGCGTTGTGCTCGGGGGTGGCTGGCTGGCCGGCCGAAAGGGCACTGCCTCCGGCCGGCGCCTGGGTGATCAGGGCCGCGGCGGGGGCCTCTCCCTGCTCGTGCACATCCACCAGCGGGGTGATGATCAGCAGCAAATGCGCGAAGATCGCCACGCTCGCGAGCGAGCGCGTCATCGCCTGTGCCAGATCGCCCCACTTCCGGGTTGCCATGGGGCTAACGCTACTGGGAAGGCGCCAGCGGCGCCACCCCGAACCACCCCCGGCACTCTCCACAGTGGGTCCCCGGGCGCCAAGAGCAGATCCGAAGGGCGAAGCGCTCTGCCTACGCCACTGACTCGAGCACCAAGGCCGCGCATCGCCCCCCCAGGCTCTGCGAGAGCAGGAGGGCGAGGCTTCCACGGAGGGTCTCTCTCTCGAGCACGACGCGTCGCTGCCCTAGAGCTGGATCCACCCTGGTGGTTCCCAGGGTCGGCGGAATTTCCCGATCGGAGATAGCGATCACTGTGGCCACGAGCTCGATCGCTCCGCTGGCCCCAAGGCAGTGCCCCAGCATCGGTTTCAACGACCCGATTGGAACGCCCTCAAGCGTTCCGGTGAGTGCGCAACATTCGGCGGCGTCATTGAGCTTTGTCCCGGTGCCGTGCGCCTTGATCCACCCGACGCGTCTGGGTTCGCTGCCCGCGAGGGCCGCCCCCACAGCCCGCTGGATTCCTGCCCCCCGCGGATCGGGAGCAGTCATTGAGCCCTCCTCTCCACTCACTCCACCACCAGCCAGCACCGCAAGCGGGGCAGCACCCCGACGACGGGCGTGGGCGGCGTTCTCGAGAACAACGACTCCCGCACCCTCGCCGAGGACCGTGCCGCAGCGTGTGATATCAAAAGGTCGACACGGCATCTCCTGGTCGATGGCCGCGAGGATCCCAGCAGATCCAAAGGCCGCGAGGATCTCGGGATCCAGGGGAGCCTCGGCGCCACCCGCGACAACCACATCGGCCAGGCCGCACCTGATCTTGGCCCAACCTTCGACAATCGCCAGCGCCCCCGAGGTGCTTCCCGCCGAGAGTGCGAAGACCGCACCGTGCGCCCCGATCTCCTGGGCGAAGGATGCTCCGCCGGCACCAAACATCATCCGGATCAGTTGCGTCGGATTAATTCGTTGCCGAAAGTCCTGGCGTGCACGCTCCCGTTCGATCGCCAGCATGTCCGCCATCGGACCCAGCGATGAGCCGTCGATCACCGCGATGCGATCGGGATCATATGGACGCCCGCCGAGGTCGGCCTGTCCCCACGCTTCCCGCGCGGCCGCGAGGAAGAACTGGCTACTGCGATCGAGACGTCGGTTCTGACGATCGATGACCGGATCGGGTGCTCGAGCAACCACCGCTCCTCCCCACTCCGGAACGGACGCCGTGAGGCAGCGTTCGCGCCGCATGCCGATGCGCAATGCCTCGGCACCGCTCCCCGCGGCCGTGTGGGCACCGATCCCGGTCACCCAGACCTCACTGGACTGCGACACGCTTCGCCTCCCGGTCCAGGATCGCGAGCGCCTCGTTCAATCGCGTCACAGCAACACGAGCGCCACCGTGAGGGCCGCGGGCCAACTCTGCAAGGACGGCCATGTCTGGGTCGGCATTGTCCCGCCCGTGGATGCGATACCAGCCAGTGGTGCGCGCCAGGTAGGAGCGGACCATTCCGTGCGACGGCCGGGACAGCGTATCTCGGACGGTGACCCGCACGGTGTCGCCTTGCTCCATGTCCAGGTACGCGCCGTCTTTCGTGGAGAGCTGCGCCAGCGCCGTCGCGGTTCGGGGTGCGGCGGCGGTGTGTATCGGAAGGTCGCGGGCGATCACAACGGCGGTTGTCACTGGCGCGAGTCGCGCCGCGTCGATCAGCCAGAAGGAGGGCGCCGATTCGATCCGGATTCGGATGGTGTCGCCGTTGATCCCATCGAGATCGACTGGGAGCACCTGACGCTTGGCCACCTCCGGACCGGCTTCCCAGATCTCCCCCGCGGGCCGCCACGCTTTGCCGTCCCAGATCGACGCAGCGAGGAACCCCTCCGCGTGTTGCGCGTGCGCGAGCGGGAGCGAGGCCGCCGCCGACGTTGTGGGCGAGTACCACTTCGCCGTCTCGCGGCCGAAGGCGCTCACCATCTCCCCCATCAGTTGCGCAGCCCAGGGAGTGTTCTGGGCGTCCAGCACAAGCAACGCCCGGTTTCCGCTGGGGCGAGCGAAGCTCAATTCCAGGCCGTCCCGGAGGTGCGCTGCATTGTCCGGGTTGCGGCCGTCGATGCGCGATTCCCAGCTTCTCCCGTCCAGGCTCGTGACCTGCGCCAGCGCATCGCGTCCCATGAAGTCTCGCGCCGCTACTGGTGCCACCATTCCTTGCAGGACGTGGAAGGTCCCATTCGCTCTCGCATCGGGCGCGATTTCGGTGCCCGCGGGATGATCGACGGCCACGACGGTGAACGCGTCGATGTGCTCCGTCTCGTTCGCCTCGTCGGTCAGCAGAAACCGCAACACGCCATGCTCGGGGCGCACGTACATCAGGTTGTCCAGATCAGTCCGCGCGAGCGCCGGTGTAATCGCGCCGCCAAAGGTGCCCGAGTCGAGATGATAGCGCTGACCATCCCAGCTGTAGACGAGGGGACAGCTGAAATTGGTGCCGCTGCCGAAGTAGCTGCCGCCGGAGCCTCCTGGACCAAAGCTCAAGCCGTCGCTGGCGGCCACCGCGGCGGCCCCCAGGACAAGTGTCACCAGCGCCGCCGTACCAAGCGTAGCGAGCGTGTTGAATTTCTGGAGCTTCAGCACGGTGATCTGCGAGGTCGGAACGCCGACCTCCTCTTTCCCGGCCCCTCTTGGTGTGCCGAAAAGGCTATCGTGGCGAATGTGGACCGCGACAAGGCGTGTTGTCCGGCCGTCCCTCGTGGTCATCTCGTACTCGGCCTGGGTGTCTGTCTTCGCTTCAGGTCCCGGGATCGGTGCAACCCGCCAGTTATAGCAACCGCTCGTCTGCAGGCAGAAGAGGGCGCCAACGATACCTATGACGACCCGGCGGTTACCGTGAATTCGCGTGGGCATGTTGTACTCCATTTGGTGAGAGAGTCCGGGGCTGACTCGGCAAGGGCCACTCACTTCCCGGTGATCTGCTTCCACTCCAGCGTCGCGATGAGGCCGGCGTGATCCGAAGGCCACATCCCGGTGGTCGTGCGCTCGCCGGCCTCGTCTCCCACAATCGTCACGCTCACCGGTTTCACCGTCGCGTTGCCACGCTTCCCCTCGGGGCGAACCAGGACGAGGTCGATGCGCTTGAACAGGTCGGGAAAGAGATTCCGGAGGTCCGACGACGATTCACAGCAGGTGAAGCCGAGTGCGTGCGGGCTCCCGGCACGCGACAGCCAGGCATCCTGGAATCGGGCGGCCAGGAACTGGTCGTAGGAGGTGAAGGGTGCAGCGTCGCGCGGATCAGTGTTGAGGTCGCTCGCAATTACGACCGGATGGGGAGAGTCGGCCAGCATCGCAATGAGCTGCGCTGATTGCGCAAGCTGAAGTGGCAGTGAAGTCTCCTGCGGCTCGAGGTGACTCGCCACGAAGCGCACGGTCCGGCCGCCCTCGGTCAGGTCGGCCATAACCCATCCGCGGACGAGGTCGACCGTACCGGCTGGCAAGGTCACGGCTGCATGCGCGGCGTAGTTTCCGGTGTTGACGTTGCTGACCTGAATGCCACGACGCGTCAAGACCACATCGTAATCCTGCAGGCGGATGGTCGGCCCGCCGAGTGTGAGGTTGGCGTCGACGTTTGGCCCCACGTAGACATTCTGGCTGTACACCACCAGGTCCTTGGACGCGGCGGTCAGCGAGCGTTGACCCTCCACTGGATCGGGGGCGGTGAGGGTGGTGCTGTCGCTGCCGCAAGCAACCAAGAGCATCAGGGTGAGCCCGAACAGGGCGGTGAGTTTGGACATCGGTTCCTCCTCGTCAAATCGACTGGTCGATTCCCTGGGCGCCGGATTGGCAACGGGGTAACGGCGAGGAGGCTAAGGGCCGGGAGTCAAGCCGGAGTCAAGCAGGGGGCGGGATCTGGCCGTATACTCAAGTCGGCCCGATCGCACCGTGGTCTCCCCCCATTGCAGGACGTCGATGCCTGATCTAAGGGACCGACTGGCTGCGGCGTTGTCGCCGCGTTATGTCGTGGAGCGAGAACTCGCTACCGGGGGCATGGGGATGGTCTTCCTCGGCCACGACCCAACACTGGGGCGTGAGGTGGCGATCAAGGTGTTGCCGCCAGAGCACGCCACCGCCGTCGCGGTCGAGCGATTCCTGCGCGAGACCCGACTGCTTGCACAGCTGGCCCATCCCAACATCGTTCCGATCTTCGAGGCCCAGCACAGCGGGCAGTTGCTCTGGTTCGTCATGCCCCGTATTCGGGGGGATACACTGGCGCAGCGCCTGGCGAGTGGCCCTCTTCCGGCTGGCGATGTTGTCCGCGTCGGCGCTGACTTGCTCAAGGCACTTGAGCACGCCCACGCCAACGGAGTGATCCACCGTGATATCAAACCCTCGAACATCTTTGTGGACGGTGAGCAGACATTGCTCGCCGATTTTGGTGTCGCCTCCCTCAATGCATCGCAGTCGGAAGCACTGACCGGGACTGACCAGGTGGTCGGTACTCTCGGCTACATGGCGCCTGAACAACGCTTCGGGGGACACGTCACCGAACGCACAGACATCTATGCCCTGGGCATGACCCTGTTCGAGGCCGCGACGGGGAAGCGCTGGGATCGGGTCGACGCGACATCGTCCCGCGTGTGGCGCTCGCTTCCCAAGCCGCTCGGTCGGGCGTTGCGCGGTGCGTTGCACCATGACCCGGAGCGGCGGTGGGAAGACGCGCGAGCGTTCCGTCGCGCCCTCGGTGCAACGGGCTCATTTCCCTCCTCTCGTACTCTCGCCTTAGTCGCAGTGGCCGGTATCATCGTGGTAGCGGGCGTCCTCGCGCGGGGCCCGCGATCGGCGGGGCCGATCCCGAGACAACGCGCTGCCATCGTGATCCTCCCGTTCCGTAACGGACCAGCGGCCCTCGGCACAGCCCTCGCAAACCACACCTCCCTGTCCATGGAGTTTGCACGCGTCCATCTCCTGCAGTTCAGCAACGTCAACCAGATGACATTCGATTCGGCGCGACGCGTGGCGGATCGTGTCGTGACGGGCGAGCTCTACATCGGAAGTCCCGGAGCGGATAGCATCTCGGTGAGCGTGTACGGCTCGGATGGTCAGATCCTCAGCGTAGTGACGATTGCGGGCGATGCGCGAAGCGCTAGCACCTGGGGGCATGCCATAGCCGACTCACTGGTCCGGCGGCTCTTCCCATCGCAGCTCCCGGAACTGCGTCAGCTCGCCGGTACTCACCCCAATGGTGCCGCACTCGATGCTTACGCCGAAGGGCAGCAACTGTTCCAGCAGGGGCAATGGCATGAAGCCGAGGAACGATTTGCCCGTGCTGAACAGATCGACAGCTCACTGGTGCCGGCGATTTGGCAAAAGTTGATCGCGCGACAGTGGCAAGCCCTGCCGTGGAAGGACGAGCTTGCCCGACTTGCCGCGCGCGTCAAGTCCGGGCCCGGCCCGCTCGCCGGGTTGGTGGCAGCCCAGCTTGAACCGGATCTCGAATTGCGACTGGCGCGTTACGACTCGTTGGTGGGCCAATACCCCCATGGCGCCGTCGTGCGTGAAATGCAGGCGAACGAACTGTTCAGCCGTGGTCCGTTGATTGGTCGACCGCTCTCGGAAGGGATCGAGGCCTTTCGGCGCAGTGCCCTGGAAATCCCTGAACTCGACCAGCCGAATACCTACACGCAGACAGTCTGGGGGGCAGTCAGGCTCGGACAGGAGGACCTCGCCCGGGATCAGTTGCGTCTGCGAAAGGCGCCATCGGGTGATCAATGGACGAATCTCCTGTGGCTCGCCGTCAATGGGCGCTTCCGACGGTGGCTCGCCGTCCCGGTTCGCGAATTCACGCTCCGAACGTCCGACTCGGCCCGTCGAAAGACCCTCGCGCGCGCCGTGCGGATGGGACTCGACCTCGACATCCCGCTCGATCAGCTTGCCATCGGCGCGTATCTCGAGAGCCATGCGGAAACAAACCGGCAGCGTGCGAATGCGCTCGCTGCCCAGTCGACTGCGCTACTGCTCCTGGGCCGACCGCTCGAAGCGCTGCGACACCTCGACCGCGGCGCCGCACTTGTCGCAAGCGACCAAGGGTATGGACTCCAGCGTTGGGAGTGGCGTCTCCTGTTGCCCCTGCTTCCCGGCGCAGCGTTCGAGCTCCCGGATAGCGCGAAGGTCACGGCACGCGCGGAACTCAGGCAGGTGCCAGCCACAGCCGTGCTCTGGCCGCGCGCAGCGTGGGCGCTCACAATTGACGCGGTCGCTCGTCATGACGATCGGACCCGTGACAGCCTACTGGGCTTGATGCGGGCGCGATCTTCGACGCCATGGATCGCTGATATGGCGACGTTCGCCAGTGCGATCGCCATTGGGTCGAACGAGATGCGCGACAGTGCACTCACGCTTTCTCGCCGCATTCGTCGAGACTTGCCCGACTCCGAAATCGGCCTGCGTGGGCCGCTGCTGCGAGCGCTGATCTATTTGCACCGTGGGGAATGGCAACTGGCGGCCCACAATCCAGCGGGTGCGGAATCCGAGTGGATATGGCACGAGAACAACGACATCCCTTCGAGATCGGAAGGTGCTCCGGATCAGGGAGAACTCGATGCCGCCCTTTCTGCGGTGGCGCGACTGCGACGCGGCGAGATCCTGCCGCAACTTGACAGGCGCGCCGACGCCTGCGGATTGCTGTCTCGGGTGGTCACACTCTGGAATAATGCCGAACCCTCAATGCGTCCGCTCCAGCTCCGGGCCGAAACTGCGCGGCGGTCATGCCCCCGGTAGTCAGCGCCAGGTTGCTCGGCATTCCGCAGGTGCGCATCGACGGGGCACCCCCGCCACCTGACTTGATCTGGAGGAAGCATCTTGCCCTCTGCGTCGTGCTGTGGGTTGCGCCGGAGCGCCGACGAAGTCGCGACCAACTGATCGGTTTGCTGTGGAGTGAAAAAGCGGAGCAGTCCGCTCGGCACTCGCTCAACGAAGCGCTCCGAGTGGTTCGCCGCGCTACCGGTCCGGAGGCCATCACCAGTACCGTCGATTATGTCCAATGGAACGGACGGCTCGATCTCGACACCGATCGCTTCGCGTCCTTCGAGCACCAGCAACCCGCCCAGGCAGCGGCCCTTGTCACCGGCCCCTTTTGTGACGGCCTCGTCGTCCCGAGGGCCAGCGAGTTCGAGTCGTGGCTGATGGCGGAGCGGGACCGCTGGACAGTGCGCACGGTTGACATCCTCCTCCGCGCAGGAAGTGCCGCCGAGAACCGCGGCGATCTGCGAACCGCGATCGACCTCGCCCAACGAGCGGCCACACTCAAACCGATGAGCGCGCTTGCGGCACAGGCGACCGTGCGGGCGCACTGGTTGAACGGTGATCGGCTTGCGGCGCTTGCCGCCGGTGAGGCATACCGGGTTCGCCTTGCGAACGACCTCGGTCTGGAGCTCGATGCCCAGACGGCAGCGCTACTCACTCGTATCGGGCGCGGAGAAGCCGGGATAGTCCCTGTCGCCGCCCTGAAGCCTGATCGTCGCCCCCCGTTCCTGGCTCGTGAAAACATTCTCGAACGACTTCTCGATGAATGGCGGAGCGTCAGTTCGATGAGTCGCGCTCGCCTCCTTGTCATCGCGGGCCAGAGCGGTACCGGGCGGTCGCGCCTCCTCGAGGAATTGCTCGTTCGTGCCGCGGTCACAGGATCGACAATTGCGAGCATGCGCGCCGTGGAGGCCGACGCGAACGACCCAGAGGCCGCTCTGATCGGGCTCGCGCGCTCCGGCCTTGAACTAGCTCCGGGAGTGGCCACGGCCCCTGGCGGTGCCCTCGCAGCTTTCGCGAAGTGCATTCCAGCGTGGGAGGAGCGATTCGGGAGAGTGGAGGCCGATGAGGTGTTTGAGATGGGCGCGGCATTCGAGGCCATCGTAGAGGCGCTCGCTGTGGAACAACCACTGGTGCTGGCCATCGATGATGCCGATCGACTTCATCCTGACGAACTGCGTTGGTTGATGGCGCTCCTGCGCTCTGGCAGCGAGCTCGATGTCACCCTGATCGTCACGGTCCGCAGCGGGAGTGATGCACTCGCCACGGATGAACTGACGCGCCGGGCGGGACGAGACATGGCAGGCTTGGCCATTCGATTGGAGCCGCTCGCTGCAGCGGAAATGCGTCCACTGGTGGATTGGGCGACCCCGGCATGGAGCGAGGCGGCGAGAGACCGCCTCACCCGTCGGCTGCAATCCGAGTCTGGGGGGCTTCTCTCGGTCGCGGTCGACGTGCTGAACATGATTCGTGCGGAGGTGATGCCTGAACACACCACCCCATGGCCAGCTGCCGACCGTACCCTCGACGCGACCCTTCCCGGCTCGCTGCCTGAGCCGCTCGTCGCAGCCGTGCGGGTGGCGTTCCGAAGTCTCGAGCCCGACGCGCAACGCATTCTTGTCGCAGCCTCGTTGCTTGCGGAGCCTTTCTCTGCAGAACAGGTCGGAAGGGTTGCGGAAATTGAGGACGCAGCCACGCGTGATGCCGCCCTCGACCGTCTGGAGTGGGACGCGTGGATTGTAGCGGATGGTCGTGGCTACCTGTTTCCCGCACGGGCCAAACGCACCCTGATCGCCGCTGAACTCACGACCCCAGGCCAGCGCCGTCGGCTACGGGAGCGGATCGCTGCGCTTACTGCCTAGCTCGCTGATCCTGTTGGTGCAGCCATCGGCTTCCACCTACCCCCGCCACCCATCAGGCCCCGCTGCGGCCCGATCGACGATCCACTCGAGCCGACCGTTGGTGGGTCGGATCACCTGCGCCGGGAGCGAGTCCGGGTCGCGCGGCGGTTCCAGGACGCTGCGCAACACATCGGCCTTGCCGCTCCCACTCACCAGAAACACCACTTCGCGCGCGGCGTTGAGGAGCGGTGGTGTCACACTGATTCGCCACATCACCTGTTCCGGAATCTCTTCGGCCACGACCCAGCGCACCCTTTCCCGAACGGCAGCGTGACCGGGGAAGAGTGACGCGGTGTGGCCATCGTCGCCGAGGCCGAGCAGTACCAGGTCTGGTTGATTGGTGCCCAGAAGCGTGCGCAGGGTGCGCTCATAGGCGAGTGCGGCGTCCCGGGGGGGTCGGTCGACCGGGATGGGATGCACGTTGGCGGTCGGGATGGGAATGAGCGTGGTCAACGTGTCGCGCACCATCCGGAAATTATTGCGCGGATCGTCCTGCGGTACGCAGCGCTCATCACCGAAGGCGAGGTGTACCCGGGACCAGTCGACCTGGCCGGCGAGGTCAGGGGTTGCCAGTCTCGCATATGTCGCGCGCGGTGTTGAGCCACCAGACAGAAAGATGACGCACTCGCCGCGTTCGGCAACGGCTCGACGAGCGGTGGCCACGATCCGGGTTGCGGCCCGCAAGGCCAAACCAGCGGCATCGGGGGCGACCTCGATCACGACGATGACTCGGTGACTGGGTCGTGCCACACACCATCGCCAAGCAGGTTGACCGCATCGCTCGGTCCCCAACTTCCCAGCGGATAGATATGTACTGGCGTCGCGTCGCCCAGGACGTCGTTGACGACGCGCCACTCCTCCTCGACCATATCCTGGCGCGCGAAAAGCGTCTGGTCGCCTTGCATCGCCTCGTGGAGCAGCCGTTCGTATGGTGTCGGTCCGGCTCCCGGTCGGCGCGTCGCCAGCAGCTCCACATCTTCACCGACCATTTCCTCACCGGCGACCTTGGCGCGCGCCTCGAGCGCCAACGAAACGTCGGGGCTGAGGC
The DNA here is from genome assembly GCA_031367105.1 of Gemmatimonadota bacterium. Classification (GTDB taxonomy): domain Bacteria; phylum Gemmatimonadota; class Gemmatimonadetes; order Gemmatimonadales; family GWC2-71-9; genus Palsa-1233. The sequence continues at coordinate 21,134 of JANLPG010000159.1, read as the reverse complement.
GAAAGCGGAAGCGATTCGGACTCGCCTGACCGGTGTCGCCGAGCTGGATCTGCGGCGGCCGCTTGAGTTCGACGACCACTTCCGTCACGGTGACTGGGAGGTTCTTGCCCGCCCGGATGAAAAATGGAACCCCGGACCAGCGCCAGGAGTCGAGCCAGAGCCGGACGGCGGCGTACGTCTCCACCGTCGACTCGGGCGCCACGCCGTCCTCCTGGTGGTAGCCCTCGAACTGTCCGCGAATGACATCGGCGGCTTCGAGCGGGCGGATCGAGCGGAACGCCTCCACCTGGGCATCGCGAATGGCATCGGGACCGTGCGCGACCGGGGGCTCCATCGCGAGCAGCGAAACGACCTGCAACAGGTGGTTCTGCACTACATCGCGAATGGCACCTGCCTCCTCATAGAACTTGCCACGCCCCTTCACGCCGAACGACTCGGCCATCGTGATCTGCACGCGCTCGATGTAGTCGCGATTCCACAGTGGTTCGAGGAAGCTGTTGGCGAAGCGGAAGTAGATCAGGTTCTGGACCGGTTCCTTGCCGAGGAAATGGTCGATCCGGAAGATGTCCGCTTCCTTGAAGTAGGCGTGAAGGGTCTCGTTCAATGCACGAGCGGAGGCGAGATCGCGCCCGAACGGTTTCTCCACGACGAGCCGGCCGTTTGCGGAGCAGCCCGATGCGGCGAGCCCACTTGCCACGTCGTCGAACAGTGACGGCGGGATGGCCAGATAAAAGAGCGGATGCGCACTGGCTCCCATCTCGGTGCGGAGGCGAGTGTAGGTATCGGCCTCGGTGTACTCCCCCTGCACGAACCGCATCAACGCCGCGAGCTTCGCGAAGGCCGCGTCATTCACGCCACCGTGTTCGGCAATACTCTGCCGGGCGCGCTCCCGGAAGTCATCCAGGCTCCATCCCGAACGCGCCACGCCGATCACCGGTACGTCGAGGTGGCCGTGCAGCATCATTGAATGCAGGGCGGGGAAAATCTGCTTGTACGCCAGGTCGCCACTCGCGCCGAAAAATACCAGCGCATCGGACTGTTCGCCGCTCATCCGTGGCTCCCTGCGGGCTTCTCGTGGTGGCCCCCGAACCGCAGGCGCATCGCCGAGAGCAGTTGGTCGCCGAAGCCGGCCGCGCCGCGCGATGAAAACCGGGCAAAGAGCGCGGCGCTCAGTACCGGTGCTGGCACCCCTTCCTCGATGGCGGCCTCGAGGGTCCAGCGACCCTCACCAGAATCGGAGACACGCCCTGCGAAGCACGAAAGATCAGGGTTTTCGTGCAGCGCGTGGGCGGTGAGGTCGAGCAGCCACGACTGCACCACGCTGCCGCGGCGCCAGAGTTCGGCGATTTCCGGGATGTTCATCCGGTAGCCGAACATCTCCGGCTGTCGCAACGGCGCGGTCTCGGCGTCGGCCTCGGTCTGGTGCAGCCCGGCATCTGCGTGGCGCAGAATATTGAACCCCTCGGCGTACGCTGCCATCAGCCCGTACTCGATGCCGTTGTGAACCATCTTCACGAAATGGCCGGCGCCAGCGGGGCCGCAGTGGAGATATCCCTCCTCCGCCGTCCCCTCTCCGGGGGCCCGCCCGCCGGTGGCGGTGGCTGAGCCGATCCCGGGTGCGAGCGCGGCAAAGATCGGGTCGAGACGCTGCACGGCGGTTGCCGCGCCACCAATCATCAGGCAATAGCCGCGTTCAAGCCCCCACACTCCGCCGGAGGTGCCGACGTCGATCGCCGCGATCCCGCGCTCGGCCAGCGTGCGGGCGCGGCGGATGCCGTCCTGATAGTGCGAGTTGCCGCCGTCGATGATGGCATCGTCCGGTGTCAGCAGCGGCGCGAGCGCAGCGATCTCGGCGTCGACAATCGCCGCCGGCAGCATCAACCAGATCGCGCGGGGCCCCGTGAGTTGCGCGACCAGCGAGTCGCGCGAGGTGGCAGGAATGGCGCCCTCACCGGCGAGCATCGCGACCGCTCCAGGGTTCACGTCATACACGACGCAGCGATGGCCCGCCCGCATCAGGCGACGCACCATATTCCCGCCCATCCGGCCGAGACCGATCATTCCGAGTTCCATGGTGTGCCTCCAGAGGGGACCCGGCGGCTGGCGAATTCGGGCCGTGGGTACGATGATGCAATCACGCCCGCCCGCCGTCCTCCAGCAACCCCGTCCCGAGTTCCCCGGTGACAGATCGCCTCCCCCGCGTCGTTGGCCCGGCCACCACGGTGCTGTTCGTGGTGGGCTGGATCATCGGGAGCGGCATCTTCCGGCTCCCAGCAGAGGTGGCGGCCCGCACCGGCACCCCTGCGCTGACGCTGCTGTGGTGGGCGCTGGGGGCGGTCTTCGCACTGGCTGGCGCCTGCTGTTACGCCGAACTCGGCACCCGGCTGCCGCGTTCGGGCGGAGAGTTCGTGTATCTCAATGCCGCGTTCGGCCCCGGGCTCGCGTTCCTGTTCGGCTGGTGCAACCTGGTCTTCGCCGGGCCGGCGTCGATTGCCGCGGTGTCTCGCACCTTCGCCGACTTCGCCGCCACCCTGGTGACCTTGACCGAATGGGAGCGTCGCGGTGCAGCGGCGACGCTGATCGCGGTGCACACGCTGATCGCGATTCGCTCGACCCGGGCCGGTGCCCGGGTGATGAGCATCGCCACTCTGGGCAAGCTGCTCGCGATCGCTGTGGTGGTGCTCGCCGCCTTCCTGTTGCCGGTGCACGTCGTACCACTTCCCGGCGTGTCGCGAGCGGCACCGAGCGCGACCGACCTCGCACTCGGCTTCACGGCGATCATCTTCGCCTACAAGGGATTTCAGAGCATCGCCCTGCTCGGCGGAGAGGTGCGTGATCCGCAGCGTTCGTTGCCAATCGGCTTGGTGGGCGGAACAGCCCTGGTCGGGGTCGCCTACCTGCTGCTCAACGGTGCGTTCCTTCGGGTGCTCGGCTTCGAGGGCGTGCGCGCCTCGACGGCGGTCGCTGCCGAGGCGATGCGCGGGGTGCTCGGCCCCGCCGGCGCCCGCTTCGTAGCGGTCCTGGTGCTGACCGCCACCTTCGGCACCGTCAGCGCCCAGATGCTGGGTTTTCCTCGACTCGCCTTCGCGATGGCGGAGGAGCGGCTCTTCTTTGGCCGCTTCGCGTCGCTTTCTCGCTGGCACACTCCGTGGCAGGCAGTATTGCTGGTCGGGTCGATGTCGGTGGCACTGGTCCTCAGCGGCAGCTACGCCTCGCTGATTCGCCTCGCGGTGCTGGCGATCTACCCGCTCACAGCCGTCACGGTCTACGCGACGGTGCGGCTCCGACATCGAGACGGGCCTCCCAGCTGGAGCATGCCCCTGTACCCATTGCCGTTGGTGATCTTCGTGGCGAGCGTGGCGATCGTCAGCCTCTTTTCGTTTACTGGCGACCCCAGGTCGTTCGGGTTGAGCATTGGCGCCACGTTGCTCGGTGTACCGGTCTACTTGCTCTGGACGCGATACTTCCGCGCCCCGCTGACGGCTCTGGTGCGAACCTCCGCACCGGGCGATCCTTGAAAACTCTGCGGACCCAGCTCCCGCCCACCCGGAGTTCCTGTTGATGCGTCGTTCTGCCATCGTCAGCTGTGCCATCGCGTCCCTCGCGCTGCTCCCCCTGAGCGGCTCCGCTCTTTCGGCCCAGGAGCAGACGCCTCCCGTACCGCGCGTTCAGACGCCACCCCGTGCCAATCAGCCACCCGCCGTGCCCAAGGCGAACCCCGCCGACACCCTCCCCAAGCGGCCGGGGGTCGCGCGCGCCGACAGTGCTCGACGCGACACCACACGTGCAATCCGAAGCGACACGACCAGCGAAGGGAGCGACTCGGTGCCGGGTCGCGGGATGGCGGGAGCGCTCAAGGCGCTGCTCAACCCACGCCTGATCGGCCCGGCCGTCACCGGTGGACGCATCTCGAGCATCGCGGTTCATCCGCAGAATCCGGCCATCCTCTACGTTGCCGCTGCGTCCGGCGGGGTCTTCAAGACCGACAATGGCGGCGCCAGCTGGGCGCCGATTTTCGATCGGCAGTCGTCGTTCTCGATCGGGACCGTGGTCATCGACCCCCGCAACCCCACCACGGTCTGGGTGGGAACGGGCGAGAACAATTCCCAGCGGAGCGTCGGCTATGGTGACGGGCTCTATCGCTCCGATGATGCCGGCAAGAGCTGGAAGCGGATGGGGCTCGAGAAGTCGGAGCACATCGCCCGGATCGTGATCGATCCCCGCAACAGTGATGTCGTCTATGTGGCAGCGCAGGGACCGCTCTGGGCCGATGGCGGCGACCGCGGACTCTACAAGACCACGGACGGCGGCAAGAGCTGGACGTCGCTCATCACGGTGAGTGAGCGCACCGGTGTCACCGATGTGGTGATGGACCCGCGCAACCCTGACCTGCTGATTGCAGCTACCTGGCAACGGCGGCGACACTTCTACACCTTGATCAATGGCGGTCCCGAAAGCGCACTCTACCGCTCGACCGACGCCGGCAAGAGTTGGAAGAAGATCACGAGCGGGCTTCCCTCCGGCACTCTGGGGAGGATCGGCCTCGCGATCTCCCCGAAGGATCCTGACGTGGTGTATGCCACGATCGAGTCGACACCCGGCGACGGCGGCATCTTCCGCTCCGTCGACGGCGGCATCACCTGGGAGAAGCGCTCACCCTATACTGCGCAACCGATGTACTACGCCACCATTGTTGCCGATCCGTTCAACGTCCAGCGCCTCTATTCCCTGGACGTCTCGACACAGCTGTCGGATGATGGTGGCGCAACCTGGCGCGGAGTAGGCGAGCGATCGAAGCACGTGGACAATCACGTCCTCTGGGTCGACCCACGCTTCCCGGATCACTACCTCAACGGCAATGATGGCGGACTCTATCAGAGCTGGGATGGCGGCAAGAGCTGGATCTTCTTCGCCAACCTGCCGATCACCCAACTGTATGACGTGGACGTGAGTGCCAACGGACCGTTCTATCTGGTCTGTGGCGGCACCCAGGACAACAACTCGCTCTGCGGACCGGCGGCTACCCGGAGCAGCAACGGCTTGCTCAATACCGACTGGTTCGTCACCAACGGCGGTGACGGCTTCGTGTCGCGCATTGATCCCGAGGATCCGAATACCATCTACGCCGAGAGCCAGAATGGTGGCCTGGTGCGGTTCGATGTGCGCACCGGTGAAGGGATTGGCATTCAACCGTCCGAAGGGCGCGGCGAGGCACCGAGTCGCTGGAATTGGGACACGCCGTTGATTATTTCACCGCATTCGCACACTCGGCTTTACACCGCATCGCAGCGACTCTATCGCAGCGATGATCGCGGCAACAGCTGGAAGCCGATGAGCGGCGACCTCACCCGGCAGCTCGATCGCAACGCGCTGCCGGTGATGGGCAAGGTGTGGGGTCCCGACGCGGTCGCGAAAAACCAGTCCACGGCGTTCTACAGCAACGTCAGTCAGGTTGCCGAATCGCAGAAGCAGGAGGGGTTGCTGTACGTCGGCACCGACGATGGGCTGATCCAGGTGTCCGAGGATGGCGGCGCAACCTGGCGGAAGGCGGACCCCATCGCCGGGGTGCCGGGCAACGCCTACATCCAGCGGTTGATCACTTCACGGCACGACGCCAGGACGGCATACGTGGCGGTCAACAACCATCAGAATGGCGACTTCACTCCCTATCTCCTGAAGAGCAGCGATGCCGGTCGCAGCTGGAGTTCCGTCGCGGGTGACTTGCCGAAGCGAGGAACAGTCTATGGCTTCGCCGAGGATCATATCGATCCGAAGCTGCTCTTTGCGGGCACCGAATTCGGTGCGTACGCGAGTCAGGACGGAGGCGTGCACTGGCTGAAGATTTCCGGCCTGCCGACGATTCAGGTGCGCGACATCGCCATCCAGCGGGGGGAGGATGATCTGGTCCTCGGCACCTTCGGGCGTGGCATCTATGTCGTCGATGACTATTCCCGATTGCGGGATGTGACCACCGAAACGCTCGGGGCGGCAGTGACCCTGTACCCGATGAAAGACGCGACCTCCTTCGTGCGCCGCGGTCCCTTCGGCGGCAGTGGAAAAGGGTCCCAGGGAGAGGCGCTCTTCACGGCGGCTAATCCCGACTATGGCGCACAGATCACCTACTCCCTCAAGGAGACGATCTGGACCTCGAAAAAGGAGCAGCGTATCGCGGCGCAGCGGGCGGCCGAACGAGCCGGCAAGGCGGTGAACTATCCGACAGCCGAAGTGTTCATCGCGGAGGCAGAGGAAGAGCCGGTGATAGTGGGTGCCTCGATCGCCGATGCCGAGGGCAAGATCTGGCGAGTGCTGACCTTGCCAGGATCACGCGGGACGCACCGCGTCAGCTGGGATCTGCGCGGTGCACTCGATGCGCCAGGTGATGGCGCTTCGGGAACCGCCGGTGGTGGTGGCGGGGCTGGCGGAACCGGTGGTGGTGTCGGCGGTGGCGGTCCATTCGGTGGTGGTGCCGCCGGCAGCGCCGTCCCACCGGGGCGATACACTCTCACCCTGATGCGCCGGGAGAAGGGGATCAGCACACCACTCGGCGGCCCGGTGTCGTTCAATATTCTGCACGATCCGGCGGCGACCACCACCGTCGCGAATCGGGAGGCCAACCTCGCTTTCCGCGCGGAGGCGCAGCGGTTGACTCGCCAGATCACCGCCGCGGTCGAGGTGGCGACCACGGCCAGGACCAAGCTGGATGCCATCCTGAAGGTGCTGGACCAGATGCCGCAGGCACCGCGGGCGCTGACGGACCGAACCCGCGACGTGAGCCGTCGCCTGACGCACTCGCTGCGGGCGCTTCGCGGCGATGTCATCAATTCGGCCCGCGGTGAACAGGTCCCGGTCTCGATCCAGGCCCACGCCGGGAACGCTCTCCCCGATGGCATCCTCGCGGCCCCGACGACCACGAATCGCGAGCAGTATGCCATTGCGGCCGCAGACTTTGCGGCCGAATACAGCCGCCTCAAGCCGATCCTGACCAGCGAGATTCCCGCGATTGAACAGGAGCTGGAACGGCTGGGTGCGCCGCCAACCCCGGGCCGGATCCCCGCGTTTCCCTGACTGGAGCGGCTGGGGTCAGGGTGGTAGTTTGCACGCTGCCACCCTGACCGATCACCCCCGGAACCGAGGAGGTCCACCGGTGAAGAACAAGCAACTCGAAGCGTTGATCAAGAAGGCCGCGGCGCAGGCGACATCCGACAAGGGGCGCAAGGCGCGCTTCGTCGACCCCACGCTCGAGGCCACCAAGGGGCCGGAGAAAGAGGGCGACAGCGAGCGTGTCCATATGTTCAAAGAGATGAAGCGGCGCGAATTCTGAACCTCGCGCCGCGCTGACGGCTCCATCCGTCAGATGCCTCGCGCGATCAGTTCCCGTACCGTCTCAACGGCCTTGTTTGGCGAAAGATCCGCTACGGCTTGACGCATCTGGTGCGACCGTTCGAGCTGGTCCTTCGGTAGCAGCAGCTCTTCCCGACGCGTCCCGCTCGCCGAGACGTCGATGGCCGGGAAGATCCGGCGTTCCGCCAGCTCCCGGCTGAGCACGATCTCCGAATTGCCGGTCCCCTTGAATTCCTCGAAAATCACTTCGTCGCCGCGCGACCCCGTGTCGATCAATGCGGTCGCAATGATCGTCAGCGAGCCGCCCCCACGCGACGGCTCCACCATCCGCGCGCTGCCGAAGAACTTCTTGGGACGCTCCATCGCTTCGGCACCGATGCCGCCCGAGAGCGTGCGTCCCGAGCCGCGATCGATGTTGTTGTACGCCCGCGCCAACCGGGTCAGGGAATCGAGGATGATCACCACGTCCTGACCCAGCTCGACCCGGCGCCGCGCCCGTTCCAAAGTCATCTCGGCCATCGCGACGTGACGTGCCGCCCCGTGGTCGAAGCTCGAGGCGATCACTTCGCCGGCCCCCGCCATCTCCATTTCGGTTACTTCCTCGGGGCGTTCGTCGGCCAGGAGGATGTAGACCGTTGCGTCAGGGTAGTTCGTGACGATGCCGCGGGCGATGGTGGTGAGGAGCGTCGTCTTGCCGGCCTTTGCCGGCGCGACGACAAGACAGCGCTGGCCCTTCCCCAGCGGTGCCAGCAGGTCGATCAGCGGCGCGGTGAGATCGCCCCCGCGCTTGATCCCCTCCTTGGGCGAGAGAATCAGCTGCTGGGTCGGATGAATCGCGGGAAGCCGGGCAAATTCCTGCCGCCCTTCGAGGGCAGCGGGCTCGAATCCGAAGATGGTTGCCACTCCGGCCAGGGCGGGCGCCCGCCCGTTCTGCGGCACCGCTTCGCCAGCGACCTCATCGCCCGCTCGGAGCTTGTGGCGCTGGATCACCGACTGCGGGACGAAGACGTCGCCCGGACTGGGGAGGTAGCTGGCGATTCGTTGCCGGAGGAAGCCGCCGCCCTTATCGGTGAGCTCCAGAACGCCAGAGACGTCGATCCTGGCGCCGTTCCCACCGCCGGGGCCTCGCGGGCTTTCTACCGCAGCGCCACCGCCCTCCTGAACCGGATGCTCCCCGGTCTGGCCGGTGCGGCGTCCCCGTCCCCGGCCACCCCGCCGCCGGGGCGGCTTGCCGCGCGGATCGCTCACTGGAGCCCCCGGGCGTGCAGCGCGGTGCGCACCAGCGCCGCACCCGCTTCAAAGCCATTCCCTTCGGCGATGGCGGGCGGGGCATAGCCCGCGGCGGGAGTGGAGGGGTCGGCGCCGGCGCTGAGCAGCAGCTCCGTCAGCGGAAGGGACTTGGCCGCAAGTGCGGCGTGGAGCGGGGTATTGGCCATATGGTTTCTGGAGAGGAGTCGGTGGTCCGCGCCGCGAGCGAGCAGAAGCGCTGCGGCGCGACGGGCGCCGAAAAAGGCGGCGAGGTGCAAGGGAGACCAGCCGTCGACCGAACGAGTATCGGCGATGAGCGGGTCGGAATCGAGCAAATCCTGCGGTCGATCGACATCGTCTACGGCGGCCGCTTCGAACGCATTTCGCGGCCAGGACTGCCCGCTCAGCCAGCGCACCGTCTCGCCGCTCCCGGCATACACAGCCGTCAGCAGGGGCGTTTCGCCGGATGGCGCCTGGCGCAGCAGCATTGTGGGGTCAGCGGCGACGAGCGAACTGACACGCTCCAAATCGTTCCGCCGACACGCGTCGAGCAGGTCGTCGAACATGCAAACCGGTGTAGGGGAGGCGGCGCCGACGGGCGCAACTGCAAGTAATCACGCAGGTTGGACGAGATTCCGCTAGCCCCCGCCCGCTTCTCGATCAGTTGAGAATCGGCAGCACAAGGTGGGTCGGGTATCCGGCGGATCGCTGGATCGCGTGGGTCGCCCTCTGGAAATCACTCGCGGTGGCGGCAAAGATGTTGGGGAGATAGCGCTGCGGGTTCCGGTCGATGATCGGGAACCAGCTGCTCTGGATCTGGACCATGATCCGGTGGCCTTTCCCGAAGGTGTACTCCTGCGTGTGCAGGTCTACGGTGAATCGTTCGACCTTGTTCGGCACCAGCGCGCGTGGGCGGGAGAAAGCGTCGAGGTAGCGCCCGCGCAGCACGTCATTGGCGACCATCAGCTGGAAACCACCCAGCGTTGGTCCCAGGGAATCGGGATAGACGTCGATCAGCTTGACGATCCAATCGGCATCACTCCCCGAAGTCGACGCGAACAGCTTGGCCGCGATCTCGCCGCTGATGGTGATCTCCCGGTCGAGCACCCCGGTCTGCCAACTCCGGACATCCGGACGCCCATCGACAAAGCGCTGGTCTTCGGTGAGCCAGCTGCGCCACAACGATCCGGGGCCGTAGGTCGGCTGGATCGGGCGCTTGCGGTAAGGGACCGGGTTGGCTGGGTCCGAGACAAACGAATCGGCAGCAGCTCGGACGGTGGGCTTGGTGAAGGAGAGGGTCCCGTGGGCTCCGAGGTAGAGCGCAGTGGCGGCCACCCCTTCGCGCCGCGGGAAGTCCTGGCTCGTTTCCCAGCGATTCACGCCGGCGCGGAAAAGTGTCGCCTCGGCCGGGGTGCATCCCGTCGGCGCCCCCTTGAGGTGGCAGGCGAAGAACGGCCGCTGGAGTTCAGCGCGATACCAGTCGCCGGTGGCAGAACCAAAATCGATGGCACCGAGCTTCTGCCCACTCCCCCCCCAACCGCCGTGGTTCCACGGTCCCACCACCAGGAAATTGAGATGCCTGGTGTCGTGCTGCTCCATGGCGCGGTAGATCGTCACCGGCCCGTAGAAGTCCTCCTGATCCCACCACCCAGCCACGTTCAGCGTTGGCACGGTGACCGGATGGTTCAGGTAAGGAACTGCCGCCTGCTTCTGCCAGAAGCTGTCGTAGTCGGGATGGGCAACGTAGTCTTTCCAGGTCGGGATCCTTCCTTTGAAGAACTCGGGGTCCACTCGTGACAGCGGCCCGAGCGACAGATACCAGCTGTAGGTGTCGGCACGATCGAACGGAAACGGCTTTGGTTCCTTCCCCTGTTCCATCTCATAGGCGTACTCGAAGCCGTACGACAGCCGGAAGGCGCCCTGGTGATGAAAATCGTCGCCCATCCACATATCGGCAGGCGATGCCTGAGGTGAGGCCGCCTTGAAAGCGGGGTGTGGATCCATCAGCGCTTGCACCGTGGTCCAGCCGTCATAGGAGACGCCGAGCATTCCGATGCGGCCGTTGTTCTCGGGCGTGCGGTGCACCAGCCACTCCATCGTGTCCCAGGCGTCGCTCCCCTCGTCGATCGCTTTGAGGTCCTTGCGGTCGCGCGGGGGGCGCTGCATCACGAAAACCCCTTCGCTGCCGTAGTGCCCGCGAAGGTCCTGAAAGGCGAAGGCGTAACCATCGGCAGCAAGCTCACGATAGGAGCCGTGGATCCGCGCCTCGGCACCGTCGATACCGTAGGGGGTGCGTGTCAGGATGATCGGCAGCTTCCCGCCGCGTTGTTCCGGGACCCAGATCGAGGTGTGCAGCCGGATGCCATCACGCATCGCCACCAGCGTGTCGACCAGCTTGACATATCGGGGAGTCGCCGGTGTCGCGGGAGTCTGCGCCCACCCAGCGGCGGTGGGGAGCAGGGTGACAATGCTCAGCGCAAGGCGCGCGCTACGAGCCCACTGGCAATGGCGCATCCAGTACCTCCCGTACCCGTTCCGCGAGTTCTCGCGGGGTGAACGGTTTCTGCAAGAAGGCGAGTTCGCCGCCCTGCAGTCCGAAACGATTCAGCTCGTCGCCGGTATAGCCCGAGATGAACAATACCCGCATCCGAGGATAGGTCCGCAACAGCGATTCTGCGAGTTGCGGACCACTCTCCCCTGGCATGATCACATCGGTCAGCAGCAGCACCGGAGGGCCACTGACGTCGATCGCACGGCGCGCTTGCTGGGCATCCGCCGCGCTCTCCACCTCGTAGCCCAGCCGCTCGAGGATCCGGCGCGCGACAGCGCGCAGCGCTGGCTCATCCTCTACAAGCAGGACCCGTTCGCGTCCGCCGGGCCCGGTGGCTGGCAAGGCGGGGGCGCTCGGCGGTGCGTCGGGGGGGCGGCGCTCAGTCGCGGGGAGCCAGATCGTCATCCGCGTCCCTCCCTCCGGCAGCGAATCGACGGTGATCCCGCCCCGATGCTGCTCCAGAATGCTGAGGGTGGTGGCCAGCCCCAGGCCGGTTCCCTTTCCGGCAGGCTTGGTGGTGAAGAAGGGCTCGAAGAGCCGGGCACGCGTCGCCTCGTCCATCCCGCTCCCGCTGTCGGCGAACTCCAGCACGACATACTCGCCCGGCGCGGCCGCGAGGTAGGGCGACGGGAGTGGGGTCGCCAGCACCTCGCCGCGCAGCGTGAGCAACAGCGTGCCGCCGCTCGGCATCGCGTCGCGCGCATTGAGCGCGAGGTTCAGAATCACCTGTGTCAATTGATTCGGGTCGCCGAGCGCCCACGGCAGCGGGCTCGCCGTACGGATCTCGACGTGAATCGCCCTCTGCGCGAGGCGCTCGAACATCCGCAGCGTCTCGCGCAGCAGTGGCTCGAGGTTCACGGGCCGAGGCGACAGGACCTGCTGTCGGGAGAAGGCCAGCAGTTGTCCGGTCAATCCCGCAGCGTGGGCTGCCGCCTGACGGATGTTCAACAGGTCCTGGTGCGCCGCGGTGCCGTCGTCGGATTCCTCGATCAGAATTTCGGTTGAGGCCAGAATGGTGGTCAGCAAATTGTTGAAGTCGTGTGCGACGCCGCCCGCCAGTCGACCAACCACCTCCATCTTCTGCGCCTGCCGGAGCTGCAGCTCCAGCTGGGTTCGCTCGGTGAGGTCGCGCGAGGCAAGGACGAGACCTGCCACGCCAGGTTCGGCTCGCAGGTCGGTGGCGACCGTTTCCATCGGTCGCCAGGAGCCGTCGGCGTGCTGCATCCGCCAGGTCACCGTCAGCGGACCGCTGACCTTTTCGAGTCGCGGGAGCAGCGCGTGGACTGCCTCGAAGTCGTCCGGGTGTACCAGCACCTCGAGTGATTTTCCCAGCACGTCGTTCGGGGGCAGGCCGAGCACGCTGGAGACGCTCGGACTTACGAAGGAAACGTTCAGCGCCGCATCGCAGACCAGGATCAAATCCGAAGCGTGGCGGACCAGCGCGACGACCCGCGCCTCGCCGCGACGCTCCGCCTGTTCGGAGAGGAGCGCGCTGTTCTGTCGCGCGGTGAGTCCCTGGCGCAGCATCAGAAGGATCAACAGCCCGAGGACCGCGAGCGCGAGTGGCGAGGTGACCACCGCCCACCCACGCAACGACTCGACGACGAGTACCAGCGTCACGCCGCCGGTGATGAGCCACGGCAACGGTGAGAATGGCTGGGTGATCGACTCGGACGATGTTGCCGGCGCGGGAGCTTCCGGTCTGGCATATGCGAATCCCGCGTAGCCCAGGAGCAGGTAGGCTGCGGCATAGATGAACTCCGACAGCGCCACGAGCCCCGTGAGTCCTGGGCCATAGTATGCCAGTTGATAGAGCGAGTCGGCCAGCACATACGCCACCACGGCGACGCCGAGCAGGCGGAATGCCGGTCGGTGCCCCGCAGGACCGCCGGTCAGCACGATGGCGTTGAGGGTGAGCAGCAGGGTCAGGTCAAGTAGTGGATATGCCACGGTGACGAACAAGTCGATCCACGACTTCGACGCCTGTGTCGTCGGTGCGATCACGAAAAACCAGATCAGGACCGTTGCGGCGATGAGTGAATTGGCGCCGTCGAGCGCGAGCTTCCATCGTTGCGAGCGCATTCCGCGCTGGCGGGGGATGCGCCACAGCCCGATGACGAGCGCAACATACCCGAGCAAGTAGGCAGGGTCGCCGAGATTGGCAGTTCCCTCGGGAACGTGCACCACCCTGTGGAGGTAGAGGTACAGCGCCATCCCGACGGCGAGTCCTGCCTGGGCGGTTGCCAACGACCAGAGTGCCCGGCGCGTGGGCGCATCGAGGTGGGGAGTCCTGGCGGCTCGTGCAAAGAGCCAGATGCTCACGGAAACCAGTGGGAGGTAGCCCAGCTCCCGGCGAACGATCTCGCTTAGCCCGGCAGGAAGGAGCGATGGAAAGGCGAGACACACGAAGAACAGCAGGGCATACGATCCAGAAATCAGCAGCGGTACCCTCGCCCCGGAAGCGATCCTCCTCATTGCGGCAGAAAGACGGCGCCGTGCGCCGGCTCGAGGTGGGCCGTGAAGTGGCGCAGCGCCGTGGGTTGTTCGACGATCCGCATTCCGCGGATCTCGGCCCGTCGCTCGTGTACGTACAGGAGCACCTCGGCGAGGTAGTCCACGTGGCTCTGGGTGTACACCCTGCGGGGAAACGCGAGCCGTACAAGTTCCATTGTCGACGGTTTTTCGGTGCCGTCCGGCTGCTGGCCGAACATCACCGAACCGATCTCGACTGAGCGAATACCGCCCACCAGAAAGAGCGCACAGGAGAGCGCCCACGCCGGATACTCGCTGACCGGTACCTGCGGCAACATCGCCCGGGCATCGATATACAGTGCGTGGCCCCCCGAGGGCGTGACCATCGGGATACCGGCACTAGCGAGTCGCTCGGCGAGGTACTCCACTGACCGGATGCGGTAGCGCAGATAATCTTCGTCGAGCGCTTCGTCGAGGCCGATCGCAATCGCCTCGAGGTCGTAGCCGGCCAGCCCCCCGTAGGTGACAAACCCCTCGGTCAAGATCAGGTTGTTCTTGCAGCGCCGGGCGAGGTCGTCGTTGTTGAGTGCCAGGAAGCCACCGATGTTCGCCATTCCGTCCTTCTTCGCACTCATCGTTGCCCCATCGACTTCCGCGAACATCGCTTCCGCGATCTCGCGCGGCGAGCTGTCCGACCAACCCGCTTCCCGCTGTTTGATGAACCAGGCGTTCTCGGCGAATCGGCAGGCGTCGAGAATGAATGGAATGCCGTAGCGCAGGCAGATGGCGCGCGCACCCCGAAGGTTCTCCATCGACACTGGCTGCCCGCCCCCGGAATTATTGGTCACCGTCATCATCACCAACGGGACCTTGCCCGGGTGCTGCTGCAGCACCTGTTCGAGTGCCACCAGGTCCATATCGCCCTTGAAGGGGTGCGAAACCCCCGGCTCGCGCCCCTGAAGGCTCGGCAGGTCCAGCGCCGTCGCACCCCGTGCCTCGATGTTGGCTCGCGTGGTATCGAAGTGGGTGTTGTTGGGCACAATGTCGCCGGCCGCCACCGCGGCGCCGAAGAGGATCCGTTCGGCGGCGCGCCCCTGGTGCGTCGGAATGACGTGGCGGAGTCGCGTGATCCGCTGCACCGCGGCCTCGAACCGGTACCACGAGTCGGCCCCCGCATAGCTCTCATCACCCATCATCATCCCGGCCCACTGCCTGGATGACATCGCCCCGGTGCCGGAGTCGGTCAGCAGGTCGATGAGCACATCGTTTGCGCGGAGGAGAAAGAGGTTGTAATGCGCAGCACGCAAGGCGATGTCACGTTCGGCAGCTGTCGTCTGCCGGATCGGTTCGACGCTCTTGATCCGGAATGGCTCGATGATGGTCCGCGGCTCGAACATTCAGTTGACCGGGGCGCGTCGGCGCCAGAAGAGGAAGACGGGAATACCGACCAGCAGCAGCGCCGCACCGCGGATCGCGTTGTGCGGGTTGGAGGTCACCGAGCCGATGACGACATACACCGCCGCCGCGATGAAGAGCAGCGTGCTCACCGGATGCAGTGGCGTAGCGGCCGGTACCGTCCGGCCCCCATCCCGCCGCCGCAACACGAACAACGCAGCAGCCGTCAGCCCGAAGAAGATCCAGTCGCCAAAGACGACGTAATCCAGCAGTTCGCCGTAGTGCTTCGAGAACAGCAGGCCGATCGCCCACGCACCCTGGAGCACAATCGCCGCAACGGGTGTGCGCCAGGTCGGATGCAGTCGCGCGAAGGAGGCGAAGAACAATCCGTCGCGCGCCATCGCCTGATACACCCGCGGTGACA
Organism: Gemmatimonadota bacterium; assembly: GCA_031367105.1. Classification (GTDB taxonomy): domain Bacteria; phylum Gemmatimonadota; class Gemmatimonadetes; order Gemmatimonadales; family GWC2-71-9; genus Palsa-1233. The sequence continues at coordinate 5,703 of JANLPG010000159.1, read as the reverse complement.
CCAGAATCACCAGGTTCAGGAAACCGAAGGTCGATGCCACGATCCCCGCTCCGATCAGCCGTCGTCCAGCGCTTCCGGCAATCGCCCCCATCGTTTCGGCGGCCGGGGCGCTGCTCCCCGCCAAGCCGCTGATGCCGAGGGAGCGAAGATACGCCACATTGACCAGCAGGTATGCTGCCACGACGACCAGGACGCCGATCACCAGCGCACGGGGGAGATCACGCTCCGGGGTGATCATCTCCTCCGCGACGAAATTGGTCTGCTGCCACCCGCCGAAGGCGAAGAGCACCGGAACCAGCGCGGCACCGAGCGTCAGCACCAATCCGGTCTGCGGGAGTGTCGGCTGGGTCATCGCCGTCTGGACGCCCTGCGGCGCCGCGAACGCGGCGATGATCAGCGTGGCGATGGCTGCGAGCTTGAGGATCGTGAAGAGGTTCTGGGTCCAGGCTGCTGGCCGCACCCCCCAGACATTGATGGCGGTGAGCAGGACAATGGCAGAGGCCGCGAGCGGTTGCTGGGTCGAGTCGGACCAGCCCAGCAACGCGGCGGCATAGCCGGCAAAGGTCATCGCGACCGCAGCGATCGCCCCGGTGGCCATCACCAGCAGGAGTGCCCAGGCATACATGAAGCCGGCGAGCGGGCCGAAGGCCTCGCGGAGGTACGCATAGCCGCCGCCCGCCCGGGGGCGTCGCTGCCCCAGCTCGGCGAAGACGAAGGCGCCGATCAGCGCGACCACCGCTCCAAGTCCCCACGCCAGGTAGACGAGTGCCGGTGTCCGGACGATGCGTGCCACCTCGGCCGGATTTCTGAAAATCCCCGAGCCGATGATTCCGCCGATCACCATCATCGTCGCCGAGAACAACCCCAGTTGCCTGGCGTAGCCGACGTCCTTCGGTGTGGTCATCGCTGGGGCTCCGGAAAAGTCGCGAGCAGGGGACCGCCCCGGAGTGTCGCGGCACGGTTTCTCCGGCGCAAGCGCATCCCCTCCACGGCGCCTCCCGGGGCGCTACTATTCCCGCCGTTCCGCACCCCGTGGGTGGCGCGATCCAGACCCCGACCCAGGTGATGCTTTCCGATGATGCGTTCCACCCTGCTCTGGCTGTCACAACGGCAATCGATCTTCAATTTTGTCCGTCGCAACGGGCTCGCGAAGAATTTTGCTGCTCGCTTCGTGGCCGGGGAGACGATCGAGACCGCCGTTCGGGCGGCCGAGGAACTCTGGTTGAAGGGTATTACGGTGTCCCTCGATCTCCTCGGCGAGAGCGTCCACAACCCCGGTGAAGCCGAACACGCCCGCGATATGTACATCACCATCCTCCGCGCGATGCAGGCCGCTGGCCTCGAGGTGAACGCCTCGATGAAACCGACCCAGATGGGACTCGATATCGACGAGGCCCTCTGCGAGCGAAACATCCGCGCCGTGCTGGATGTTGCCAAGGAGACCGGCGCGTTCGTACGTCTGGATATGGAGGGATCCGCATATACCAGCCGCACGCTCGATTTCTTCGAGACGAAGCTCTTGAGTGACTACGGGAAACATACCGGTGTGGTGATCCAGGCCGCGCTCCGTCGTTCGACTGGCGACCTTGCCCACCTGATCGGCCTTGGCGCACGGATTCGGCTCTGCAAGGGGGCCTACCTCGAAGCCGCCGATGTTGCCTACCCGGAGAAGCGGGATGTCGACGCCCACTACGTCCGGCTGATGGAGTCGCTGCTGACCTCTGGGAACTACCCCGGCATCGCAACCCACGATGAGGCGATCATCGCCCACGCCAAGCGATTTGTCACGGAACACGGCATCGCACACGACCGCTTCGAGTTCCAGATGCTTTACGGCATCCGGCGTGACCTGCAGGAGGCGCTGGTGCGGGAAGGCTATCGCCTTCGCGTCTACCTCCCCTTCGGGACGCAGTGGTATCCCTACCTGATGCGCCGGCTCGCCGAACGCCCCGCGAACATCGCCTTCATCCTGGGGAATGTCGTCAGGGAGGCGATGCACCGCTCGTGAGCGAGTTCACGCTGGGGGGATATATGGCCGCACACGACCGCGCGGCCGCCTTCTCCGGGAGTGACGGGCAGGCCTACTCGGTCGCGATGATGGTGGAGGACGAGCCCGACGACCGCGGCCGCTACGGTGGCGCACTCCTCTTCGTCCGCTGGACGCCGTCGGGCGACGCCCCGATGGGGCACCTCGAATCCGACTACCTCGTCTGGGGCAAGACGCCTGACGACACCCGCGATCGCCTGGGCGCCCTCTCGCTGTACGACGTGAAGGCCGCCCTCGACGAACTCGTCGCAGGCGGCCGGCCGGAGGAGTTCTGAGCGACATCGTCGCCGTCGTCCTTGAGCGCGAGGGCGGGAGTTATCGCGTGCTGGTGGATGGAATCGAACGGGTTGCGATCCTGCGCGGAAAGGCGAAACGTGCCGAGGAGCGTGCGGTCGCCGGTGACCGTGTCCGGCTCGATCCGGCGACCCTCGCCGATGATGTGGTGGCAATCGACGCGGTCGAGCCACGGACCTCGATCATGGAACGGCGAGTGCCGGCCGGCCGCGGGACTCGGCCGGTGGCGGCGAATGTCGATCAGGTGCTGGTCGTTACCGCTGCTCGCGATCCCGAACCGATCCTCCAGTTGATCGACCGCCTGCTGGTCGTGGCTGAGGCGAATGATCTCCCCGCCATCGTGGTCGTGAACAAGGTCGACCTTGCCTCGGCGGAGGGAATTGCGCGCCACCTCGCCAGCTCGGGCTATCGGGTGATTCCAACCGCCGCGAAGCGTGGTGATGGACTCGAACCGCTGCGCGAGTGCCTGGTGGGCAAGGTCTCGGTGCTCACGGGGCCGAGCGGGGCGGGGAAATCATCGCTGCTGAACGCGTTGGAGCCGGGGCTCGGACTACGGGTGGGAGAGATCTCGAGAAAGGTGCGACGGGGCACCCATACTACTGTGTCGGCAGTGATGATTCCGGTGGTGCAGGGGGGATTCGTGGTCGACACACCGGGCTTCAGCGAAGTCGGGATCTGGGCGCTGCACCGGGACCAGGTCGATCAATGCTTTCCTGAATTCGTACCGGCGCTCGGCAACTGCCGCTTCGGCGACTGTACCCACCGCACCGAGCCAGGCTGTGCGGTCCGTGCCCTGGTCGACGGCGGCGCGATACCGGCGGAGCGATACGCCAGCTACCTCGCGATCCGGCAGGAACTCGAGGCGATCCCCGAAGACTGGGAGTGATCGCTCCGCCGCCGTCGTTACGGCGTCGGCCTGACGGTATTGTCCAGCGCGGCTCCCACGCGACATTCCGCCTCACCCTCCTTGCCAGCCAGCGCGCACGCCTTGGCGCGCGCAGCCAGGTCCACCGAGTGCAAGACCGATATCTGCTGCCCGACTGCCACGTAGCACTGGGTCCGGTTGGCGCCTGCCGGAATCTGCTGGCAGAAGGCAATGCCGTCCTTCGGGTCGGCAGTGACGTCGATCCGGTTTTTCACCACCCCCGAAAAACAGAACGGCTGGTAGCCAGGATCGCCGTGCGCGCATTCGGAGGCTGCGCTTTTGTTGTCTCCTATGGTCATTCCTGCCGTCATCGTTCCGATGCTCTGATAGCAGGCTGAACGGACGTTGAATGGAGCGCGGTCGCAGGTGCCGGCGGCTGCCGTCCAGTCGCGTCCGTTGCGACGCAGGATGATGCCACCCTGCAGCTCATAGCAGGCGCGGTGGTACTTCGCGTCGACGATCGAGCAAGGGTAGAGCGCATCGGTTGAGTCAAGCATCTTGAAGGTGATCGTCTTCGTATCGGGAGCGTGGTCGTGCCCCATCCCTTGCATCCCCTGCATATCCTGACCGGCGGCTCTCGGCGGTGCGGCATCCTTCGCTGACGCCTGAAGCGCGTGGACCGAAGTGTGGTGGCTGCCGGTGGCCGCGGCGACGGCATTCTCCATAAAGGCGCCGCCGTAGCACGACTCGCGATCCCAGGAAGAGACCAGCCAGTCGCAGCCGCCGAGGGCGCGCGGCAGCTCCCAGTTCCACACCATTTCGAAGCCGTGGCCGAGGCCGTGGACGCACTGGAAGCGCAGCCAGCGGTCGGCAGGGTCAGCGGCGATCAGGTCGCAAAGCTGATTGACCCGTGCCGAGTCGACCGGTCCTGCCTGAGTGAACCACGACTGAATCACGCCGTGGTAGCAGCCCGATTGGTAGAGCCCGGTACAGCTTCGGAACTTCGCCGAGACATCGTCGCCAGGCTTCCACGCCCGAATGCCGATCACGTGGGTGTAGCCGTGGCCGTCGCGCTCAACCTGCGGGTCGCGCTTGCCCAGCTGCTCGAGTGCACCGAGCGCGAGCCGCACTCGCTCCCCTTTGGCGAGCTGGAGGAAGTAGTCCTCATAGCAGGCGCGGCTCGAATCAGCTGGCCCTCCGCGGCACTGTTGTACCGCCAGCGTGGCCAGTGCGGTGGTGTCGCCGGCGGTGACCAACGGACCGAGGCGCTCGGCGAGTTCCTCCGGGCGGAGTTTCCCCCCGAATCGCTGCCCACACGCGACGCCAGCCAACAGGAAGAGAGGGAGGAGCAGGAGGCGCAGTCTCATTCTTTCCTCGTCCAGCGGTGCGCATCGCGATGTTCGACCTTCTGCATCATCCGGTCGAACGCCTCGCTCAGGTCAATTCCTTCACGGTTCGCCATACAGATCAGCACAAACAGGATGTCGGCCATCTCCATCCCCAGGTCGCCCTCGAGTTCTTCCGGCTTTTTGGATTTCTGTCCGAAGCGGTGGTTGATCTCACGGGCGAGCTCACCGACCTCTTCGCTAAGCCGCGCCATATTCGTGAGGGGATGGAAGTAACCCTCCTCGAACTGCGCGATCCAGTGATCCACCCGTTGCTGAGCCTCTGCAAGCGACATATACCGCACCTCAACAGGGAACCAGGTATCGACCGGCCATCATCCACCATCGATTACTTGAGGGCCGCAATAATTGCCTTCGTAAACGGCACCAGATCGGCCGGCGTCCGGGACGAGATCAGGTTGCCATCGACCACGACCGGTGAGTCCTCCCAGAGCATCCCGGCGTTCACCAGGTCGTCCTTGATCGCCCCGACCGAAGTGCCGCGTCTGCCGTGGACGATACCAGCCGATATCGGTACCCACCCCGCGTGGCAGATGAAGGCGATCGGCTTGCCGGCCTCGTGCATCGCGCGAGTGATGGTCAGGAGCCGCTCGCTCCGGCGCATAATGTCTGGCGCGTAGCCTCCGGGGATCACCAGCGCGTCGAACTCTTCGGCCCGGATCTGGTCGACCGAGGTGTCGGCGGTGATCGGATAGCCGCGCTTTCCCTGATAGCTGGGCTCCCCCAACCCGGCGACCACAGTCTCGTAGCCCTCCTCCTCGAGGCGGATCTTGGGATACCAGAGCTCGAGGTCTTCGTAGAGCGGAGCAACGAAAAAGAGGACGCGGCGGGGCATCGGGGGCCTGGGCATAAGGTGTCAGATAAGATAAGTGGCCGGCGGTGAGTCCCCGCCGGCCACTTATCTGCCACGGTCACTCCCGGCTGGTCGTGCCGGGCGGCTCAGTAGGCCTGGGCCCAGGAGTGCTGGCTGAGCGGGCGCGCCAGCGATGCACCGGAGACCGCCTTGGAAATGGCACAGGCGGAATAGTTGATGTCTACGTTGCCGCCGACGGAACCGTTGGTGGTGGCGACGTCGGCACCGGCGGCAAGGA
>JANLPG010000015.1:0-22111 GCA_031367105.1 Gemmatimonadota bacterium | reverse complement strand
GCAAGCTCTTCTGGTCCGCTGCCAGCGGTTGCTTGATCGAGGGTTCGCACCACCCCGCTGGTCGGCTGCTCGAGCGCCATCGCAAGCCGGAGCAGGGTCGATTTTCCCGCGCCGTTGGTTCCGAACAATCCCGTCGCTTCGCCTTCCAAGATCAGCAGATTCGTCTCGTCGAGCACGGGCGGTCCGGCGGGGTAGCCGAAGCGGACCCGCTCGAACGCGAGCCGGGGAACCGCAAGGGGAACAGCCACGGACCGCGTGGGCGAGAGGACGTGCTGCGCGGGTCGCGCGACGATCCTGCCGAGCAGTGTGACCGAGTCGATCGGCCGCGGTGCCGGGAGGCCAGCCGCACCCGCGAGAGTGGCCGCATCGGTGGTGCTCGCTCCGGTGGCGAGCAGCGCGTCGCCTGCGAGCAGTTGCTGCGGTGGCCCATCGAGCGCCACCGCCCCGCGCTGGAGTACGACCATCCGATCGGCGACGGCCACCATCGCATCGGCGTCGTCGCAACTCACCACCACCGTGGCGCCTTCCCGCGCCACGGCACGCAGGAGTGCTCCGACACGCTCGCGATTGAGCCGGTCGAGGGCAGCGAACGGCTCATCGAGCAGCCAGACGCGCGGCGCCGCGGCAAGGAGTGCTGCGACCAGGACGCGCTGCGTCTCGCCGCCGGAGAGTGCGCCCGGCGAGCGATCGGCGAGGTGCTCCACCCCGACGCGGCCCATCGCCGTCGCGACTGCCGCCAGAATGCGCTCCCGTGGCCAACCGAGGTTCATTGGGCCGACGGCGACTTCATCGCGAACGCGCTTGGTGATCCCACTGAGCTGCAATCCCGGGGCCGGGCCGAGGTACGCGAGGCCGTCCACCAGCGGATGGCCACCGGCCGGGTCCCGGCCAGCGAACGTCACGCTGCCGTGGCGCTCGCCACCCGTGAGTCGGGGGGCCAGTCCCGAGAGCAGGAGCAGCAGCGTGCTGGTGCCGCTGCCGAGCGCCCCGGTGAGCCAGGTGACCTGCCCCGGTGCGATCGCCAGATCGACGCCGTTGAGCGCGAGCGACTCCTGTGCCGGGTAGCGAAAGGTCAGTCGCTCGATGACGAACGACATCAGGAGGTGACTCGCCAGATCGCGACCGCGAGCACGACGGCGAGTGCGGCCCAGCGGACCACGCGGTCGAGTGTCGTATCGATGGGTGGATCGACGGCGGTGCGTGGTCCGTGGTGGGTCAGTCCGCGGGATTCGAGGGCGAGCGCCCGGTCGTCGGCTTCGGTGAGTGAGGCGAGGAGCAGCGGGAAGACCAGTGCCGGAATTGCGCGGGCGCGCAGTCGCAGCGAGCCGCGCACGCGCAGGCCCCGCGTGCGCTGTGCCTCGCGCAGCCGGCGCGCCTGCTCACCGAAGCGATCGGCCGCATCGAGGGTCGCGACCAGCAGGAACGCAGCGGTCCACGGCCAGCGGCGCACGATCGCGGCCTGCAGGAAGCGGTGCGGATCGAAGCGGGTCGCGAAGGCGAGCGATGCGGTGACGATTGCGCCGAGTCGACTGCCCTGTTCCAGCGCCCACGCGACGCCTTGCACCGAGAGCGAGCCACCCCACGGCGTCGGGAATCGTGGTGCCTCTCCGAGAACGCCGTGCATCACGAAGAGGAGCAGCCAGAGCGGCACCACCATCAGGAGCCCCAGCCACACCGCGCGCCCCGCGCCAACCAGTGGCGCACCGAGGCACACCAGCAGGTAGAGCGCGATGGTGCCGCGCGGTGCCGGAAGGATCAGCGCAAGCGCGATCAGCGCCAGAGTGACCGCGCCACCAGTAAAGGGATGGAGGCGCCTCATCGCCCGACCGCTCGCGCCGCGATCGGGAAGCGGCCGAGGATCCGCTTGGGCAATGCCCGCAGCAGCGAGCCGACCACCACGAAGGCGACGGTCTTGTCGAGGATGTCGGTCGCCAGCGAGGCCGCGGTCACGGCGGTGGAGAGCGGTAGCCCGAGTCCACGCAGCACGGTCGTGATAGCGGTGACACCGCCGGCGGTGACACCGTGGAAGAGCAGGAAGGAGATCAGCGCCGAAACCACGCCAGCGATCACCCCGCAGGCTGCTCCCCAGCCGGCGCTGCGCAGTGGCGAGGCAAAGCCACCCCGGTGGGCGGCGACGGCAGCCAGCAAGGCGATCAGCCACTGGATCACCACGAAGGGGAGCCACTGGTAGCCGGAGAGCATTCCGGCGAAGAGCTGGCTCACGGTCCCGACCAGGACGCCGCCCGGCAGCCCGGTGAGGACGGCGACCAGCATCGTGCCGAGGGTGTCGAGGTAGACCGGAAGCGCGAGTTCGGCGGCGACCCGGCCAACCACCAGGTTGATCGCGACCGCAGCCGGCACGAGGGCGAAGAGGCGAGGTGACATATGGGGGTGGGAGCCTGAGGTGAAGATTGCTAGAATCTAGGTGGTCTGACCCCAGGAAAGCCTGATATGCCCGCAGTTCTCGACGCCGCCCACGTGGTGAAGCGCCTTCACTCCGCCTTCAGCAAGCAACTGCCTCGTCGCGAGATGCTGACCCTCGCTGCCGACCTGATCCGCGAGGCCGGCGCGCCCTACACATCGGTCTATCTCTATATGCTGCACGGTGATGAATTGCTGCTCGAGGCCTGGAGTGGCCGCGAGACGGAGCATCAGCGGATCCCGGTCGGCAAGGGAGTGTGCGGCACCGCGGTGGCGAGCGGCGAGGACCAGAATGTGGGCGACGTCCGCGGACGGGAGAATTACATCGCCTGCAACCTGTTCACGAAGTCGGAGCTGGTCGTCCTGATCAAACGCGGCGCCAATGTGCTGGGACAGATCGATGTCGATTCCGACGTGCTCGATCCCTTCACTCCCGAAGAGGTCCACGCCGTCCGGCAGGTCGCCGAGGCGCTCGCGGTCCTGCTGTGACGATCACGCGTCAGCTCCGCGGCGTGTCGCTCTTCGAGCGACGCATCGGTGCGGGTCCGGAGACGGTGGTGCTGCACGGCGGGCCGGGAGCACACCACGACTATCTCCTCCCCGGCTTCGATCGTCTCGCGACCGGCAGGACGCTGATCTACTACGACCAGCGCGGCGGCGGGCGATCGGCGGTGGCCCGCGATGTTCCGGTCGGCTGGCGTGAGCAGGTCAACGATCTCGAGGCACTCCGCGATGTCTGGGGCCTGGAGCAACTCACCCTGGCGGGATATTCCTGGGGTGCCCTCCTGGCGCTGCTCTACGCCGTGACCTATCCCGCGCGCGTGGCTCGGCTCGCTCTGATCTCCCCTGCCCCGGCTGCGCAGGTCGAGCGGCTGGGTTACGAGGCGGCACTTGCCGCCCGCAGCAACACGCCGGAGCTGCAGGCCGAACGAGCGCAGTTGCAAGCCAGCGGGCTCCGCTCCCGCAACCTTGTCGAATACAACCAGCGGCTCTTCGAACTCGCTGTTGCGGGATACTTTCACGATCCGGCGCGGGCTGCAGAACTGACGCCCTTCCGCGTCACCGGACGGACCCAGCAGGAAGTGTGGAATTCGCTGGGCGCTGATTTTGATCTTCGCCCTGCGCTGAAACAGCTCGAGCTGCCCGCGCTCGTGGTGCACGGCGACGACGACCCGATTCCACTCGCGACGGCAGCGGCCACTGCTGCCGCACTGCGGGCACCACTGGTGGTGCTCCCGAACTGCGGGCACGTTCCCTATGTCGAGGCGCTGGAGGAATTCGTGGCCGCACTCGATCCGTTCCTGCCACAGCAGTGAACCCGCCGCCGCATCCGTTCGAACTGGTCTTCGGGCCGCTTGCCGAGGCGCGCTTTCCGGCGATTCGCGCGGCGCTCCCCGCCCAGGCTGATCTCGACACGTTCATGCTGACGACCCCGGCAGTGGAACTGCTGCGCGACCTGCGGCCCGACGAAGGCCTCGGCGATGGCGTCGACGAATTCGTGGCCTTCGTCCATTCCGCCTATCGCTACTGGGAAGCCGATCAGCCGATCGCACGCCTCGATGCGCCGGCGACGCGCGCGCTCTGCGAGAATCACCCGGATCTCGCAGACGCCCCACGACCGAACACCACCACGTACATTCAGGTCGCCCCGAGACTGATCTGGGGCCGCCTCGACGACGGCGAAGTCTATGAGCCGCTCGACGGCTGGTTCGCGGTGCCGATCGCCGGAGGAATCCGGGTCGTCGCCTGTTTCGGGGTCCACCCCAACCGCCCGGGGCTGTCACTGCTGGTGGTGGAGGGGGGCGCCCCCGGTGAGGTGCGCCGGGAGGACGGCTCAGCGCTCTTTGCCCCGTTGATGCCTGGCGGCGATACCGCCGGACTCTTCGCTGTGGTAGCTCCCGAAGAACTCCTGTTGCTCGCCTGGCGTGCGGCAGCCCGAGTGGAGGCGTGATCGAATGGCGGTGATGGATCGGACCGGTGTGGCGCGAGCGCTGGATCAGCTGGCGGCGTATCTCGAACTGAAGGGCGAGAACACTTTTCGTGTGCGCGCCTTCACCGGCGCGGCAAAGACCGTCGAGGGCTTCCCGGGGGAGCTCGATGGCGCGATTGCGGACGGAACCCTTGCCGAAGCAAAGGGGATCGGTCCGGCGATCCTCCAGGTGATCACGGAACTGGTGCAGACCGGTCGCTCGGAACTGCTCGAGCAGCTCCGCGAGGATGTACCGCCCGGGCTGGTGGAGATGCTCGCCATCTCCGGGCTCGGTGTCTCCAAGATCCGGACGCTGCACGATTCCCTCGGCATCGAAACGCTGGCTGATCTGGAAGTCGCGGCGCGCGACGGGCGACTCGCGGCACTGCCGCGCTTCGGTCAGCGGACGGCGGAGAACATTCTGCGCGGCATCACCTTCCTGCGGGCCGCGAGCGAGTGGCGGCTGTCGCACCACGCGATGCAGGAGGCCGAGTCGCTGGCAGAGGCGTTGGCCAGGCTGCCACATATTCTGGCGGTGCACGTGGGGGGCGACGTGCGTCGTCGCGCCGAGGTGGTTCGCGACCTCGAGATCGTGCTGGTGGCCGATGTCTCGGCTGACGAAGTCTTCCGTCAGTTGGCGGCGTTCCCGGGGGCGAGTGAAATCGCTGGCCAGGACGAGCGGCGGGCGACCTTGCGCCTGGCTGGCGGCAGCAGCGTTCAGGTCACGGTGACGCCGCCGCAAAATCTCGGTGCCGTGCTGGTGCAGGCGACCGGCAACGATGGTCATCTGGCCGCGTTGGCGAGGCTTGGGAAGGAGGCGGGCTACAATCTGGCCGGGACCGCACTCTGGAAGGGGAGCCAGTTCATCCCCACCCCCACTGAGGCGGCGCTCTACTCGGCGCTGGGGTTGCCGTGGATCCCCCCGGAACTGCGGGAGAGCGGCGAGGAACTCTCGCGCCCGGTCCCGACACTGCTCTCCCGCGAGGACCTGCGGGGCTTCCTCCACTGTCACACGACCTACTCCGACGGCAGTAATAGCGCGGCAGAGTTGGCGGCAGCGTGCCGGGCCGAAGGGTATCAGTACGTCGGCATCACCGATCATTCCCGCGCCGCGGCGTATGCGGGTGGGATGACGCCGGACGACATCCGCCGGCAGTGGGACGAAATCGATGTGCTCAATGCGAGCAACCCGGGTATCCGGCTGCTCAAGGGGATCGAGAGTGACATCCTTGCTGACGGCAAACTCGACTACGCTGACGACATTCTCGCCGGATTCGATTTCATCATCGCATCGATTCACTCGCGCTTCAACCTGAGCGAGTCGGAGATGACCGACCGCGTCTGCCGGGCGATGACGTCGCCGTATATGACGATTCTCGGCCATCCGACGGGCCGGCTGCTGCTCGCGCGGGAGGCGTATCCGATTGACCTCGACCGGGTGTTCGAGGTGGCCGCAGCGCACCACGTGGCCATCGAGATCAATGCCGACCCGCATCGGCTCGACCTCGACTGGCGCGTCCTGGCTCGCGCCCGTGCGGCCGGTGTCGTGATCTCGATCGGCGCCGATGCGCACAATCTGGCCGGGCTCGCCAACGTCGAGTACGGCATCGGGATCGCGCGCAAAGGTGGGCTCGGTCCGGCGGACATCCTCAACTGCCGGGATGCCGCCGGCTTCCTCGCCTTTGCGGCCTCCCGCCACCCCTGACCGGGCGGCCACGATGACAGCTACCGGCCGCGAATCCGCCGCCATGCGCCGGGAGCGTGCCCACGACATCCTCCATCGCCTCAAGGAGGAGTATCCCGGCGCGCACTGCGAATTGACCTTCACCACGCCGTTCCAGTTGCTCGCCGCCACGATCCTCTCGGCGCAGTGCACCGACGTGCGCGTGAATCTGGTGACGCCGGAACTCTTCCGGCGCTGGCCGGATCCGTTCGCGCTCGCCGCTGCGACGCAGGACCAGGTGGAGCAGGTCGTCCGTTCCACCGGCTTCTTTCGGAACAAGGCGAAGAACCTGCTCGGGATGGCGCGTCGGCTGATGGCCGATCACGCGGGTGCGGTGCCGCGGACGATGGCGGAACTCCGACGGCTTCCCGGTGTCGGCAGGAAGACGGCCAACGTCATCCTCGGCAATGCCTACGGCATCCAGGAGGGGGTCACCGTCGACACCCACGTGCTGCGGCTGGCGCGATTGCTCCGGCTCAGCCGTGAGCGCGATCCGGAGAAGGTCGAGCGCGACCTGATGGTGCTGATCCCCCAGGACGACTGGGCCCTGGTGAGCCACCTGCTGATCTGGCACGGCCGGCGGGTGTGTATTGCGAACCGGCCGAAGTGCGGGGAGTGCGTGATTGCTGATCTGTGTCCGAGCAGGAGGGATGATGGATGATGGATCATGGATCATCCATCATCCTATATTTGAGCTCAACTCCAAGAGGATCTCAGTTATGTCCAAGACCGCCACCATCGAGACCGAAAAGGGCACCATTGTCGCCGAGATGTTCGAAAAAGAGGCGCCCGGCACGGTGGGCAACTTCGAGAAGCTCGCGAACAGCGAGTTCTATGACGGTACCCGTTTCCATCGGGTCATCAGCAACTTCGTGATTCAGGGCGGCGATCCGCTCTCGAAGGATCCGAAAAATCCCCACGTCGGCACCGGTGGCCCGGGCTATACCATCAAGTGTGAGACCGACACCAGCAAGCACAAGCACGCCGCCGGATCGCTTTCGATGGCGCACGCCGGGAAGCACACCGGTGGTTCACAGTTCTTCATCGCACACTCACCGCAGCCCCACCTCGATGGAGTGCACACCGTCTTCGGACAGGTGACCAGCGGAATGGATGTCGTCAACGCGATCCGCCAGGGCGATGTCATCACCTCCATCCGAGTGAGCTGAATACGCTCGTCGATCTCGCGGTCCTCGCCGACTACGCCCTGGTCGACCAGCACGGGAAGCTTTCCGTGCTGGGGATCTGGCGCCAGGTCGTGGTCGGTCAATTGCCCGCGATGCATCCGCGGGCGCATCTGGTGCTGCACCTGCGCGGCCGCCGAACCGAACTCGGTAGTCACGAACTGGCGGTTCGTCTGGTGGATCCTTCGGGACAGATGTTGCTGGAGCAGGCCGGCCTGATGGAAGTCAACGAGCCTCCCGCCGGGGTGGTGGATGTCGAGACGTCGGCGGTGTTTGTCTTCGACCTGCCGCTGCCACTGGGTGGCGACTACGTCTTTCTGGTCGCGCTCGATCACGTCGAGGCGGCGCGGGTTCCGTTCCACGTGGGCCTCGCCGCGATGCCCTCGGGGATGCATTGAGCAGCCACGTCGCCTGGCCGCGCGAACGGGCGTGGGAGCTGGTGTCCAGCTGGACTCCATCCCCGGCACTGCGCGGTCATATGCACGCGGTGGAGCTGGTGATGCGCCACCTGGCACCGCGCTATGCCGGGGACCCCGAGTGGTGGGGCGTGGTCGGACTCCTCCACGATTTCGACTACGAGCGGTATCCCAACGCCGAGCGCGCCGCCGATCAGGAGCATCCGAGTGAAGGGGTGCGTTACCTCCGCTCGCACGGTTTTCCCGAAGACGGCTGCGAGGCGATTCTGGGCCACGCGGAGTTCACGCACACGCCGCGGGCCAGCGATCTGGCGCGCGTGCTCTTTGCTGTCGACGAGCTCGCGGGCTTCGTGGTGGCGTGTGCCCTGGTGCGGCCATCGAAGTCACTGGCCGACCTCGAACCGCCCTCGGTGCTCAAGAAACTCAAGGACAAGGGGTTTGCGCGCGGGGTCAATCGCGAGGACGTGCGTAACGGTGCGCTGGAGCTTGGCGTGCCACTCGATGGACTCATCACCGATGTCCTCGCCGCACTGCGTCCGCACGAACGGGAGCTTGGGCTGAGCGGCGCGTGACCTCCGACACTCCGTCCGGACCGGAGGCCACCGAGGCGCTGGCTCGCGCGGTCGAGCGCGCCTCCGGAACCCAGGCGGTGCCGGGAAATCGCGTCGAGATGCTGATTGATGGACCGGCCAATTTCGCCGTGATGCACGCCCAGCTCGCCACGGCCACCACGCGAATTCACCTCGAGAACTACATCATCCACGGCGATGCCACTGGTCAGGGCTTCGCCGACGCACTGATGGCCAAGGCGCGCGCCGGCGTGAAAGTGCGCATCCTCTACGACTGGCTTGGCAGCTGGAGCACCTCGCGACGCTTCTGGAGACAACTGCGCAACGCGGGGGTAGAGGTCCAGGCCTTCGGACCGCCCAGCTGGCGCGACCCGCTGCTGCTGGCGTCGCGTGACCATCGCAAGGTGTTCGTGGTCGACGGTGCCCGCGGCGTGACCGGCGGCCTCTGCATTGGCGACGAATGGATCGGCGACCCCGCCAAGGGGCGGCTGCCGTGGCGCGACACCGGTATCAGCATCGAGGGACCGGCCGCGCGGCTGCTGGATGTGGCCTTCGAGCGTGCGTGGCGCTTCGCGGGTGGCGATGCCATTCCTCAGGACGAGGTGGATGGCAATGTGCCGGAGGCCGGGGATACCACGGTGCGCGTCGTCGCCACCGAGCCCGGTCGCGAGCGCGCCTATCGCACCATCGACCTGCTCCTCGGCGTGAGTGCTTCGAAAATCTGGGTCACGGAGGCCTACCTCGCGGCGCCGCAGCGGCTCTATCAGGCGTTCATCGATGCGGCCCGCGATGGCGTCGATGTGCGGGTGTTGATGCCGGGGTCGAGCGATATCCGGATGGTCCGCAACCTGTCGCGGGTGGGGTATCGCGGGCTGCTCAAGGCGGGGGTGCGGCTCTGGGAGTGGCAGGGGCCGATGCTGCACGCCAAGAGCATCGTGGCTGACGGCCGCTGGGTCCGGGTCGGGTCGAGCAATATGAACGCCTCCTCCTTGCTGGCGAACTGGGAACTCGATGTCTTCATCGACGACAAGCCACTCGCCCAGGGGCTGGAACAGCAGTTCATTGCCGACCTCGCCCTGGCCAGTGAGGTCGTTCCCCGGCCGCGCCGGATCCCCACCCTCTTCGGGCGGCAGATTCCCCCAGCCCTCGACCGCCAGATCGCACCGCACGGCCACCAGATCCAGCACGTCAGGAGCTTCCGGGAACGGCGCCGGCAGGCGATCGTCACGGCTGGCGGGCTGGTCCGGGGGGCTCGTGCAGCGCTGTTCGGCCCGTTCGCCCTGGTTCTGCTCGCTGCGGCGGCCCTTTTCCTCCTCTTCCCGGTGCCGGCTGCCTATTCCGCTGCGGCCCTCGCAAGCCTCTCGGCGGCGGCCTTGATCGTCCGGGCCCTGGGGCATCGAGGACGGACCTGATGCTCAACCGACCCCGGGTTCCCCGCGTATGACCGGCGTGGATGATGCCAAGCTCGCCTCCCGGGCCGCCGAGGGCGATTCCGAGGCGTTCGGGGAGTTGGTGGCCCTGCACGCGCCGATGGCACGCCGGGTGGCCTACGCCGTCCTGGAAGATCGGGAAGATGCCGATGACGCCGCGCAGGAGGGGTTTCTCTCTGCCTGGCAGGCGATCGCCCGCTACGACGCCAAGCGGGCATTCCGGCCCTGGCTGATGCAGATCGTGGTCAACGCCGCCAAGGACCTCCGCCGCAGGCGTCGGGTTCGGGCCGCCGACCCACTGGATCACGTGGCGGCGGCCTCGCGTGACGATCCGGCCCGCGATGCCGGTGCGCTCGATCTCGGGGTGCGGCTGAAATCGGCGCTCGCCACGCTGCCGGAGCGACAGCGACTCGCCATCGTCCTGTTTGATGCAGAAGGGTATTCGCAGGCCGAAATTGCCACGTTACTGGGAATTCCCGAGGGCACCGTGAAGTCCGATGTGTTCCACGGCAGAAGGGCACTACGCACCGTGCTGGGATCCGTGAAGGAGGAGTGGGATGAGTGAGATGTCGCCGTTCAATTCCGCCGCCGACGAAGAACTCGGGGCTGCGATTCGCGAAGCGCTGGCAATGCCGCACGAAGGAGCGTTCGTGGCCCGGATCCGTGCTCGCCTCGGCAAGCGCGCCTGGGAAGACGAACTCGCCGGCTGGTTCTGGCAGGGGCTGGTCGCCGCATCGCTCGCGACCGTGCTGGCCGGCTGGGGCTGGTCCCGGGTTCCGACCTCGGCGACGAGTGAAGCATCCGTGGCAAGTGAGCTCCTCGATGGCTCTCGCCCCGGTGCCGACGTTCTCCTCGTTGCGATGACCTCGGAGGGGAAGTGAGCACTTCACGTACCCGGGCAGTGGTGCTCCTCCTGGCCGCGTTTGCGGTTGGCATCGTTGTGGGCGTGGTCGGCCTGACGGCGGCCTTCCGCGCAGGCAAGGCGGATTTCATCTGGCACGGATCGGGTGGTGGCCATGGTATGGGTGGCGGTCCCGGCGGCCAGGGGGCGTGGGTTGCCAGGCAGCTCGATGTCGCAGCGGACCGACGGGACAGTATCGTCGCGATCTACAAGCGAGGATCTGCGGCCATCGATTCGATGGTTCGCGGGAATATCGGGGCGCAGATGGACTCGCTCTGGGAGTCGATCCGGCCAGCCGTCGAAACCCGTCGCCAGCAAACGCGTACCGAGGTTCGTCTGCTCCTGACTCCCCCGCAACAGGTTAGGTACGACTCTATGAATCAGGCTCTGGATGCGAATCGGAAGAAGATGCGTGAGCAGTCGCGCGGAGGTCTGCGTGGACCTCGTTAAGCGGACGGCGCGGGCTGCCTTCGGCGCCCTGGTGATCGCACTGCCGCTGGCTGCCCAGTCGGCGCCCCGGGCCGTAACCCTCGCCGAGGCGCTGAAGCTTTCGGACAAGGTGCAGCCCTCGGTGGTGACGGCCTACGGTCAGGTGCGGTCCACGGAGGCACGGACCCGCGCCGCCAAGGGGGCCTTCCTCCCGTCGCTCTCGGCGTCGTCAAACGGCACACGAGGTTTCTCGGAAGGGCCGCAGCGCATCGACCCGGTCACCAACCAGGTGGTGAGCGGTAACTCCACGTCGCAGAGTTTCGGCTTCGGGTTCAACTCGTCGCTGACGATCTTCGACGGTTTCCGACGGAACAACGATCTCCGGGTGGCTCGCGCCAACGAGAATGCGGCCGACGCCTCGCTGGTCGATGCCCGCTTCCAGAACGGCCTGACCACGACCAACGCCTTCTTCGACGCGCTCGCCTCCCTGCAGACGCTGCGGGTACGGGCAGCCAGCGTGAAGCGCGCGGAAGAGCAACTCAAGGTCGCCATCGCGAAGCTGCAGACCGGCTCCGCCACACGCTCCGATTCATTGCAGTCGCTGGTGACCCTCGGCACGGCCCGCCTCAACCTGCTGCAGGCCGGCAGTACCCTGGCCACCGCCGAGGCGAACCTCGGCCGACTGATCGGCAGCGACGACCGGGTCACTGCTATCGAGGATTCCGCGATCTACCGGATCGTCACCCTCGACACCACCTCGCTCCGGTCGCAGGCAGTGGCGCTGTCGCCACGAGTGAAGAACTTCGAGGCGACGGCGAGCGCCGCGCGGTCGTCGTACTCCTCGAGCAAGGCGGGTTACTTCCCGACCCTGGCAGCCTCGTTCGGTAACAACTGGAACGGCAACCGCAGCAACGACTACCAGTTCTTCCAGGGTCGCAGTCTCTCGCTGTCGCTGAACTGGCAGCTGTTCAACGGCTTTACACGCGAACAGAACATCGCCACGGCAGCGGTGGGAGTCGACAACGCCGAGGCGCAGGCCGCCGAGGCACGGCGCCAGGTGCTGGCCTCACTGACCCAGCGGCTCTCCGAGCTGGCGACGGCGCAGCAGCAGATCGAGATCCTGAACACCAGCGTACAGGCAGCCAACGAAGACATTCGCGTCATCACCGAGCGGTACAAGCTCGGCGTCGCCACCATCGTCGATGTGCTCACCTCGCAGGAGCGGCTGACTCAGGCCGAGATCGACGCGGTGAATGCGCGCTTCAGCTACCTGCGTGCCAAGGCCCAGATTGAAGCACTGATCGGGCGGAGCCTCCAGTAATGCAAAAGGACCTGCGCAACACGGCCGAGCGGATGGCCTCGCTTCCCGCTGACGTGCCACGTGATGCCGTGATCGTCACTCGCAATCTGCAGCGCGAGTATCAGATGGGTACCGAGCGAGTGCGGGCTCTTCAGGGTATCGACATCACCATCCGGCGCAACGAGTTCGTCGCGATCATGGGGCCCTCCGGTTCCGGCAAGTCGACGATGATGAACCTGATCGGCTGCCTCGACACCCCGTCGGAAGGGGAGTACTGGCTCAATGGCTACCGCGTGAGCGAACTCGACGACGATGCCCTCGCGCGGATCCGGAACAAGGAGATCGGCTTCGTCTTCCAGACGTTCAACCTCCACCCTCGTGCCTCGGCGCTCGCCAACGTCGAACTGCCGCTGGTGTACGCCGGTACCCCGAACAAGGAACGGCGGGAACGTGCGAAGGAAGTGCTCGCGTCGGTCGGGCTTGGGAACCGGATGGACCACAAGCCCAACGAGCTCTCGGGTGGTCAGCGTCAGCGCGTGGCGATTGCCCGGGCGCTGGTGAATCATCCGTCGATCCTGCTCGCAGACGAACCGACCGGCAACCTCGATTCGGTGACGTCCTCGGAAATCATGGCCCTCTTCGAGGCACTGCATCGACAGGGCCAGACCATCATTCTCGTTACTCATGAACCTGACATTGCCGCACACGCGAAGCGCCAGATCATCCTCAAGGATGGCAAGGTGTCGAGCGACGGCAGTGGTGTGGAGGCGGTCGCGTGAAGCTCGCTCGTGTGTTGCCCTTGGTGGCGCTGGTTGGTGCGTGCAGCAAACCCCCGGTGCTCCCGGTGTATCAGGCCGTCGCCGTCGAACGGCGCGACATCATCGTGACGGCACAGGCCGCCGGTGCGGTCAATCCCGACACGGTGGTCCAGGTCAAGTCGAAGGCCTCCGGCGAGATTCTCGACGTGAAGGTGCAGACCGGGGACCACGTGACGCGTGGCACCCTGATGGTCCAGGTCGATCAGCGGATCCCGGCGAACGACGTCGCGACGGCGCAGGCGAACCTCGAGGTGGCCAAGGCGCAGCTGGCGAACGCGCAGGGACAGCTGAATCGCTCCAGGGAGTTGTTCGCGGCCAAGGCGATCACCCAGCAGGAACTGGAGACCACCACGCTGACCGTGGCCAACACCCGGGCGGACGTGGTGCGCCAGACGATCGCGCTGGAGAATGCCCGGATCACACTCGGAGACACCCGCGTGCTGGCGCCGATCACCGGAACGGTCATCGCCCAACAGGTCCAGCGCGGCAGTGTCATCTCCTCACCCAATACGGCGAGCGGCGGCACCGTCCTGCTGACGATGGCCGATCTCTCCCTGGTGCAGGTCAAGACCTATGTCGACGAGACCGACATCGGCAAGCTCCGTCCGGGACTTCCGGCCGACGTCACCGTCAACGCCTATCCGAATCGCCCGTTCCGCGGCGAAGTGCTCAAGATCGAACCGCAGGCCGACACCATCCAGAATGTCACGATGTTCCCGGTGCTCATCCGGATCGACAACAAGGACGGCTTGCTGAAGCCGGGGATGAACGCCGAAGTGCGGGTTCAGGTCGGCGAACGGAAGAATGTGCTCGCGGTGCCCAACGCCGCGCTCCGCACCGAACGCGACGTGAAGAGTGCCGGCACGGTGCTCGGCATCACCGAAGCCGACCTCACGCAGTTGCTGGCGGATGCGAAGAAGCGGTCCGAACCGCCGCCGGCCCCGGGTGACAGTGCCCGGAAGGAAGTGATTCTTCCGGCAGCGGCCGCGGCGGCTCCCCGGGGGGGTCAGGGTGCTGCCCCGGCCGGCCGTGGCGAAGGCAATTTCGGCTCGACCTACATCGTCTTCGTCAAGCGCGATGGCAAGCCGATACCGGTGTATGTGAAGACCGGGCTCACCGATCTCGACTACTCCGAAGTGAAGTCGGGGCTGACCGAGAAGGATTCGGTGCTGATGCTGCCCAGCGCTTCGTTTGTGCAGTCGCAGCAGGATCTGCAGACCCGGATGAAGGGGATGTCGGGCGGGCTGCCGGGTCAGTCGAGTACGCCCGCCGGCGGTGCCGGTACGCGGCCAGCCAGTGGGGCACCGACTGGCGCGGGTGCTGGCGCCCGCCCCCCCGGGAGGTAGCCAATGCTGATTGGCGAGACCATCCGCGTTGCATTCCAGAGCATTCGCTCGAACAAGCTGCGGGCGATGCTCACGATGCTCGGCGTCATCATCGGGGTGGCCGCGGTGATCACCGTGGTCGCGATGGGGAGTGGGGCCCAGAAGGCGGTCCAGGATCGCATCAACTCGCTCGGCGCGAACCTGGTCACCATCAATCCCGGGCAGGGCTTCTCGATGGGCGCCGCGCGAGGCGATGGCGCTCCGATGTATGTCAAGGACGCCGAGGCGCTCAAGCGCGATGCCACGACACTCAGCGCGGTCGTTCCGGAAATGGGGCGCAACCAGCAAGTCGTTTTCGGCAACAAGAACATCAACACGAGTATCATCGGCACCACGGCCAACTACCTGAGCGCCCGCAATTACACCATCACGACCGGGCGGATGTTCACCGATGGCGATGACGGTGCCCAGCAGCGCTACGCCGTGATCGGCGCGGATGTACCGAAGCTGCTCGATGCCAATGGTCCGGCGATCATCGGGCAAACCTTCACGATCCGCGGGATTCCGTTCGAGATCATCGGCATCCTCAGCGCCAAGGGCTCCCAGGGCTTCATGAATCCCGACGAGCAGATCCTGATTCCGCTCAGCACCGCTCGGTACCGCGTCTTCGGGACCGACCGGCTCCGGTCGATCTCGGTGATCGTGCACGAGAAGTTGCCGATGGAACAGGGGATGGTGGACGTCGAACGGATCATGCGGCGTGAACACAAGATCCGCCCGGGCGGCGCCAACAACTTCCAGATCCGCTCTCCCAAGGAATTTCTGGCCACCTCGGCGCAGAACGCCGAGACCTTTTCGACACTGCTGCTTTCGATCGCCGCGGTCTCGCTGCTGGTGGGTGGCATCGGTATCATGAACATCATGCTGGTCTCGGTGACCGAGCGCACCAAGGAAATCGGCATCCGCAAGGCACTCGGTGCCACGAAGCTGACGATCCTGAGCCAGTTCCTGATCGAGGCGCTGGTGCTCTGTGTCTCCGGCGGGCTGGTGGGAATCGTGCTCGGCGTCGGGATGTCGATCTTCGTGAGCAAGCAGTACGGTTCGACGACGCTGATCTCGCCCACCGCCATCATCGTGGCCTTCCTCTTCTCGGCGCTGGTCGGGCTCTTCTTCGGCCTCTGGCCCGCGCGGCGCGCTGCCTCGCTGGATCCGATCCAGGCGTTGCGATACGAATAGCACCCCCGGCGGCGAGCGCTCCAGCGCCCCTTCACTCGCTGTTGCCATCCTGCCGCCGCACTCCTTCCTTCTCGCGGAGAGCAGGCCAATGCGTAGCGTGCGACCCGGATATTTCGCCATTTTCGCGCTCGCGACAGCCACCGGCTCCGTGGCGGCGCAGGCCCCTGTCCGCGAGTACACGCTCGGCGCCCCGAACGCCGTCCAGCCATTTCAGTTCTCCCTGATCCGCGGTATCCGGGAGCAGGCGAACGGCGCCATCCTGACTGCGGCATCGCTCGATGGGGTCCTCCTGCGGATCGATCCGACCTTCCGGCATATCGATACCCTCGGCCACAAGGGACGCGGGCCGGGTGAGTATCTCCAGCCCGATGGGATCTGGCCGCTTGCCGCCGACAGCTCCTTGCTGGTGGACCTCGGCAACAATCGCCTGACGCTGATCGACCCGCGCGGGAAGCTCGGCACCACGATGCCGATCATGGGTAGTGCCGGTGGCGCTGGCCCGGGCAGTGTGACGGTGATGCTCCCAGGCGGGACCGACCGCAGTGGAGGCATCTATTTCCGTGGTGGACCGGGGGGAGATTCGGTGGCGCTGAACCGACTCGACCGGGGGAGCAAACAGGTCACGCGGGTCGCCACGCTGAAGGCGCCTGACACCAAGCGCACCGAATCGGGTGGCCAGAACTCGCGGCAACAGCGGATCGCGCCGGTGCCACTGGCCGCAGCCGATGGCTGGGCGATCGCACCGTCAGGGACGATTTTCCTCGTCCGGAGCGGGAAGTACCGCGTCGAGGTGCTGCCGCCCGGTGGCCCACCGCACGCAGGGGCGCCGGTGATTTACACGCCGGTAAAGATCGGCGAGGCGGAGCGCAAGGAATACGCGGCGGATCAGGCGCGCAGCGGTGCGATCAACATCGGAGTCGAAAACCGCAACGGCGAGCAGACTTTTTCGCTGAGCCGAGGTCGGCCGCAGGGTGATGGCGGTCCGGATGCGTCGGCCTTTCCCGCCTCCAAGCCACCCTTCGACCCGTCGCAACTCTTCGTCGATGGCAAGGAGCGGCTCTGGGTGCGGCGCTACCAGCCGGCTGGTCGTCCCGCGCTCTACGACATCTTCAATAATCAGGGGACGTTGGTGGCGAGCGTTCAGCTTCCGGCGTCGCGTCTGGTCGTCGGGATGGGTGCGACCTCGTTGTATGTGGCGCACGTGAATGACGATGACCTGCAGCAACTCGAGCGCTACGCCCTGCCGCTATGATCCGCTGGCGCAGGGAGGCGGTGCCGGATGAGAACCCGGGGCAGTGGTCGGGCCGCACGACCGGAGCCGCAACCCTTTATCTTCTCGCCCCTATGAAAGCCACATTGCCACTCCTGCTCCTGCTTGCCCTCCCGGCGAGCATCCGCGCGCAGGCCATCGCCGCCGCACCCACCATGCGGCCGCCCCGGATCGAGGCCGAGATTGTCCTCGACGGGGTGCTCGACGAACCGGTCTGGCGCACAGCGTCCCGTATGGACGGCTTCCACCAGCTGCGGCCCGTGGATGGTCGGGCGGCAGAAGATTCCACGGTGGTATTGGTCTGGTATTCGCCGACGGCGATTCACTTCGGCATTCTCGCCTATGATCGCGACCCCGGCTCGGTGCGAGCCACCCTCGCCAAGCGCGACAACATCGCCAGCGATGACCAGGTGAGCATCTACCTCGACACCTTCAACGACCATCGGCGCGCGTACTTCTTCGGCAGCAATGCCTACGGTGTCCAGGATGACGGGGTCCGGAGCGAGGGTGGTTTCGCGGCCAGCGCCGGAATGATCTCGGGCACGATCGACCGGAATCCGGACTTTCTCTGGGAATCGAAGGGTCGACGTACCGATTTCGGCTATGCCATCGAGATGCGGATTCCGTTCAAGTCGCTGCGTTACGCCGGCGGTGCGCAACAGACGTGGGGAATCAACGTCGCGCGGACGACCCAACGCACCGGCTACGAAGACACCTGGACCGATGTCCGGCGCGCCAATGCGTCGTTCCTGGCGCAGGCGGGTACGCTCATCGGGATTCACGACATCACGCGGGGCGTGGTGACCGAGCTCCAGCCCACGGTCACCGCGAATCTTCCTGGCACCAGGAACGCTGATGGCGGGTTTGATCGTGGCACGCTGCACCCCGATTTCGGCGGAAATGTCCGCCTCGGTTTCACCAACATCACCCTCGATGGCACCATCAACCCGGATTTTTCGCAAGTCGAGTCCGATGCCGGACTGGTCACCATCAACGAGCGATTCGCGCTCTTCTATCCGGAGCGACGCCCCTTCTTCCTCGAAGGGATCGAACTCTTCGCGGCGCCGAACAACCTGGTCTACACGCGGAGCATCGCCAACCCGCTGGCGGGCGCCAAGCTCACCGGCAAGTTCGGACGCTACACGGTCGCGCACCTGACGTCGGTCGATGAAGTCAGCACTGGCGCCAACGCACTCGTCAATATGACTCGCGTTCGGCGCGACCTCGGCATCAATTCGGTCGCGGGGCTCACCCTCACCGATCGCGAGCAGGGCGGCAGCTTCAACCGGGTCGTCTCGGCCGACACCAGGCTGGTCTTCAAGAAGCTCTATTACTTCCAGACCCAGCTGGCAAACTCGTGGAGCCGGGACTCTCGCACCGGTGCAACGCGCTCCGCCCCGCTCTGGGATCTCGAGGTGGACCGCACCGGCCGCGCCTTCGGCTTCAACTACCACCTGACGGCGTTCGACAAGGAGTTCGAGGCGCGGAGCGGGTTCGTCAATCGCGTTGGCATCCTGCAGGGTCGAGCCTTCAATCGCTGGGCATTCTATGGTGCGCGTGGCGCCTTCTTCGAACAGCTGACGCTGTTCGGTGGATCGAGCCAGGTCTGGAAGTATGGCGACTTCATCACCGACAAGTCGATCGAGGGTGCGACGCAGCTGAACTGGTCGTTGCGGCTGCGCGGTGGCTGGAATGTGGGTGGCCAGATTTCCGAAGGATTCGCCCGCTTCGAGCCGACGAACTACGGCAGCTACAGCGTCGCCGGACCGACCGGAACGATCCCGTTCGTGCTGGCCAGCGGGGTGTACGACCAGTGGAGCGGCAACGCCACCATCGGCACACCACTCTTCCGTCAGTTTGATGCGTCGATGACCGCCAACGTGGGACAAACGCCGATCTTTCCGGAAGCCCGACCGGGTGAGGTGACCAGTCTGCGCGCCGCGGTGAATCTTCGTCCGACACCGAGCACGCGCGTGTCGGGCACCGTCACCTGGACGAAGCTTGCGCGGGCGCTCGATGGCAGCGAGTTCGCGCGGACGGTGATCCCTCGACTCAAGTTCGAGGTGCAGCCGAATCGGGCGCTCTTCTTCCGGTTGGTCGCAGAGTATCGCTCGGAACGGCAGGCCGCGCTGCTCGACCGGGCCACCGGCTACTCCATCCTCGTGAACAGCGTGCCGTCCTCGGCGACCGAGCGGAATCGGCTGCGGATGGACTGGCTGGCCTCCTACGAACCAACCCCAGGAACTGTGGCGTTCCTGGGGTATGGTTCAACACTTGATGGCGATCAGGCGCTCACCCTGCAGCATCTCCGCAGGATCGACGATGGCTTCTTCCTGAAGGTCGCCTACCTGTTCCGGAAGTAGCGCTCGGCGGAGGCTGGACGCCCTCCCGCCACCTCACTCAGTCGATGCTACGGGTGGGCTGGTGCATTCCGTGGATCATCTTTCGGGTTGATGTAGGTAATCGCGAACGGTCCTTCGCCGTGCACCTGCACGACGGTCCTGCCCCGCGCCACGGCAAAGTGGTGTGCCAGCGCCTTGGCCGTGATGAACCCACCCGAGCGCAGCATCGTGGCCCCTCTGGTATGGATGGTGTCCCCCATTCCGAGGAGCAAGCTCCCTGAAACAACGGTCACGTGCTCGTCGGTCGGATGCTGGTGCGGTCGAATGGTATATCCCGCGGGCATCTCGAGCCGGACGGTGAAGAGGCCGGCTTTCCCGGGGTCACCCTGGAGGACGGCAAAGCGAGCCCCAGCGGGGAAGAACGGGGGAGCGGGACCCCATTTGATGGCGGGGGAGAGCGATTGAGCCCCAGCGGTGGTCGCGAGGACAGAGGCGAAAAGGGCGAGAGTGACGATGCGCATTGGAGACCTCCACAACGAGGGAGCTGCTTGGAGCGGTGTTGCCTGCGTGAACTCTCTCCGACAATCTTCAGACTGACCATTCTGCCGCGCTTCCCTGCAGGGCGCAAGGGGGTGTGGGCAGGTCGCACCCTGGGGCAACGGGCTCGACGCAACCACTCGGAGTCGCTGATGCCGAATCGCCGGACTTTTCTATCCTCCTTTGGTGGTGTGATCGTGGGAGTGATGCTCCCACTGCCGCGCCGGCTCGTGGCCAGCGATCACTGCCATCCCGTTGGGGCGTTGGGCCCGCACCCAATACCGCGGCCAGGGATTACCGCCGCCAACGTGCTGACCAGAGCGCAGCTCCACGATCCGAAGCTCGCACCACTCTTCGATGCGATCCGCGACATTCCTGGAGTGATCGACGGCATCCGCTGCAATTGTGGCTGCGCCTCGGCCGAGGGCTTCTACTCCCTGCTCTCCTGCTACGAGGGCGATGCGATGGCGCAGCACTGTCCGATCTGTCAGGGGCAGGGCAAATTGGCCGTGAGACTGCACAAACAGGGGAAGTCACTGGACGAGATTCGCGTCGCGATTGACGCCCAATTCGGAGCATAGTATGCGCAACCGGGTCCCTGTCGCCGCCCTGGCATTCGCCACCCTGCTCTCCCTCCCGTCGGCGTCGCCCGCCCAGATTCGCGCCAGCGAACTCGGCACCGTGTCGCAGATGATCGACGGGACCCGGCTCACCATCACCTACTCGCGGCCGCGGATCCGCGGTCGTACCAAACTATTTGGCACGAGTGCGGCACATTGGGGCGAGGTGTGGACTCCCGGTGCGAACTGGGCCACGACACTCGAGGTCAGCAAGGATGTGACCATCAACGATCGCCGCGTGCCGAAAGGGAAGTACTCGGTGTGGATGGTACTGAAGGAGGCGGGCGACTGGACCACGGTGCTCGATCCCGATTTCCATCGCTATCATATGAATCCCCCGGATTCCGTGGCGACGCAGATCCGCTTTCCGGTGCACATCGATCAGGCCCCGTCGGTCGATGTCCTGACCTGGTCACTTCCCGAATTAACGGTGAGCGGTGCCACCCTCGCGATGCAGTGGGGCACGACCCGGGCAACGATGAAGCTCTCGGTTCAACCGACACTCACTGTCGCGCTGGCCGAGGGAGAGGCGCGGCCGTATCTCGGCCGCTACCGCTACACCCCACTCACGGGGCGCGACAGCGGGAAGGTGATGGCGCTGATCGTGAGCTACGAGAAGGGCGCGTTGAAGGGGCAGTTCGAGCCCAATGTGGAGTGGATGGGCAAGTTTGCGATGATCCGCGTGGCACCAGACGTCTTCGTGCCGGGGCTCTACGACTCACACGGTGAGATCTATGAAGTACTCCGGCCGGAGATGATTCTCACCTTCGCAAGGGTGGCTGGCCGACCGATGTCGTTCGAGGAGCGGTATGAGGACGACACCCTTGGGGGCAGCGGGATCCGCATCCCGGAGTGACCCTGCGGTTCAGAATCTCAGCGCGCGGAGGTAGTCGAAGTTTGCCTTGGCGCTCGCCAGCTCCTCGGTTGCGCCTTCCTGCTCGACGTAACACGGCTTCCGATCGAGTTGCGGAATCGCAGCCAGGAACGCCTTGAAATCGAATGTCCCGGCGCCCAGCTCGGTATCGCGCGAATGATCGGCGACGACGTTCTTGAGATGGAAACTCCAGCAGCGCACCCGGTGCCGGTCGTAGAAATCCCTCGGGTTGCCACCACCCAGCAGCATATTTCCGACATCGAGCTGCAGCCGCACGGCGTTCGGGTCGGTCGCATTCGCGAACAGCTCGATTGGCACCTGGCCTTCGAGCGGCTTCTGGTGTCCGGGCTCGTTGTGGAACGCCAGCCAGATCCCTGCCCGCCGCGCCACCGCGCCGGCCGTGTTGAAGCGGTCGGCCCATCGCTTCCAGGCGTCCAGCGACTGGTTGGTTTCGGCCGGAAGACTCGGCACGATCAGGTAGTGGTGGCCGAGCTCGTGGGCGGTTGCGAGGCTTCGTTCCCAGTCGTTCTGGATGGTTTCGGGCGCCATATGCGCCGAGGGGGCCTTGAGCCCTTCGCGCTGCAATGCCTCGCGCACCTGCGCAGTGGTGCGATTGAAATTCTTGAAACTCCAGAGGAGTTCGACATCGGTGTAGCCGATCGCGCGAATTGCGGCGAGGGTGCGCTCCGGGTCGGCGCGCATCGCCTTGCGTACCGCGTACAGCTCGAGCCCGATGCGCTCCAGGCG
>JANLPG010000013.1:0-1942 GCA_031367105.1 Gemmatimonadota bacterium | reverse complement strand
GCAAGCTCTTCTGGTCCGCTGCCAGCGGTTGCTTGATCGAGGGTTCGCACCACCCCGCTGGTCGGCTGCTCGAGCGCCATCGCAAGCCGGAGCAGGGTCGATTTTCCCGCGCCGTTGGTTCCGAACAATCCCGTCGCTTCGGCTTCCGAGATCAGCAGATTCGTCTCGTCGAGCACGGGCGGTCCGGCGGGGTAGCCGAAGCGGACCCGCTCGAACGCGAGCCGGGGAACCGCAAGGGGACCAGCCACGGACTGCGTGGGCGAACGCACCTGCTGCGCGGGTCGAGCGACGATCCTGCCGAGCAATGTGATCGAGTCGATCGGCCGCGGTGCCGGGAAACCAGCCGCTTGGGCGAGGGTGGCGGCATCGGTGGTGCTCGCCCCGGTAGCAAGCAGCGCGTCGCCAGCGAGCAGCTGCTGCGGTGACCCATCGAGCACGACCGCTCCGCGCTGGAGTACCACCATCCGATCGGCGACCGCCACCATCGCGTCGGCGTCATCGCAACTCACGATCACCGTGGCGCCTTCGTGTGCCAGGTCACGCAAGAGTGCCCCGACACGCTCGCGGTTCAGCCGGTCGAGGGCAGAAAATGGCTCATCGAGCAACCAGACGCGCGGCGCGGCGGCCAGCAGTGCCGCGAGCAGGACGCGCTGCGTCTCGCCGCCGGAGAGTGCGCCCGGTGAGCGGTCGGCGAGGTGTTCCACCCCGACGCGGCGCATCGCCGTCGCGACCGCCAACAGAATGCGCTCGCGTGGCCAGCCGAGGTTCATCGGGCCGACGGCGACTTCGTCGTGCACGCGCTTGGTGACACCGCTGAGCTGCAGTCCGGGTGCGGCTCCGAGATAGCCGAGGCCGTCCACCAGCGGATGGCCGCCGACCGGGTCACGGCCAGCGAAGGTCACGCTGCCGTGACGCTCGCCTCCCGTGAGGCGGGGTGCCAGCCCCGAAAGCAGGAGCAGCAGGGTACTGGTGCCGCTGCCGAGCGCCCCGGTGAGCCAGGTGACCTGCCCTGGTGCGATCGCAAGATCGACGCCGTTGAGCGCGAGCGACTCCTGGGCTGGGTAGCGGAAGGTCAGTCGCTCAACGACGAACGACATCAACCGGTCACTCGCCAGATCGCGACCGCAAGCACCACGGCAAGTGCGGCCCAGCGTACCACGCGGTCGAGTGTCGTATCGGTGGGCGGATCGACGGCGGTGCGCGCGCCGTGGTGGGTCAGTCCGCGGGATTCGAGGGCAAGCGCCCGGTCGTCGGCTTCGGTGAGTGAGGCCAGCAGGAGCGGGAAGACCAGTGCCGGAATGGCGCGGGCGCGCAGTCGCAGCGAGCCGCGCACGCGCAGGCCACGCGTGCGCTGTGCTTCACGCAGCCGGCGTGCCTGTTCACCGAAACGTTCGGCCGCATCGAGGGTCGCGACCAGCAGGAACGCCGCGGTCCACGGCCAGCGGCGTGCGATCGCGGCTTGCAGGAAGCGATGCGGATCGAAGCGGGTCGCGAAGGCGAGCGAGACGGTGACGATCGCACCGAGTCGGCTGCCCTGTTCGAGAGCCCACGCGACGCCCTCGACCGAGAGCGAGCCGCCCCACGGCGTCGGGAATCGTGGCGCCTCTCCGAGGACGCCGTGCATCACGAAGAGGAGCAGCCAGAGCGGCACCACGATCACGAGCCCCAGCCAGACCGCGCGCCCCGCACCAACCAGTGCGGCACCGAGGCACACCAGCAGATAGAGCGCAACGGTGCCGCGCGGTGATGGAAGGATCAGGGCGAGTGCAATCAGCGCCAGGGTGACCGCACCACCGGTAAAGGGGTGGGCGCGCCTCATCGCCCGACCGCTCGTGCCGCGATCGGAAAGCGACCGAGGATCCGCTTGGGCAATGCCCGCAGCAGCGATCCGACCACCACGAAGGCGACGGTCTTGTCGAGGATGTCGGTCGCCAGCGAGGCC
>JANLPG010000087.1:0-1605 GCA_031367105.1 Gemmatimonadota bacterium | reverse complement strand
CTGTTTCCGGTGCAGGATGTGATGGCGGAGGTCCGCAAGCGGATTGTCGGCCAGGAAATGATGGTCGAGCGGCTGTTGATCGGGCTGCTGACCGGTGGCCACGTGTTGCTGGAGGGAGTCCCCGGTCTCGCCAAGACCCTGACCGTGCGCACGCTGGCGGATGTCTTGCACGCGTCGTTCTCGCGCATCCAGTTCACGCCCGATCTGCTGCCCGCCGACGTCGTCGGCACGATGATCTACGAGCAGCAACGCCAGGCGTTCACGGTGCGGCACGGGCCGATCTTTGCCCAGATCGTGCTCGCCGATGAGGTCAACCGCGCTCCGGCCAAGGTGCAGTCGGCCTTGCTTGAGGCGATGCAGGAGCGGCAGGTCACCATCGGCGGAACCAGCTATATCCTGCCGGAACCGTTTCTGGTGCTGGCGACGCAGAATCCCATCGAAAACGAAGGGACGTATCCACTGCCTGAAGCGCAGCTCGACCGCTTCCTGCTCAAGATCAAGGTCGGCTACCCCGACCGAGCCGAGGAGCGCGAGGTGCTGATGCGGATGAGTGCCTCCTTCGACAGCATTCCCGTGCGTCGCCTCGCCGAGCCGGCGCAGGTGCTCGCGGCGCGTGCCGAGATTGAGGCGATCCACCTCGATCCCCGGCTGGCCGATTACATCGTCGACCTGGTGCGTGCCACGCGGGAACCTGCGGCAATCGGCCTCGGCGCGCTGACGCCGATGATCGCGTTCGGCGCGTCACCGCGCGCGTCGATCGCGCTGGCTCAGACGGCACGGGCGCACGCCTATCTGCGGGGTCGCGACTATGTCGCTCCCGCCGATGTGCAGGCCCTCGCTCCGGATGTAATGCGCCACCGGATCGTGCTGACCTTCGACGCAGAGGCCGAGGGGCTGGACACCGACGCGGTGATCGCCCAGGTGCTCGCAGCGGTGCCGGTGCCGTGAGATGGCGGGGATCCTCCCACCAGCGCTGCTGAAACAGGTCCGCACGCTCGCGTTGCGGGGGCGCCGCGCCACGGATGCCATCCTCGGCGGCGAAGTGCGTTCGATGTTCCGCGGGACGGGGATGGAGTTCACCGACATCCGCCCCTACACCGAGGGCGACGACCTCCGTCACCTCGACTGGAATCTGCTCGCCCGCACTGGCCTGCCGTACATCAAGCTCTACACCGAGACGCGCGAACTCACGCTGCTGCTGGTGGTAGATCACTCGCGGTCGACCAGCGTCGGCGATCCCGCACCCAAAAGTGCGCGCGCGGCGGAGGTCGCTGCGCTGCTGGCGCTGGTGGCAACGCAGCAGCACGATCGCGTCGGGCTGGTGGCGTTCTCGGACACGATTGGACCGGTCATTCCTCCGGGCCGGGGGCAGCGCCACGCCTTTGGTGTAGTGCGGACGCTGTTCGACCTGCAGCCCGGCGGAGGCGGAACCGATCTCGCGGCGGCGCTCCGTGCCGCGGGCGGTCTGCTCAAGCGTCGCTCCTTGATTGTGGTGATCTCCGATTTCCTCGCGACCGACTGGGAAGCTCCGCTGCGCGGACTCGCCGCACGGCACGAGATCACTGCCATCTCGCTCGAGGATGCGCGAGAGACCAAGCTGCCGAG
>JANLPG010000078.1:0-86523 GCA_031367105.1 Gemmatimonadota bacterium | reverse complement strand
ACCCTCGAGCCAGGCGATACGGTCCGTCTTGATGCCGTGCTGGCAGCAGGGATGGACCGAACAGCAGTCGAGGCCGCACTCGCAGCGGCGACTCTCGCGGGTGCGGGGGATGCTGTCTTCGGCGGCAGGGAAACCGTTGGTTCCCTCGTCCATCCGATCGCGCCGGCACCGAGCCGCTACCAACCTGCGCCGGGTGTCGGCGCGAGCGCGAGCGTTGCGGAGTCGCTGCAGTTCTGCAACGGATATGGTGGCTTCTCGGCTGACGGCGACGAGTACGTGATCCGTCTCGATCGTACCTGCGACGAACTGCGTCGCCCGCCGCAGCCGTGGACCAACGTGATCGCCAACGCCGGCGCGGGCTGCATCGCCTCCGAATGCGGGCTGGGGTTCACCTGGGTTGGCAACAGTCGCGAAAACCGTCTCACCCCCTGGTTCAACGACCCCGTCTCCGATCCGGTCGGAGAGGCGGTCTACCTCCGTGATGATGCCGCCGGAATCTTCTGGTCGCCAACACCCGCGCCGGTTCCTGGGAGTGGGGCGTATGAGACGCGCCACGGATTCGGTGTCACGTCGTGGCACCACACCAGTCAATTGCTGGAGCAGGAAGTCACCTGCTTCACCGCCCGGACGGAGCCAGTCAAGATCGTCCGGGTCCGTGTGACCAACCGAAGTGACTCCACGCGGCAACTCTCGCTCTACTCGTACGCCGAATGGGTTCTGGGCGGGATTCGCGCGGCCACCGCGCCGGAAATCATCACCGAGATCGCTGACCGCGGGCAGGTGGTGTTGGCCACCAATCCCGCCAGCGTCGACTTCGGACAGCACGTCGCCTTCGCCTCCGTGAGCGGTCCGGCATCGCGTGCCGTCGAATGCACTGCCGATCGCAAGGCGTTTCTGGGCGCTGGTGGAAGTCCGTCGGCGCCGGCGGCGTTGGGCTCCACCGAGCCGCTCGACGGGAAGGCCGGTCGCGGACTTGATCCTTGCGCGGCGTTCCGGTTGGCCGGTGAGCTCGCCGCCGGTGCGACGGCAGAGTGGATTGTGCTGCTGGGCCAGGCTTCCGACCGCGAGACCGCGCTGGCGCTCTGTTCGCGATTCAGTCGTGCCGAGGCTGTGGCGGCCGAGCTCGCGGCGGTGCAGCGCTTCTGGCACGACCTGATCACGGCGGTGCGCGTGGAGACGCCGGTGCCAGCGCTCGACCTGATGGTGAATGGCTGGTTGGCGTACCAGAACTTGAGTTGCCGGATCTGGGCGCGGTCCGCACTGTATCAATCGGGAGGCGCTTTCGGCTATCGCGATCAGCTGCAGGATGCGGCCGCGATGATCTATCACGCACCGCAGTTGACGCGCCAGCAAATCCTGCTCCACGCCGCGAACCAGTTCGTCGAAGGCGACGTGATGCACTGGTGGCATCCCCCGGCGGGCCGTGGTATCCGGACCCGATTTGCCGATGATCTGCTCTGGTTGCCGTTGCTGGCTCAGTACTACGTCGACACGACTGGCGATGAGTCGGTGTTCATCGAACAGGCACGGTTCATCACGGCCCGAGCATTGGAAGAAGGTGAGGATGAGGCGTTTCTTGCGCCCTCCGACTCCGGGACGCACGCCGACGTCTACGAGCACTGTTGCCGGGCATTGGACCGGTCGCTCGGGGGCGGGGTCCACGGGCTGCCGTTGATCGGAACCGGAGACTGGAACGACGGGATGAATCGCGTCGGCCGGCTCGGGCGCGGCGAGAGTGTCTGGATGGGATTCTTTCTCTATGCCATCCTCGAACGATTCATTCCCACCGTTCTGCAACGTGGCGATCTGGCGCGCGTTCAGCGCTATGAGGCGCGGATGCGCACACTGCACACCGCGCTCAATGCCGCCGGGTGGGATGGTGAGTGGTATCGCCGTGCCTACTACGATGATGGCACGCCCATCGGCTCGGCGTCGAGCGATGAGTGCCGGATCGATGCCATCGCGCAGGCGTGGTCGGTGCTGTCGGGAGTGGCGCCCGCAGCGCGCGCCGCGCAAGCTCTTGATGCGATGGAGCACTACCTCGTCGACCAGCCAGCCGGCCTGATCCGACTGCTGACACCGCCATTCGACCGGACACCGCACGACCCGGGCTATATCAAGGGCTATCTGCCGGGCGTGCGCGAGAATGGCGGCCAGTATACGCACGCTGCCCTCTGGGCCGTGCGGGCGCTCGCCGAGGCGGGACGCCACGACCGCGCCGCGAAGCTGTTCGAGATGCTGAGTCCGGTGACCCGCGGCGGCTCGGCCGAGGCAATCGCTACCTATCAGGTCGAGCCGTACGTGGTCGCAGCCGACGTCTACGGTGAATCGCCTCATACTGGACGCGGTGGTTGGACCTGGTACACTGGATCGGCCGGGTGGATGTTCAGGGTGGCGCTCGAATCGGTGCTGGGAATGACGATCAGCGGCGGCGATACCCTTGTGCTCCGGCCTTGTATCCCCGAAGGGTGGCCGGGCTTCTCGATCTGGTACCGGCATCCCGATGGGGTGACGCGCTACGAGCTGGTGGTACGTCGAGTGAATGGCGCGACCACGGCGGTTGGTTCGCCGGAGCTCACCCCCCGGGTCGAAGGTGGTGCGGTGAAGCTCTCGCTGGTGAGCGATGGGGCGGTGCACCGGGTGGAGATCGACCTCGGCTCCGACGTCGGGACTCGCTATCGGCCGAGCGCTTCACCACCCGAACGAATGACGTCGGCGTAGAAATTCGCGCTCGCCTTCGGTGTGCGTCGCTGGGTGTCACCATCGACGCGGTAGAGACCGAATCGCTTGGCGAAACCGGCGTTCCATTCGAAGTTGTCAAGCAGGGACCAGGCGAAGTATCCGCGCAGGTCGACGCCCTGCCGGATCGCCTCGTGTGCCGCGAGGAGATGTTCGCGGAGGTAGCTCACGCGGAGCGGGTCATTGACCAGCGTCGCCTCGGCGGGATCGGTGTCCTCGAAGGCCGCGCCGTTCTCGGTGATGTAGAGGGGCAGGGCGCCGTAGCGTTGCTGCACCCAGGTGAGTACCGCGGTGAGCGCAGCAGGGTACACTTCCCAGTCAAGGGTCGTGTGGAGCGCCTGGTCCTGGCGCACCCGGCCGGCGCGCACCGGCAACGCGCCCGGGTCGTCACGGGTGACGTTGCGGGTGTAATAATTGATCCCGAGGAAGTCGAGGGGCTGCCCGATCAGGGCGAAGTCCTCCGAGGAGAACTCGGGCCAGAGGCTGCCGTAGATCTCGGCCATTTCCTCGGGGTAGTGGCCACGGAACACCGGATCGAGGAATTGGCGATTCATATAGGCATCGGCGCGTCGGGTGGCGGCGAGGTCTGCGGGACTCTCGGACGCGGGGTACTTCGGCTCGAGGTTCACGACGAGGCCGGCCTGGCGACCACCCTCGGCCCGGATGGCCTGGATCCCGGCACCGTGTGCCCGAAGCAGGTTATGACTGGCCAACGGGGTCTCGGCAATGCTCTTGTGGCCCGGGGCGTGGACTCCGTGAAGATATCCAGCGTCGGATGAGACCCAGGGCTCGTTGAGCGTGGTCCACATCGGGACTCGGTCGCCGAGGGAGCGGACAACCACACTGGCGTAGTCCGCGAACCAGCCGGCGATGTCGCGATTGAGCCAGCCGCCGGCGTCGTCGAGCGCTGCTGGCAGGTCCCAGTGGTAGAGCGTCACCGCGGGTGCGATCCCCTGCTGCAGGAGCTGGTCGATCAGCCGGTCGTAGAAGGCGAGGCCCGCGAGATTCACCCCGCCACGACCGTCGGGCAGGATCCGGCTCCAGGAGATGCTGAAGCGATAGGCGTTCAGCCCCAGGTCGCGCATCAGCAGCACGTCGGCGGCCGAACGACGGTAATGATCACAGGCGATGTCGCCGGTGTCTCCATTCGCGATCCGGTCGGGCTCGTGAACGAAGCGGTGCCAGATGCTCGGACCGGCGCCATCGGCGAGCGGTGAGCCCTCGATCTGGTAGGCAGAGGTCGCAGCGCCCCAGAGGAAGCCGTGGGGAAAGTGGATAGTCTCAGACATGAAGGAAGGGCATCTCGATGGCAAGAGTAACGCTCGAAGGCGTCCAGAAGATATACCAGGACCGTGCCGCCGTTCACGTGGCGGTCCACGAGGTCTCTCTCGAAGTTGGGGAGGGGGAGTTTCTGGTGCTCGTTGGACCGTCGGGGTGCGGCAAGACCACCACCCTGCGAATGGTGGCGGGGCTCGAGTCGGTATCCTCCGGTACCATCCGGATTGGCGACCGGATCGTGAACGATGTTCCCGCCCGCGACCGTGACATCGCGATGGTCTTCCAGAACTACGCGCTCTATCCGCATATGACCGTCCGCGACAACCTCGCGTTTGCCCTGAAGCTGCGCAATCAATCGCGCAGCGATAT
The DNA here is from genome assembly GCA_031367105.1 of Gemmatimonadota bacterium. GTDB lineage: Bacteria > Gemmatimonadota > Gemmatimonadetes > Gemmatimonadales > GWC2-71-9 > Palsa-1233. The sequence goes on along the minus strand of JANLPG010000078.1, from coordinate 82,137 downwards.
CGACAGCCGGGTGCGCGAGGTCGCGGATCTCCTCGGCATCGAGGAGTTGCTCTTGCGGAAGCCGAAGCAGCTTTCCGGCGGGCAGCGTCAGCGAGTGGCGCTGGGGCGGGCCATCGTGCGGCAGCCCGCGGTATTTCTCTTCGACGAGCCGCTCTCCAACCTCGATGCCAAATTGCGGGTCCAGATGCGGCGTGAGTTGGCGGCGCTCCGTCGCCGGCTCGGTACCACCACCCTCTACGTCACCCACGATCAGGTCGAAGCGATGACGCTCGGCGACCGGATCGTGGTGATGCACGCCGGCCGCGTGCAGCAGATCGGGAGTCCGCTCGACATCTACGATCGGCCAGCCAATCTCTTCGTGGCGGGATTCCTTGGCTCCCCACCGATGAATCAGGTGGCTGGCCAGCTGGTGCAGCGCGACGGGCTTCAGTTTGAGGCGGCAGCGGGCGGCCTCACGATGGCGATCTCCGGCCCACAGGCGCCCTCACGACTTCCCACGGGGGCAGTGGTCCTCGGGGTCCGCCCGGAGGCGATTCGCCCCGTGGCCGGGGAGCCAGGCTTCCAGGCGACGGTCGAGAGTGTCGAGCCGCTGGGCTATGAGTCGCTGGTGACCGTCCGTGCAGGTGCCATACCGGTCACTTTGCGCGTCGATGCCGGTGTCTCGCCGCTACTGGGCAGTACGATGGCCTGCTCGATCCTGCCCGAGGGTTGCCACTGGTTTGAGCAGGAGAGCGGCGTCAGGATCTGAATCCTGGCGACCAGTGTCAACGCGTCGTGCGCTGCCGGGGAATGGCGCTGCCGTGGCAGGCGGTGCAGAGCTGGGGATTCTTCTTCAGCATCAGTTCGGGATTGAAGCCGGGGCCGTGCGGATTGAAGCCGCGTCCGCGCACCACGGAGTGACAGGTGAGGCAATCCCGTTCGACGTGACACGACACACAACTCTCCAGCCCTTGTCGCGCCGCCTGGCCGTGGCCGAGGAAGAACTGTCGGTTGCCGTCGTGATACCCCGATGCCCCGAGCAGGGTGCGCCGAGCCGTGACTCCCGCCTGATTGTGACAAGTCTGACAGAACTCGCCGGTGTTATGACAATCAGCGCAGGAGCTTGCGCGCGAATAGGCGTCGGCGGGGTGCCGCGTGAGATAACTGGCAGGGTGGTAGCTGCCGCGCCGCGCGCTGTTCGGAACGTGACAGGTCAGGCACTCTTGCCGCTGATGGCACGAAGTGCAACTCCGCATCGCCGTCGCGGCAACCGGACCGTGCAGCGTCCGTTTCCAGCTCGGCGTGTGGCTGACCGGCGCCCGCGCGACGGTGATGGCACCCACCCCACGACCGGGGCCCGCGACCGCGAGCAACCGGACGACGGCGGGGGCACCGGCGCGATGGCAGGTCAGGCAGCTCTGCTGGGTGTGGCAGGTGCGGCAGCTTGCGGCTGTGCTCCCGGTCAGCGCGCCGTGCCGGGTCTCAAAATCACTGCGGGCGTGCGTCGCCGGCGCCTTGAGGAGGTGCGGCAGTGCGAGCGAGCGGGCGTCTGCCTCAAGGGCCTGAATCGTGGCGGTCTCGGGAGCGTTCACGTGACAGGAGGCGCAGAATTCGCGAGCGTGGCAGGTGGCACAGCTTTGCGCCACTCGGGCCCCGCCAGTCGTCCGTGTTGCGAGGGCGCCGTGGCCGGACGACGCGGCGAAGTTGGCCGCCTTGTGCGATGCCGGAATCGGGAACGCAGCGATTCGCTGTCGCGAGAGTGTGACGGCACGAGCCAGCGGCAGGTGACAGGTGGCACACGCCGTGTCGGGAAGAGTGAGATGATCGCCACGACCCTGTGTGTGACAGGTCACACACTGCCGAGCATCGGGTGCCCGCACCACCATCCAGGCCGCACCGCGCTCGGCGTGACAATCACCGCAGCTGCCCGTCGTGTCACCGCGCTCCCGTTGCAACCCGGCGTGGCGCGCGTGATCGAAGCGGAGATTTGACACCCGGGGGCCGCTCCGGGGTTGCCAGTTGATGCGCGATGTGACGGTACCGTCGTGGCAACTCAGGCAGGTTTCTGCCGCAGGGAAAGTGGCGGCTCCCGTTCGTATCGCCTCAGCGTGGCAGAGTGCGCAACCCACAAACAGCTTGGCATGCTTGCCATGGTCGAATCGTGACGAGGCATTGCGCTGCTGGCCCGAGGCGCTCCCGATGAGCAGTAGCGACAGCATCAGCGCCGCGACCGAAACAGAACTCCGAGTGCTCACGGTGTCCGCCGTGCCGGAGGGAGCAGCCATTGATCTGCGGATGACTTGAGGGTCAGTGAGACGCGCGCGCTGATCCGCCACTGATTCCAGTCGAATGAGCCGGCGTCGGGACGATCTCGCGACTCCCAGTAGCGATCCACCGAGAAGCCAAGCCGCCACCGTCCGGCGGTGCGGTAGTCGACGAACCCCCCGGCGTAGGTCACCCCGGCATCCTGAAAGCGCAATTCCAGCGGTCGCTCGAGCGAACCGCCATTGATCGAAAAGTCGAGCCGTTCCTTCGGGTGCCAGGTCACCTTGCCATCGATGCCCTTCGACGACGCTCCGGGAAGTACTTCGCCGTGCGCTCCCGCTTCGATGGTCCATCGCGGCAGCGGGGTGAGTGACCCGTCCACGCCCCAGCGATAGCCCCGGCTTTCCAGCTGCACCGCTGGAGTGCTCACCTCGGCGTCGTCATAGCGGAACCACTCGCCTCGTGCCCGCAGCTGAAGTTTTGATACGGGAGTGACGGCGATCGAGGCATTCACGCCGTTGTAGGGAACCGGGCTGAAGACACCCCACACGGTCCAGAGATCGAAGAAGGGCCGATAGTGTCTCCCGCCCACGGTCGCCCAGAGCCGTCGACCGGTGTACGAAATCGTGGCATCCGCCGTGCCGACCCGGCCCTGTCCGACGTCGTAGTCGAGGCCTGTCAAGAGCCGCAGTCGGACCAGCGGGCGGAATTGTGCGCTCAACGCCGCGCGTTCGGCCACGATGTAATTCGTGGCCGGATCAAGTTCACGGCGATACTCGAGCTGGGCATCCAGGCGCGCGAGATGGGCCCCGGCCAGCGCACCGACTACGACCTGCCGTCTACCTGGCTGGTAATCCACTAAGGGGTTCACAGCTGGAGAGGTGACCGGCAGGATGGTGCCGCGGGCGAGCCCCCAGCCAGCATAACCGCCGACTTCCAGCCGGTCATTTGCGGTGTGCCAGCTTCCGCGCATCCCGTCGAGTCCGCTCGAGCCGCTGGAGGCAAGTCGCCCCTGCTCGAGCATCCTCCCGGCCCGTGCCGTCAGCCCGCCCCGCAGATACTCGGCATAACCCTCCACTAGGCGCAGCGCAGGCGATGTCCCCGGCCAGAGCCGGTCGCCGGTCAGATCGCCCATCGAACGGCCGTTCATACGCACGCTCAGCCCGGTGATGCCGAGACCCCACATCGCGAGGTCGACCCCCAGAGAGGCCGGCAGTCCCTGGCGAACGGCGCCGGGCCGGTAATAGCGGCACCACGCGTCGAAGCCACAGGTGACGCCGAAGCCATCGGGTGTGGCCGGTCCCCCGCTGGGGCCCGGCACCACGTCCGACTCCGGGAGGCTGTCGGGTGTGATGCCGCGGAAGGCGACCCGCTGCGCGTATGCGTCGAGCCGAAGACGCCACGATTGCGCCCCGACCGGCACAACTGCGACGATCGTGGCGATCAGGAACATCACCGCTCTCCCGACGAACCGCCTTCCGGAGCCGCTCAACTGGCCCCCTCGCGCAGCAGCTGGCGACGGAAATCGGCGGGTGTCTCGAGGAAGTGGCAGCTCGAGCATTCGCCGCGAGGCTGGTGGGTGCGCTGCGCTGCGTGGCAGGTGACGCAGAAGTTTCGGGCGGGCATCAGTGCAGCAATCCGCGCCGGAGTATGGCAGGCATCACAGGCCACGTGATCTGCTCGCGAGTGTGCCGCGGGTGTTTCGGCACGGTTGTGACAACTGCTGCAGTTCCGTTCCACGCTGTGATGCTGGTCGTGACAGCCCGTGCAGCTCCGGACGCTATCGGGTGGCACCGTGTTCGGTGCCTGATGGCAGCGGGCGCAGCTGAGGTCTCGATGCTGATCGTGCTGGAAGCTGATGGTGCGGCCGGTCGGTGCCCTGACGCCGACGCGCACCTGCACCACGATGGGTCGCGGGATGGTGAGCCGTTCCGCCTTGTGGCAGCGGGCACAGTCGGCCACCGCAACCTTGCCGGCGATCAGGGACTGATGGTGGCAAAGATCGCAGCCGCGCGGGACCTGAAAGACGAGGCCCGACGTGGCGCGATTGACGGTGTGACAGGTGAGGCAGGGGAGGGAGGTATGGCGGGCGTGGGGGAAGGAGTCGGGGGACGCGGCGACGGCCGCGCGCACCGGGGATTCCCGCTTCGGCGGGAGCTCCTCCGGCAGTGCGTCGCCCTTCCCGCGATGGTCGAGGGGCGATCCCTCCTCCGCCGCATTGGTCGCCTCCGCCATTGGTGCGATCGGTGGCAGATGCCGGGTCGTGGCAACCCTCCGGCGCAACACGGCTGAGGTGTCGAACGGTAGTGGTGGACGGAGCTTGCCTCGTCCACGCACCGCGGTGTGACAGCCGACGCAATCCGAGGCATCGGCGGATGCAGAGTGCGGATCGTGGCAGGTCAGGCATTGCGCCTTGACCCGCTGGTGGATTTTTCCGTTATGAAATGCGCTGCTCGCCAGGTCGGTGTGGCAGCTCTGGCATTCCTTCGCGGCTTCCGCCGGGAGCGCGTGCTTGTGCACATCGTGGCACGACCCGCAGCTTCCCTTGTGGGGATCCTTCGCGAGCACAAACCCCTTCGGCTTGCCGTCCATCTGGTGGCAACTGCGGCACTGCGCCGCCGCCGGAATCAGGGCGCGCGCGGCCGAGTCTCGATCGGCCAATGCCGTCAGGTCGGCCCTGAACGCGTGACAGGTCACGCAGTTGATCTCGGGGAGGTCGGTCATCTTGGCCATCTTGACCGACTGCTTCACGTGACAGCCGCTTTGCTGACAGGTACGGGCCGATGGCGTGAACCGGTGGACTTCGGCGCCGTGACACTTCACGCACTGCAATGCTTTCAGGGACGTGGAGTCGGAATCAAAGTGAACCTTGTGCCCGGCGAGATTGCGGATGTGCTCCCAGGACTTCTTCCCCCGCAAGAGGGAGTGGCAACTCTCGCAGCGTTCGTTGGGCACGCCGGCGTGCTTCCCGATGTCGGTCGGTCGATTGCTCACCCAGAGCACCAGCTGCCGGGTGCTGGCAAAGATCGATTGCTGGTGGCAGTCGTGGCACTTGCGATCCTTGTGCTTGCCGGCGCCATCAGCGAAGCGCCCGAACGGCTTCTCCATGACGTGACAGCCGGTGCAGAAGCCGTTGTCGTGCTGCATATAGTCCCAGCTCTTCTTCCCAGCGAAGGCAGCGACCAGCAGCACCACGGCGACGCTTCCGATGATCGTCACCTGAATCTGTCTGTTGCGGGTGCGCAGCCAGGTCAGGAGCACCAACCGCTTGCGCCAGAGCAGAATGGCGAGCAGCAGCACGACAATCCCTGCCAGCACTGCCCCACTGATCTGAATCCAGCGGGGAACAGCGAAGATCATCCGGACGACTGCCGCCACTCCTTCGGGGAGCGGCGGCGGCACCAGCGTGTCGCGCAGTGCACCCGCCGCCCCCGCGAGCGAGTCGCGGAGGAGCAGGGTCGAGTCCTGCAGCCGCAACAGCGAATCCCCCGCGGCGCCGGTCAGGGCGCCGCGGGGGTGCTGGAGGGCTTGCGTGAGCATCGAAGGAGTCACGTGCGAGTGCTACTTCTGCAGGCTCGATGACTCGCGGATGAAGTTCGGCGAGCGCGCCTTGGCGTCGCTGAGTGCCTTGGCTACCTCGATCTGAACCTCTGCAGGTGGTGCCGGCAAGGCATAGGCCGTCCGCAGTTCCGTGATGTTGGCGGCCAGCAGGGCCCTTGCCAGGAACGGGTTGTGCACTCCGCGCGACTTGTCGCCATTGGCATAGCGGCCTTCACCGAAGGTGTAGACGTTGAACTTCGCTCCGAGTGCGGGGGTGATGACCGTGGAATTCGACAACTCGGCGGGGCGGTCGCGCTTGATGATCGCCAGATAGCCGGCGTCTGCCGGTGCGGCGTCGATCGCGCCGTTCTTATTGTTGTCGATCCAGATCTGATCGGCCAGGACTTTCAGGTCGGCGCGGATCCCGGCCAGACGGCCGGCGGCAATTGCCTCGGTGGCGTGGCAACCCGAGCCGGTGCACGACTTGAAACTGCGTGCCGGAGGTGCGAAGGCGCAGGTCGTGTCGGCCGTCGGCAGCCCGCCGCTGTCGAAGCAGGGGATCGCCTTGAACAGGTGGCCCGTCGAGTGGAAGACGAAGCTGCCAGTCGCAGGGTCGGTTACGTCGAACGCCTGAACGTGGCATCCGGCACACAGCTTCGGATTCGCCAGCGAGGCGTGAGTCGTCAGCGTGATCAGCGAATCGATGGCCACTCCCGCCGGTCGATAGCCGCCCAGCCCCAGCAGAACGAAGCCCTGTGGCGCGTGAGGCGAGCTGCCGTACCCACCGGGGACTGGTTCACCCCGACGCAGGTGGCACTTCATGCAGAGGTTCTGGTCCGGGTCAGGATTGTTGATCGGAAAGCGGAGTTGGTGGTCGTTCGTCGATCCGTGTGGGTTGTGGCAGACGGCGCAGGTCGTCGCCGAGAACGCCGCGGAATCCTTCTCGACGTAGTTGGTATTCACTCCCCACGCCTTGAGCACCGTCTTGCCGTCGTGGCAATTCTTGCACGCGGGGTTGGCGTTGCTGACCGCCGAAGTGATGATCTGCGAGTGACCCGAAGCCGCCCACTGCTCCGCGAAGGGCGTATGCTTGCCCGTGTGGCACGCGGCACAACTGGCGCTCGCCTTGGTGAGCGTCAACCGCGCCAGTGGCCACTTTGCCTTGTTGTCCGGGAGCTTGACGTGTTCGGTGCCGGGCCCGTGGCAGCTCTCACACTGCACGTCCTGGTAACCCGGATCTGGCGTCATATCCCAGCCGGCTGGTGCCGTCAGGCCATTGCCGTTTGCCGATACCGTGTGACAGGCGTAGCAGGTCTTGCTCGCACCAGCATTGCCAACCAGGGTGGCGTAGGCCTTGGCGTGATGGGTCTTCGACCAGTCCGCTTGGTGACCCGAGTGACAGTTGCCGCACGTCGTCTGCTTGCTGCTCACCGTGTAGTAGCCAAGCAGTCCGCTTGCGACATCCGGTGCCGGGTTGAAGGGGGCACGATCGCGATAGACGATGTCGGTGGAACCGCAGCCCGCTACGAGGAGCAGCAGGGCGAGAACTCGGGCGGGACGCAAACCATTTATGGACATCGGTTCCTCCAGGAACCCAATCGCCGTGTTGCAAGGCCTGCCGGCACAGTACCAGTCCTGATCGTGCGACTGGTGATTCACGGTAGGAGAATGCCACCCCGTAGATGAAGAGATTGTGAAGAGATCGTGAGGAAGTAGGTATTAGTCCGGAGGGTAGAGATCCGCGGACCTCGTCCTTTAGAGCTACAGTCGCAGGGACCCCATCCTGACGGTGAGCTCGGCCACCACGCAACAGCAGGGCCGGGCAATCGCTGCCCGGCCCTGCTGTTGCGTGACTAGCGCAGCCCTAGTTGCCGAGCACGTTGATCGCGACACTCTTTCGATAGTTGGTGCCCGCCGGATACGGCAGCGGGCTACTCACTTCGGTGACGTTGCACGTCGACGGTGGCCGGCACGACTTCCCCGGCGAGCACGTTCCGGTATTGAAGCTCAGCCTGGCGCCATCCGGGTTGTTCAGCGCATCAAGTCGCAGCATCACCGGCGACGCACTCGTTCCACCCGCTCCGACAACCGGCGTACTCAGCACGAACGTCACCGGGCTGGTCTCGCTGTTGTTCCCTCGGAGGACGACTTCGGCATAGGTGAAGGAGGCCGGCGCCACGCTCGGGTCGAACGACCCTCGTTGAATGCTCAGGCGCAGCCGATAGGTCGCGGGAGCATTCGCCTTGCCGGCTGACGAGACGTAGAGCTGGACCTGCCTGATGGTCTTGCCTTGCCCCGGGTCGGGGATCCAGAAGGCACGGGGCTTGGCCGGATCGTTGAACACATCGCCAGAACCACCTGGGGTACAGCTATTGAACGAAACCAGTTCGACCGCCGTACCGGTCGCGGTATAGCGTACTGAGGTCGGACTGAACGACACCCCTGCAGGGACGTCTCCGCCGACTCCTGGCGTCGCGAGAAGGGAATTACTGCCGGGGATGGCACCCAACGTCCAGCAGGCGATGGCGCGGCCGGTCAGGGAGGTGGTCGTCGTGACCTCGGTGCCGAACGGCAAAGTACAACCGCCAGTCGCGTTCTGTACCGCTGCGGCCCCGCCTCCGGTCTGAATCGCGAAGGTGATCGGTGCACCTTGCAGCGGAGTCCCTAACGCCGTCCGTAGTCTGACGTTCGGCCGGCAGTCCGGGTCGAGCGGTGCGCCGGCTGGTGCCTCGGCAACCGGACACCCTGCCAGCAGGCTCGGCTCGAGGCGAATGAGCTCCGTCACCGTTCCGCCGACGCCACCGGAGAGCGCGACCATCTCATCGACTGGGGCGAACGGACTCAGCTCGGTCACGGTACCACCCACGCCGCCCGATCCAAGTCTCGAAGTTGCCGCAGCGGCAACTCGGGGCAGCACCAGCGCGGCCAGTTGCCCTGCGGCACGCGCGAAGAGTCCGCTGGGCGCATCGAGGCGAGCGACGACTGCGGCGCAGTCGAGAAAGCCGGCATCGGCCGATGCCGCCAACTCGAAGCCGTAGCTCGCGTCGTGACCGAGGCGCAGGCGGCCCCGCACCGCCGCCGGCACCGAGGCGGCGGGGCAGACCCCTACGACAACGGGCTGAGTAAACGGTGCGTCGGTCTCGGAAGATTTACTGAACTGGAAGAAGCCAGGATACTGATCGAGCTTCGTCGACAACGGTCCGGCCCCGGGAGCACCTGGTAGGAAGGGGATAGGTGCCACGGTGATCAGGGTCGCTTCACTCACGGGGTTCCCGGGAAGCGAGACCCCAGCCAGGCCAGAGCTGGCGACCAGTATCTGGGCTGCATCGCCAGGGAAGATCAGGAACGAATTTGCTGGGTCAGTAATCGAGATCGCCAGGCCGGCATAGCAGAATACCGTGTTCACGAACGCCACAACATCTGCGGTCGTTCCCCCCAGGGTGCCCGACGCGTACTTCGTCAGGGTGAAATCGACGATGCTAAAAGCTTGCGTCTTCGCAGTGGCGTAGTGGTGATTGAACACCGAGTGGTCGAGCTCATTGAGCTTCGTCAGGACTGTGCCGAGGTCGGTTGTTGCACCGCCGTAGGCCGTGGTCGCGAGTCCCTGGAGCTGAGTGATCGTGGCACAGCTTCCCGGGACCGGTGCGATAAGTGCCGCGCCGGGTCTGGTGGCTCCCGCGACGTCGGGACCCGCAGGGAGGGTCGCCGATCGCGAGCCCTCGCCGCAGGCGGCGAGCAGGGCAAGCCAGAGCAGGCCGGAAGGACGGGACCACCGGGGTGCATTCATCAAAAGGCCTCAACGGACGGAAGGGGTGCCAGTATCTCGACTGCGGGGCGGAGGAGGGGTTCGATCACCAACCCGACAAGGTGTTCGCTGACGGGCGAGTGCGCAAGAGGCGAAGCGGAGGGAGAGCCGTGATTCCCGGCCTTCCGGGCTAGTTGAGCGCGAGCAACCGGCGGAACCTGGGGTCCCCCTGGATGTCCTTGAACCACCAGCCGGGGTCGTTGCGCATCGATTGCACCCGTTGCGGGTTCGCGGCGAGGTACTCCTTCAAGAGTTTGATTGCCTCGTCGGTATCGCCGAGTTGGGCATACACAAACGAGCCGAAGAAGGCGAGTTCGCGTAACTGATCGATCGTCGGATCGCCGATGGAATGCCGCGCCACGCTGCGGGCACTGTCGGCCAGCGCTCGCTGGCCCTCCTTGGACGCCCTGGCCAACACCACGGCCACCAGCATGTTCTCCGTCAATCGCTCAAGCGGCTGTGCCGAAGGCGGCACCAGCCTGACCGCGGAGTCGGCAATCGCCCATGCCGCCGTGACATTTGGTTTTTCACCGCGTGTGGTCAACAGGTACAGGCGGCAGCGCATTGCACGGACATCCTTCGGAAAGCGTCGTCGCGCCTCGGCGCACCACTGCGCCGCCTTGTCGAACTGGCCGAGATCATAGTTCGCGTTGAACATCCGCGAGAGGATCACATTGGCGTTCGCTAGAAACTCGTCGGTTTCATACGCACGTTGCGCCGCGATGAGCACGTCCGATGTCGTGGCATCGGCCACCTGGTAATAGAGGTGGGAGAGCATCGCGTATGCACCAGCCTGGCTGCGATTCAACGTCGTGGCCTGTTCGAGATCGCTCCGCGCACTCGCCAGGGAAGCTTCCTTCAGCGCGGGATCGCTCTCGATTCCCGACAACCATCCGAAGTAGCGCAAACTGCCGCGCGCCTCGAGCGCATCAGAATTGTCCTTGTCCAGCGCCAGGGCGCGTTCCGCGTGGGCGATCCCGACCTCGATCCATTTGGCGATCACCCCGGCGTCACGCCCGGCAAGCCGAGCCCCACGATATGCCAACACGGCGCGTCGCGTGGCGGGCTCCGGCCAGAGCGGGTCGGCTTGTTCGGCGAGGGCGAACAATGAATCTGCGCTCGAGAAATGCGCCTCGATGCCCGGGCTGTCCCCCAGCGCAAGCGCCGCCTCGGCGCTCTTCCACGATTGCTCGCCACGTTGCAGGAGCAGCCAGGCCTCTGTGCTCTCCGTGCGGAACCGTTGCTCCTTGAGCTGCAACTCCTGTCCCAGTTGCTGTCGAATGAGGTCTGAGGCGACCACCGCGATGGTATCGCGGAGCGCCAGTTGATTACCGGCTGCCCCGGTGAAGCTGGCCCGGCGGAGGTTCACTCCGCTGCCGTCATCGAGCCGCACGGTGACACGGATCAGCCCGCCGTCCTTTTCAACATCCCCGCGAACGAGATACCCGGCACGCAGGAGGCGAGAGATGCTGTCCGCTGGCGTTGTGCTCCCTCGGAAGCGCTCGACGCCTGTCCGGGAGATGATCGTCAGGCTTGAGGCAGTCGAAAGTGTGCGGATGAGTTCCTCCGTCAGCCCGTCGGCGAGCGGGCGGAGGGACGAGTCCCGACTCAGATCCTGGAAGTACAGCACGGCGAGCCGACGCGCCTCGGGTCCTGCCTTGCCCACGCTCCTCACGCCGGTCAGGCGCCAGGCTCCGAACAATCCCGCCGCGGCAAGCAGCACGGCAAGTCCCACCACGGCTGGTCGACGCCAGAAGGGGCGACTTTCGGCGCTCACGACGCCGAACGCCGACGTCGCCCGTCGAGTGCTGCCAGTCGAGCGCGCGCGCAATGTTGCCGTTGCACCAAACGGCATCCCCATCATTTCCGTGTAGGCGGCCGCCGTTTGAGGCCGATCGGCTGGCACCTTCCCCATCACGGCGAAAATTGCCTCCTCGATCTCCTCGGGGACGGCGCTCCGCACGATCCGGATGCTCGGTACCTGTTCCAGGGCGTGTCGCGCCATAATGGCCATGGCGTTCTTCCCCGTGAAGGGAGGTTCGCCAGCGAGCATTTCATAGGTCATGCATCCGAGACTGTAGAGGTCGGCACTTGGTCCGACCACTTCCCCTGCTGCCTGTTCGGGCGCCATGTACACCGGTGTGCCGATGGCCATCCCCGTCTGGGTCAATTTCGACCCGCCTGCCTCGCTGACGGCGCGGGCGATGCCGAAGTCTGCGACCAGCGCGTGTCCGCCGGAGAGCAGGATGTTCTCGGGTTTGATGTCACGGTGGACGACCCCTTGCGCGTGCGCGAAGCCGAGCGCGTCAGCGACCTCCAGCGTGATCCGGATCGCGTCTTCGACGGGCAACTGACCCTCGCGGTCCAGTCGATCGCGGAGCGACTCCCCCTTCACAAACGGCATGACGTAATACATCAGGGAGTGCGCGACCCCGGAGTCATAGAGGCCAAGGATATGCGGATGCTGGAGCTTCGCGGCCAGCCGGATCTCTCGCTCGAACCGCTCGGCGCCGATCGAGGCAGCCAGTTCGGGGAGCAGAACCTTGATGGCGACCTCGCGCCCGTGCTTGAGGTCTTCCGCCAGGTACACCGTCGCCATCCCCCCCCGTCCAAGCTCCCGCGCGACGAGATAGCGGCCGGCAAGGGCCGAGTTGAGGGTCTGGATGGCATCGTGGTCTGCCGCCACGACACTCGACCGTCCGGCCGCCTGCTCTAACGTGAAGTTCAGACCACACCGACTGCAGAAGATCGCGTCTGGTGGGGTGGGTGTACCGCATTTGGCACAGGTGGTCGGCAGTGGGGAACGCTCCGGCTGCGAGGTACGTGAGGGACGCTGACCGCGGCGGGTAGGGCGTGCGATCGCCAGCGGAGGAATATGGAGCGGCTCGGCGCGGCGCACCACCCGTACAGCCCAGACCGTGACCCGCCTCTCGGGGGTGTTGCTAGCGGTCGCGTATGGGGCCTCTCGAGCCGTTCGGGAGGGACGGCGCGGGCAGCGCCAAGCACCCAGCGACGGAAACTCACGCTGGCCCCCTTCCGAGGACGCGGCGACGGGCGCTCTCGAGTCTCGGGCAGTGCTCCGGGGACTCCGCCCCCGGATTTCGTGTCACCTAGTGCGCTGACAGCATCCCTCGCGTCACCAAGTAACTCACCGCCGCTACCGTTGCCGTCAGCGTGGTTCCCCAAGCGAGGTCGACAAGCGCAACCTTGGTGGGATAGTCGCGAATCAACGCGAGCGAGGTCAGGTCGTACGCCGCATAGGCCGCCAGCCCCAGCAATCCGCCCATCAGCAATGCGCGGCTCAACGACTGTCGTTCCACCGCCGGCACCACCACAAGCGCGACCACCGCCCCGACGTAGATGAGGTAGAAGAGGATCGCCGGCGCCCAGCGAACGTCGGGACGCATCAGTGTTCCGAGTTGTTGCTGATAAAACGTCCGGGCCACCAGTCCCAGCCAGACCAGATCGAGCGCGAAGCAGGTCACGAGGGCCGCAGCGTAGGCGCGCAGGAAGAGCGACAACGTCATGGTACCGCCGGGGAGGTCAGTTGTGAGGCCGAAGGGAAGCGCGCGGCAATGGCTGCGCGCCGGAAGGAAAAAATGACCTCGAGCTGACGCCGCACGAAGAGCAGGCGCGCAAGTCGCCCTACCGGGCCCAGTGGCAGTTCGTACTCGACGATGTCCCCGATCTCGACGCCGCCAGGAACCTCGCGAAAGAGGTGACGATGGTACCAGCGTCGGTAGGGGCCCGATGTCATCTCATCGACGAACATTTCCCCCTCGACAAATTCACTGATGCGGGATGACCAACGAAGCGGAAGTCCGTGGAGCGTCAGGCGGTAGTCGATGGTCGTTCCCAGTCGGACTTCGTGATCGCTCGCACGGAGCACAGTGAAGCCGAGGAAGGCCGGGGTGAGCAGCTCGAGGTTGTTCGGCGTCTTGAAGAAGGCAAAGACGTCCTCGAGAGTCCCCCCGACGACCTGGATCTGCTCCAGTCGATAGCTCATTGATGCTCCGAGCTTGGCGTTTCCGCTCCGTCGACCACGGCGCGGAGCGCCGAGTCCAGGACCGGGTAACGGTACCCGTACCCGCTTGACTGGAGTACCCCGGGAATCACTCTTTGGCTTGCAAGCAGGGTCGCCTCGGCCATTTCTCCAAATGCCAGTTTCAGGACCAGGGCCGGAAGCGGAACAATGGCCGGGCGGTGCAGCACCGTGCCGAGCGCCTTCCCGAACTGGGCGTTGGTGACTTGCTGCGGTGCGACGGCGTTCACTGGACCCGAAAGCTCATTCCGCGCAAGGAGGTGTTCGATCACCCCAACGGCGTCGGCGATCGCGATCCAGGCCAGCCATTGCCGACCACTGCCCACCGGTCCGCCGAGCCCAAGCCGGAACGGTGGGAGGAGTCGGGCGAGCGCGCCTCCGGTTGACGAGAGCACCACACCAAATCGCGGGTGGACCACCCGGATTCCTGCGGCCCGCGCAGGATCGGCTGCCTCCTCCCACTCCCGCGCCAACGTGCCGAGGAAGTCCGTGCCGAGCGCCGAGGTTTCGTCGAGCTGCTCCTCCCCCCGGTCGCCATAGATCCCGACCGCCGAGGCGCTGACCAGGACCCTGGGTGGCTGCGACAGCCCGCCCAGCGTCTTCGCAAGCAGGCGAGTGGGAGCGATCCGCGAATCGCGCAGCTCCCGCTTCCGGGCTTTGGTCCAGCGAGCACCGGCGATATTTTCGCCCGCCAGGTGGACCACGGCCTCCACGCCTTCAAGGGCGCGAGGATCGAGAACGCCGCGGGCCGGGTCCCAGCGGATTCCGCCCTCCACCACGCCCCGGGAGATCGGAATCGCGGTGCAGCCCTGCGCCTTGAGCAAGCCCATAAGCGCCCGCCCGATCATCCCGGTTGCTCCGGTGATCGCGATCGTCTGCAGGGGGGGGCGGTCTGGCATCTCGAGCTCCGGGACGAGGAAAGATTCTACGTGGTGCCAGGGTGGACGCCTCGCGGCCAGGGGAAGGCACGTTCCGGTGGATCCGCTCCGCTGTCCCCACCCTCGGCCGTCCGTTAGACTTGTGCCCTCGGTTGCCCGGATTCCCCCAGGAGATGCTTGATGGCCTCATCGTCCACCGCCCCGTTCGCGCTGTCGCCGTCCGCCGACCCGTCCAAGTGGACCGTGCGCGACGCCGAAAAGCTCTACAATATGACGGGCTGGGGCCTGGGCTATTTCCGGATCAGTGAAGAAGGCCACGTGATGGTGCACCCCGACGGTGCGGCCACGCCCGGGATCGATCTCTACCATATCGCAATGGACCTGAGCGCGCAGGGCGTCGGTCTCCCGCTGTTGCTGCGGTTCTCCGACATTCTCCGCTCCCGGATCGCGGAACTCGCCGAGCGCTTTCGTGTCGCGATCGAGGATTTCGGCTACGAGGGGAAGTACACCACCGTCTATCCCGTGAAGGTCAATCAGCAGCGGCACGTGGTACAGGAAATCGTCGAGTTTGGTACTCCCCACGGCGTCGGCCTCGAGTGTGGCTCCAAGCCGGAGTTGATGGCGGTTCTGGGCCTCAACGAGAGCGATCGGCACCTGATCATCTGCAATGGCTACAAGGACGAGGTATTCATGCGCCACGCCCTGATCGGTCAGCAGCTCGGTCACAAAGTTGTCATCGTGCTGGAGCAGCTCAACGAGCTCGAGGTGCTGCTCAAGGTCGCCGACGAGATGAAGATCGAGCCCACGGTGGGGGTTCGCATCAAGCTCGCCACTGAGGGCTCCGGTCGTTGGGCCAAGAGCGGGGGGGAGAAGTCGAAGTTCGGGCTCTCCGCCGTGGAGCTGGTGCGCCTGCTTGATACGCTCCAGGAGTCGGGAAAGCAGCATATCCTCAAACTGGTGCATTTCCACCTCGGCTCGCAGATCACGGACATCCGCTTCGTGAAGGCAGGGCTGGAAGAGGTTGGCCGCTACTACGTCGAGCTCCGGAAGATGGGCTTTGCGATCGACTACGTCGATGTCGGCGGCGGGCTCGGCGTCGACTATGACGGCTCGCGGAGCACGCGCCCGGCCTCGATGAACTATACCATGCGGGAATATGCCAACGATGTGGTTTACACCATCGGTGGCGTCTGCCGGAATGAAGAACTGCCGATGCCGCATCTGATCTCGGAATCGGGACGTGCGATCACGGCGCATCACTCGCTGCTGCTGATCAATGTGATCGACTGCGAGTCACAGAATCAGTCGGCACCCGTCCTCCTCCACGAAGACGACCAGCCTCTTCTGCTCGAAATGCAGGAGAACCTGGACACACTGACCCCCGACCGGATCGAGGAAGCGTTCCACGATGCGGTCTTCGCCAAGGAACGCTCGCAGGAGCTGTTCGCAAGCGGGGTCTACTCGCTGCGCGACCGGGCCAACGCCGAGCAGCTCTATATCACCACGCTCAACGCCCTGGCGAGTTCAATGGGTGATGATCGTGCCTCCTATCCCGAGCTCGCGGCGCACCTCGAGACGGCGCTCGTCGATCGGTACTTCTGCAACTTCTCACTGTTCCAGTCGCTTCCCGACAATTGGGCCATCGACCAGCTCTTCCCGATCATGCCGATCCATCGCCTGGGCGAGATGCCCACGCGGCGCGGCACCATTCAGGACGTCACCTGCGACTCCGATGGGGTGATCGATCGCTTCACCGGCGGGCGAAAGGGAAAGCCTTCGCTCGAGTTGCATCCCTGGCGGGAGGGTGAGCCCTATATCCTCGGCATCTTCCTCACCGGCGCCTATCAGGAGATTCTCGGCGACCTGCACAATCTGTTCGGCGATACCAATGCCGTCCACGTCCGCCAGAAGGACGACGGCTACGAGATCACCGACCTCGTGCACGGCGATACGGTCACCGAAGTGCTGACCTACGTCCAGTTCCACGCCTCCGATCTGCTCGCCACCTTCCGGCGCAAGGTGAATCGCGCGGCCGGTCTGTCGCGGCAGGATACCAATTCATACATCGCGGATTATGTGGCGGGGCTTGAGGGGTACACCTACCTCGAGGAGTGACGCTCGGGGTTCGAAATTGGATCATGGATGATGGATCAACCCCCATCCATCATCCATCATCCACCATCCATCATCACCTATCGTGCGTTCATCGGTACGAAGTTCCGCTCGCCAGGCCCGGTGTAGATCTGCCGCGGCCGCGCAATCTTCTGTTCCTTGTCGGTGATCATCTCTTCCCACTGGGCGAGCCATCCCGGGAGCCGCCCCATCGCGAACAGCACCGTGAAGTAGTCGGTGGGGTAGCCCATCGCCTGGTAGATCAGCCCCGAATAGAAGTCGACGTTGGGGTAGAGCTTTCGCTTGATGAAGTACTCATCCTCGAGGGCGATGCGCTCGAGCTCGAGTGCAATCTCCAGCTTCGGGTTGAGCCCAGTCTGGGCGAAGACGTCATTGGCGACGCTCTTGATCAGCTTGGCGCGCGGGTCATAGGACTTGTAGACCCGGTGCCCGAAGCCCATCAACCGATCCCCTCCGTTCTTGACCTCTTCGATGAACTTCGGGATCCGGTCCTTGCTGCCGATTTCATCGAGCATCCGCAGCACCGCTTCGTTGGCACCGCCGTGGAGCGGGCCGTAGAGCGCGGCGATCCCAGCCGAAACCGCCGAGAAGGGATCGACGCCCGACGAGCCGACGGCGCGGACAGCGCTGGTGGAGCAGTTCTGCTCGTGGTCGGCGTGCAGGATCAGCAGGATCTCGAGCGCGCGCTGCAACACCGGGTTCGGCTGGTGTTTCCCTCCGATGCTGAACGTCATGTTGACAAAGTTGCCGATGTAGTCGACGTCGTTGCGTGGGAATTCGTACGGCAAGCCGCGGGAATGGCGGAAGCAGAACGCCGCAATGGTGGGCAGCTTGGCCATCAGGCGGACGCGCTGAATGTAGCGGTTCTCCGGATCCTCGACGTTTTTGGCATCGGGATAGAAGGTGGAGAGCGCGCCGATCACGCCGAGGAGCATTCCCATCGGATGGGCGTCGTAGCGAAATCCTTCGAGCAGCTTGATGATGTTGGTGTGAACGTAGGTGTGGTACCGGATGTCGCTGGTCCACTTGTCGAGCTGCGGCTGGGTCGGGAGTTCGCCGGCGTTCAGGAGGTAGGCGACTTCGAGAAAGGTTGCCTTGTCGGCGACCTGCTCGATCGGGAAGCCGCGGTAGCGGAGGATCCCCTTGTCACCGTCGATGAAGGTGATGGCACTGCGGCACGCGGCGGTGTTCATGAACGCCGGGTCGTAGGTCATCAGCCCGAAATCGTCAGAATGAACCTTGATCTGGCGCAGGTCAATCGCCTTGATGGTTTCGTCGACGATGGGAACATCGTACGACTTCCCAGTGCGGTTGTCGGTAATGGACAGGCTGTCGCTCGCCACGGACGGGCCCCTTGAAAAGAGGGTGGAGCGTGATGCCGGAATTGCTGGCCCCGGAAATCTACACGGGCGTGGAAGCGGCGCTGATCACCGGTATCTTGTCCGGATGACGACCCAGCGCCCTCGCCCCGATCCGACCCTCGCCGACCGGCGCGAGGGCTTCCTGGTGGGCGCGGTGATCGGTGCAGCGCTTGCCGCCAGCACTGCCGATGTGACCGATCCACAGGCCATACGTGCCCGCCTCGGGGCCGAGGGTGTGCCGGTCGCGCTCGCGCCGCCAGCGGGGTGCCGCCGTGCTGCCACCGCCCTTGCCGACGCCCTGCTCGAACAGCTGGCGACCGGCGGAGTGGACCTCCACCGGCTCGCCGGGCGCTGGGTGGAGTGGTGGGCTGAGGACGGCGGCGACGCCGACCCGCTGCTGGCCCTGGCCCTGGATCAGCTCCGCGACTTTGACGCACCAATCGCGATGCTCCCGGCCGCTGGAGTCGCTGCGATCGCGGCGGTGCTGCCATCGGCGCTGGCGGCCGCCTCGCCGCAGTCGATGATCGCCGGGGCATTCCACGTCTCCCGGTTGATCGATCCGAGCGAGGAGGCGGCGCTCGCAGCCGTCGCCGTGGTAGTGGCCGCGTCGCGCTTTCTCGAAGGAAGTCGCGACTTCCTCCCCGATGTGATCGCGGTGCTGCGGGCCAACGACGCACCAGCGGAACTGCTGGAAGCGGTGCGGACGATTCCGCGTGACCCTCGAGCCGCACCACCGTTGCCTCGGGGCGCGATGCCGTCGCCCACCGCGAGCGTGACCTGGTTGCTGTGGACAGCGCATCATCGTCCGCGGGGACTCGATGCGCTTGCCGCAATGGCGATGGCGGGTGGAGTATCGCCTTCCCTCGGTGCGGCGCTGGGGGGCTTACTCGGGGCGCGTGATGGCGTCACCGGCTGGCCCGCCGCGTGGCTGGCGGCGGGTGGAGCAGAGGTCACCCTGCGTGCGGCGCTCGCGCGTCGGCTCGGCGAGGGTTGACGACTTCCCCGACAGCCCGAGGGTATTCAATACCGTGCCGGCTGCGACGGTGTCCGGGCACCTGCGACTCGTCGGGCCACCGATCGCGATCCTCTCGACGCAGTGCGGGAGCGAGCGTCCCGATCAGCGCTGATCCGGCTCCCGCACCATCCCCTCTTCGAGCCACGCGAACTCCCCCTTGAGCACACGCTGCGCCGTGCGATAGGTCGCGACATCACTCGGGCCAAACGTCTCACGGAACAGCGCCTCGACCCGCCGACTCGCGTGCCGACAGAACACGTCGGCCAGCTCCACCGCGTCGGCGTTGCCATCCTTCCGCAGCGCCTCGGCGCGCGAAATCGCCGCGCTCATCGCCAGCAGTTCGGCCCCAACATCCACCAGGCGGAACAGTACCGACTGCCGCTGCTCCAGCTTCGGGCCGAAGCGCACCATGGCGTGGAAGAGCGTCCGCGCCAGCTTGCGCGAGCGCCGCTCCACGAATCGCAGGTGCCTGGCTAGCGCGCCGAACTCGCCGTACTTGAGGAATGCCGCACCGAACCAGTGCCTGGGATACCACACCGCATAGAACAGCGCAGCACGCAGGAGGCTCTTCGCCTTGGTGCCGGCGGACGACTTCGGATCGATCAGGTCGCCGGCCACCTTGAGATGGGTGTCGACCGCTTCCCGGGCGATGAACAGCCGCATGATCTCGCTCGATCCCTCGAAGATCCGGTTGATGCGGAAGTCACGATACATCCGCTCCACCGGGTCGGGGCGCTCGCCGCGCAACCGGAGCGAGTCGGCGGTCTCGTAACCGCGGCCGCCCTTGATCTGCAGGCAATCATCAATAATCCGGTCGCCGATCTCCGAGTTCCAGAGCTTGGCGAGCGCCGCCTCCAGCCGGATGTCGGCATCGCCGCGGTCGGCCAGGAGCGACGCCAGATCGCTCACGGCCTGCATCGCGAACGTATCGGCTGCCATCGTGCCCAGCATCTGTGCCACAGCGTCGTGCTTGCCGATCGCCTTGCCCCATTGCACCCGCTCCGCCGCCCAGCGCCGGGTGATCTCGAGCGCTCGCTTCGCCCCCGCCGCACACGAGGCCGGGAGCGTGAGCCGTCCCGTGTTGAGCGTGGTCAACGCGAGCTTCAACCCTTTTCCTTCGCCCCAGATCACGTTGTTCGCGGGCACGCGGACGTTGGTGAAGCGCATCACGCCGTTCTCGATCCCCTTGAGGCCCATGAACTCCAGCCGGTGGACCAATTCCACGCCGGGCCAGTCGGCCTCCACGATGAATGCGGTGATGCGCTTCCCCGTACGCGCCATCACCACCATCACCTCGGCGATGGGGCCATTGGTGCACCAGAGCTTCTCGCCGTTGAGAATCCAGTGCGTCCCGTCGGCACTCTTCTCGGCTTGCGTGGTGAGCCCGGCCGGGTCGGATCCGACGTGCGGCTCGGTGAGCGCAAAGGCCGAGATGGCGCCGAGCGCGAGCCGGGGGAGGTAGCGCTGCTTCTGTTCCTCGGTCCCGAACAGTTTGAGGGGGACGGCGACGCCGATCGATTGCGAGGCCGAAAGCAGTGCGGTGAGTGAGCCGTCGTGCGAGGTCACCATCGCAATCGCGTGCGTGTAGGAGAGTTGCGAGAGGCCGAGTCCGCCATACGATTCGGGGATCTTGATCCCGAACGCACCGAGCGCCCGGAGGCCCTCGATCACCTCATCGGGGATCTTCTTCTCGCGATCGATCCTGTCGCTATCGACGTTGGCGTGCAAGAACGCTTCGAGCGCCGAGAGGAACGGCTTCGCCTTGGCAACATCCGCAGCAGTCGGTGCGGGAAAGGGGTGAATCAGGTCAAGGCGCAGGCGCCCCTCGAACAGCTCGCGCACGAAGCTCGGCGCCGTCCACTCCGTTTCACGCGCCGCTTCGGCGACGGCCCGTGCCTCCTCGACCGTTGGCGCCACGCGGGGCGTCACGGGAGTCACATTGGGCGCGGGGGCGAGAACGTCAGTCATCGACTGCTCCGGCGAAGCGGTAAGGTGCGGCGCGGGTGGAGTGCGCCGAGTAACAGGGCGGTGATGTGCTTCTTCCGGGCAGCGACGAAGCGCGGATCCGCCGCGTCGAACCCGATTGCCCGCACCAGCGTGGTCGCGTGCACCAGCGGAAACCAGGTGAGCGCGATCAGGGAGAGCAGCACGTGCCGCACCGCCGACTGGGCGCGCGGCGGAAAGCCGAGCTCTTGTGCCAGCGCAGCCACGGCCTCGGCCCCGACGGCCTGGCCTAGCGGGAGATTCCCGATGCCGGTGGTTTCCCCGAGTGCCTCGCGCTGAATCAGGCGGACGAACTTCGGGTGGGCCGCGACGAAGTCGACATAGTCGTTCACCGCGCCCTCCAGCACATCAGCCGCCGGACGACCGCTGCGCATCGCCCGGAGGCGACCGGTCCGGACGGCGTCGAGTGCGTCGGCAAACGAGCGATCAAGGACTGCCCGGTAGAGTTCGGCCTTGGAGCGGAAGAAATATCCCGGTGTGCCCCGCGAGACGCCGGCGTGCGCACCGACGTCGGCCATCGAGGTCGCGGCGAAGCCCCGCTCGGCAAAACGAGTCTCGGCGGCATCGAGCACCGCCGAGCGGGTACGCTCGGCGTCGCGGGTCTTGCTGGGTGCCGCAGCGATACGGGGCAGGGCGGCCTCGGTTGGCTTGCTTGTCGGCTAGCAAGTTATCTCCGGACCACGGCGTTCGCAAGGCAGCAACCCGATTGCGTCGCTAGACAGGGTCGGGGGTCGGGGTGATTCCGGCGCCCTGCCCGGGCCGCAGCAGCGTGCGGAGCTTCCGGTGTCCGCCCAACTCCTCCAGCAGGTCGACTTCGCGAGCGCGGGATGCAACACCTTCAGTGCGACCGGTCGTTCGAGCCGGATGTCACGAGCGAGAAAGACCGTACCCATCTCACCACGACCCAGCTCGCGTTCCAGCGAGTAGTGACCGAGCAGCAGTTCCTGCAGCGCAACGGACTCGGAGGAGAAGGCGATCGGGGGACCTCGTGGGGCTACAGTGGCTGGCTCGGCAACGTCACGCTGCAAGTGGTCTCGAACCCGCCTCGCACATTATAGAGCGTCGTGATGGTCAGGGTTCTGGCGTGGAGCACCTGCTGCAGATCCTGCGCGAGTCGTGCCGTGGCATGCTCCTGGAAGATCCCGACATTCCGGTAACTCATCACATAGTACTTGAGACTCTTCAGCTCGATGCAACGATCGCTCGGCACGTAGCGCAGCGTGAGTGTCGCGATGTCCGGAAGGCCACTGAACGGACAGACTGCGCTGAACTCACCGGTGGTGGTCACGATCTCCTGCTGGGGTCCATCGTAGGGAAAGGTCTCCAGCACCGCGGCCTCGATTGCCTCGGGTCCCACGAACGGAATCGTACGCCCCTCTGCTGTTGCCATCGCCTGCTCCCGGTGAAGTCTTACTCCGCGGACGTCGAAAGCTAATCCGCCCGCCCGGGCGGTTTGACCAGGCGACCGCTCTGCAGCGCCTCGAAGCCGAACCGTGCCCGCACTGCATCGACGGCGCGCACCACCTCCCGGCGACGGCCGCGATCGGCCGATTCGAACAGGTCGGGGGCCTCCGCTGGCGTGAGGCTGCTCGCCGCGATCCCCAGCAGGCGTACCCCCTGCCGCCGGGCGTCGGCCGCGCTGAACGCTGGGCCGAGCAGCCCTCGAGCCGCCGCGATCAATTCCTCGTCGAACGCGCTCGGCGAGGTGAGCGACTTGCGTCGCGTCACGGTCACGAAATCACCGTGTCGCAATTTGAGCACCACCGCACCGGCGACCAGCCCCTCGTCACGAAGTTGACCGGCCATTCGCGCCGTCAACAGCAGCAGCACCCGGTCCAGTTCGGCCAGCGTGCGCACATCGCGCCCGAATGTGGTCTCCCGGCTCACCGACTTTGGTACGCCGTGCGGGCGAAGCGTCAGACCCCCGCGGCCGGTTGCGCGTCGGGCGAGCGCCGCCGCCTCCTCGCGGCCGAGCAACCGGGCCAGCTCTTCGACTGCCATTGCCTGCACCTGGGCGACGTTTTCGAGTCCCAGTTCCTGCAGCCGCCGGGAGCTCTTCGGGCCGATTCCCGGCAGGGCGGCCAGGGGCAGGCCGGCCACAAATCGCTCCTCCCACCCTTCGCGCACCTCGCAGATCCCCCGGGGCTTCGCGTAGTCGCTCGCAAGCTTGGCGATCATCCGGTTGGGACCGATTCCGATGGAGCAGTCCAGCCCGACCGCCGCCGACACGGCCCGGCGGATCGTCGTCGCCACCCCGAGCAGCGAGACGGGATGCAGGAGATCGGTACCGCTGAAATCGAGATAACCCTCATCCAGGCCGGTCATCACGACCAGCGGTGCGTGCTCCTCGAGCACCCGCCGCACCGCCCGCGAGGCCGCACGGTAGTGCGCAAATTCACCGCGTACAAAGGTCGCATCGGGGCAGAGCCGCACTGCTTGGCCGATCGGCATTCCGGATCGAACCCCGAATTTGCGTGCGCCATAGCTGGCCGATTGCACGACGCCGCGGGACTCGCGGCGTCCGCCAACCACCAGCAACTCCACCTCGCGGAGGGCCGGTTGCTGCTGCCGGCAGACCTCGACGAAGAACGCATCGAGATCGACGTGGAGGATTCGGATCGCCATGGCCGTACATTCTAGCGTCTCGAACTCCCGGAGCCCGGATGCGGATCGGTTTTGCCGGCCTCGGCGCCATCGGTACCCCGATGGCGGCACGGCTGGCCGAAGTGCACGAACTGAAGGTCTGGAACCGCACTGCGGCCACTTCCCAGGCCTTCGTCGCGACGCACCCACTCGCGAATCAGGCCAATTCGCTGCGCGAACTGGCCGAGGGCGTCGAGGCGATTGTGACCTGCCTGCCCACCTCCGCCGAAGTGGCAGCGTTGCTGGATGGCCCGGAGGGGCTGCTGACGTCGCTCGCGCCCGGCGCGCTCGTGGTTGACTGTACCTCGGGTGACCCGGCAACCTCTCGCGCCATCGCGGCGCGGCTCGCCGAGCGGGGGGTCGGCTTCGTCGACGCACCGCTGAGCGGCGGGCCGCCGCTGGCTGCCAAGGGCACCCTGACGGTGATGTGCGGTGGCAGCGACGCCGACGTCGCCCGCGCCCGGCAGGTGGTGTCCGCTTTCGCGACCAAGGTGATCCATCTTGGTCCCGTCGGGGCAGGGCACGCCGTCAAGGCGGTCAACAATGGCTTGCTTGCCTTGAATATCCTGGCGCTCTCCGAGGGGCTGGTGACGCTCGCCAGGGCCGGTCTCGCCCCCCGGGACGTGCTCGATGTGATCAACGCTTCCAGCGGGCGTAGCTTCGTCAGCGAAGTGCTGGTTCCTGAGCGGGTCCTCACCGGCGCCTTCCCGAAGCTCTTCCGGCTCGCGCTGCTGGAGAAGGACATCGGGATCGCGCACGACCTGGCCCGCGAAATGGGGGTGCCCGATCCGGTCCTTGCCGCCGCGCGGGAGCGTTGCCGAGTGCTCCGCGCCGAACTGGGTGAGCAGGCCGATTACCTCGACCCCTTCCGCGACGCTGAGCGGCGCGGTGGAGTAGCCCTGCGCGGATGAAGCGAGAGCGCGAAATGCCTCCGGCACCGGTACTGGTGCTGGTCGCCGTCCAGGATCTGGTCAACCTCGCCTCCTGCGTCCGGGTCGCGAAGAACTTCGGCGTGACCGAAATTCGCCTCGTCGCTCCGGAATGCCCGGTCGACCTCTACCGGATCGAGGGCGTGGCGCATAACACGGCCGACGTCCTCGAACGGATGACGATCCACGACACCATCGATGACGCCTTCGCGGATCTCACCTATGTCCAGGCGCTGACGGGGCGCGAGCGCACCGCCAAGCGCACCACGCTGCGCCCCCGGGAGGCCGCGGTGGAGCTGGTGGATCGGAGTCGCGGGGGGAAGGTCGGGATCCTGGCCGGCCGCGAGGATCACGGCCTGACCAACGAAGAGCTGGACCGCTGCGCCGAGCTGGTGACTATCAGCGCCAACCCGGAATACACCTCGCTCAACCTGGCGCAGGCCTGGGCGGTGATGGGGTACGAGACCTGGGTGGCCCGTGGGGGTGACCAGATTCCACTGAAGCCGCCGCGACACGCCGCCGGGCCAACCACACACCGGGAACTCGAAGCCCTCTTTGCCGACTGGGAGGCCTCGATGCACGCCATCGAGTTCTTCAAGAAACGCCAGGCCGACCTGGTGATGCGGGGCTTTCGTGAGGTCATCTTCCGAGCCGATCTTGACGTCCGCGAGGCCGGCCTCTTCCGCGCGATCGGCCTCGAGATTGGTCATTTCCTCCGCCGGAAGGGACTCCTCCCCCCCCTGGTGCGTCGTCGGAACGGCCAATCTTCCGGGCCGGAAGCCGACGCTGTGGATGACCCGGGTCCGGCGTAGTTGAACGGACCCCCGTCATCGGCTAGCTTTGCGCCCGGCAAGGAGTTGCACCCGGCTCGGATCCTCATCGGCGGTCAGCAGATATGCTCAAGCGGTTCGTCCATGCACTCGGCGTTGTGGCGATGGCAGCGGCCCTGACGGCGCTCGCCCCGCTCCCGGTCGTCGCGCAGAAGGCCGCGACCGGACCCGCGGCGCTCAGTGCGGCGGATTCGGGGTCTCTCAAAGGCCCTCAACAGCCGATTTTCTTCCGACACGACATCCACGCTGGCCAGCTCAAGATGCAATGCCAGTACTGCCACTACTCCGTTGGTGTCTCGTCGGAGCCCGGCGTCCCGAGTATGCAGACCTGTATGGGTTGTCACATCGCCATCGCCGGCAAGAGCGCCGCCAACAAGGCCGAGATCAGCAAACTGAAGGCGGCCTGGAGTGCCAGGCAGCCGGTGGAGTGGGTCCGGGTGCACAACGTCGCGCGGCACGTGCACTTCCCCCACCAGCGGCACATCAAGGCGCTCGGCCCCGCGGCCTGCGCCTCCTGCCATGGCAACGTTTCGCGGATGTCGCAGGTCTACCAGGTCAATAACGTGAACAATATGGGTTTCTGCATCAGCTGCCATATCGAGCGGAAGGTGTCGCGCGATTGCTCTGTCTGCCACTACTGATATGACGACCAGACATCCCGACCACGGAGCGGCGATGGCCGACGAGAGCGAGACGTCCGGCGTCGATCGACGGCAATTCCTCAAGGTGTTGGGCGTGACCGGCGCCGGTGCTGCCGCGCTCTCCGGTTGCTCCACGGACAAGGTCGCCAAGCTGGTGCCCTATCTGGTCCAGTCGGAGCAGCAGGTCCCTGGCGTGGCAACCTGGTATGCCAGCACCTGCACCGAGTGCAGCGCAGGCTGTGGGCTCGCGGTCAAGACGCGCGAGGCCCGCCCCATCAAGCTCGAGGGCAACGCCGAGCATCCGATCAACGCCGGGACGCTGTGCAGCCGCGGTCAGGCTGGACTCCAGGGGCTCTACAACCCCGATCGCCTCGCCGGTCCGATGGCACGGAACGCAGCCGGTGGCTTCGATGCGATCTCGTGGAACGATGCCGCCTCGCGGGTCGCCGCCAAGTTCCTCGCTGCCAACGGGAAGGTGGCGGCGATCAACGGCTACGGCCCCTCGACGTTCTCCACCCTGATGGAACAGTGGGTCGGTGCGGCGGGCGGCAAGGTGGTCCACTGGGAGCCCTTCGCGCGCGAGGCCGAGCGCAAGGCCAATGCGCAGAGCTGGGGCCGCACCGATCTGCCGGTGTACGACTTCGCCAATGCCCGGTACATCGTCTCGTTCGGTGCCGATTTCCTCGAAACCTGGGGCCCGGTGGTCGAGCAGCAGCGTGGCTTCGCGCAGTCGCACGGCTTCCACGATGGCACGATGTCGAAGCACGTCTTCGTCGGGCCACGGCTCTCACTCACCGCGGCGAACGCAGATGAGTGGCTGAACGTCCCTGCGGGCAGCGAGGTGATGGTTGCCCTCGCGATGGCCCAGGTGGTCGCCGCCAGGCGCGGTAGCGCGCTGGCGGGCGCGCTCTCGGCGTATGCGCCAGAGCAGGTGGCCAAGGCCACCGGTCTCACCGTCGTACAACTGACCGCCCTCGGAGAGGCCTTCGCGGCTGCATCGCCGTCGCTGGCCGTGGCCGGCGGCGTGGCGGCGCAGCACCGCGGCGCGATCGAACTCTGTCGCGCCGTGAACCTGCTCAACGAGGCCGCTGGCAACGTCGGCAAGACCGTGCTCTTCGGGGCCGCTCCTGCCTCGGCCTCCGGCTATGGCGACGTGCTGTCGCTGTTCGAATCGATGCGCGCCGGGCAGCTCCAGGTGGTGCTGGTGCACGAGGCCAATCCGCTCTACGCGCTGCCCCGGAGTGGGAAGTTCGCCGAGGCGTTCGCCAAGGTGCCCTATAAGATCTCTACCGCATCAATTCTGGATGAGACGGCGGCGGCCTGTGACCTGATCCTGCCCAATCTGCACGCGCTCGAGCGCTGGGATGACTTCCGTCCGCGCGACGGCATAGTCGGCTTGCTGCAGCCGGTGGTCGAGCCGGTGTTCGCCGGAATGCACACCGGCGATGTCCTCCTCAAGGCCGCCCAGATCGCCGGCGGCTCGCTCGCCGCCTTCTCCGCGCCCAGCTTCGAGGCCCACCTCAAGAGCGAGTGGCAGAAGGCTGCGCCAGCCGGCGACTTCGACAGCTACTGGCGCGACTCGCTCAGCCGCGGTGGTGTCTATGGCGCGGCGCCGACAGCCGCCGTGGCGCTGGTCGCGGGGGCCACGACGATCACGGCCGCACCGCCGACCTTCGATGGGACCGGCGAGTTCGTCTTTCTTCCGTTCCCCAGTTCGATGTATCACGATGGCCGGGGCACCAACAAGCCCTGGCTGCTCGAGAATCCCGACCCAGTGACGAAGATCACCTGGCAGTCGTGGGTCGAGGTCAACCCCGAAACGGCCAGGCGGATCGATGTTCGCGAAGGTGAGTACCTCGAGCTCACCTCGCCGCACGGCACCATCCGCGCCCAGGTCTGTGTCTATCCTGGCATTCGCGAGGACGTGCTGGCGATGCCGCTGGGCCTGGGTCATACCGAATACGGTCGCTATGCCAAGGGGCGCGGAGTCAACGCACTCGACCTCCTCGGTGCCGCTGATGGCCAAGGTTTCCTGCCCTATGTCAGCACCAAGGTGTCGGTCAGGACCACTGGCGACTACCGCAAGGTGTCGAAGACGTCGGGCAACCCCCGCCAGCTCGGGCGTGGCATCATCGAAGCGATGCCGTTGGCCTATGCCGCCAAGGGAATGACTCCGGAAGAGGCGATCAAGGCCGAAGGGCACCCGGCGCACGAAGTCAATACGCCGAAGGAAGCCGAGGCGATCGCCGGGTGGTACGAAAGTCAGACTGAGCGCACGAAGCTGGGCAACTACGCCGGCGCGCATCCCAAGTGGGGGATGGCGGTAGATCTCTCGCGCTGTACCGGCTGTTCCGCTTGTGTCACCGCGTGCTACGCCGAGAACAACATTGCGACCGTGGGCGAGGAACAGATCTTCAAGGGTCGCGAGATGAGCTGGATACGGATCGAGCGGTACTGGGAGGGCGGCGAGAACGGCGAGCCACTCGAGGCGCGTTTCGCACCGGTGATGTGTCAGCACTGCGACAACGCCCCCTGTGAACCGGTCTGCCCGGTGTATGCGTCGTACCACACCCCCGACGGCCTCAACGGTCAGGTGTACAACCGTTGCGTTGGCACCCGGTACTGCAGCAACAACTGTCCCTTCAAGGTTCGCTATTTCAACTGGTCGAAATACAGTGAGATGGCGTGGCCGGAGCCGCTCAATCTCCAGCTCAATCCGGAGGTCACGGTCCGGGCCCGCGGTGTAATGGAGAAGTGCACCTTTTGCATTCAGCGTATTCGCGGGGCCCAGAACAGTGCCAAGCTCGAGGACCGGGAGCTCAAGGACGGGGAGATCAAGCCGGCCTGTGCTCAGGCCTGTCCCTCGGGCGCGCTGGCGTTCGGGAACGTCAAGGATCCCGAGTCCGTCGTCGTCCAGTGGAAGCGCGACCCGCGAGGATACGTGATGCTCGAAGAAACGAACGTCCGTCCGGCGGTCACCTATCTCGCCAAGGTGCTCCATCGCGAGCCGGCCGCGGCCCACGGATCGGGGGAGCACTGAGATGGCGGTGATTGCGCACGATCCGAGCATCCCAACCCAGACGCACGCCGAGGTCACGCGTGACGTCTTGCGGTCGATCACCGACAAGCCGACGCGGGGCTACTACATCCTGCTCGCGACGATGGCCTTCCTCACGCTGGTCCTCTTCGGCACCGTCACGGCGGAGCTGAAGTACGGCCTCGGCATCGCCGGCTATGCGCCGCCGATCATGTGGTCGGTCTATATCACGACATTCGTTTTCTGGGTCGGAATTGGCCACGCGGGCACGCTGATCTCCGCCATTCTCTTCCTGTTCCGCTCACCGTGGCGCACGGCGGTCTACCGTGCCACCGAGGCGATGACCGTGTTCGCCGTGATGACGGCTGCGCTCTTCCCGATCATCCACATCGGTCGTGAGTGGATCTTCTACTGGCTGCTTCCCTATCCCAACCAGCGGTATCTCTGGCCGAATTTCAAGTCGCCGCTGCTCTGGGACGTCTTTGCCATTTCGACCTACCTCACCGTCTCGAGCACCTTCCTGATGGTGGGACTCGTTCCTGACATTGCCGCGGTCCGGGACAACGTCAGCGGCTGGAAGAAGAAGGTCTATGGGGCACTCTCCCTCGGCTGGACCGGTGCGGACTCGCAATGGCGCCACTACACCAGGGCGTATCTCTACCTGGCGGCCTTGGCGACCCCGCTGGTGCTGTCGGTGCACTCCGTGGTTTCGTGGGACTTCGCCTCGTCGATCGTCCCCGGCTGGCACGGCACCATCTTCGCACCCTACTTCGTCGCCGGGGCCATCTATTCCGGCATCGGCATGGTCTTTACGCTGATCATTCCGCTTCGGAAGGTGCTCAAGTTCGAGCACCTGATCACCGATTACCACTTTGACAACCTCGGGAAGCTGACACTGTTCACCGGGTCGATTCTCTTCTATGCGTACGCAATGGAATACTTCGTGGCGTGGTATTCCGGCTCCACCTTTGAACAGGTCACCTTCTTCCGCCGCGCCCTCGGCCCCAACTGGTGGGCTGGCTGGACGATGATCATCTGCAACGCATTCGTCTCGCAGCTGCTCTGGTTCCGGAAGATCCGCACGAATGTGACGGCGCTGTTCGTCATCTCGATCTTCATCAATATCGGGATGTGGTTCGAGCGCTACGTCATCGTCGTGTCGTCATTGGCCAACGACTACCTCCCCTATGCCTGGGGGCAGATCAACCCGACCTGGGCTGACTGGTTCCTGCTGGCCGGTTCCTTCGGCTGGTTTGGCCTCTGGTTCACCCTGTTCTACAAGAATTTCCCGATCGTGGCGATCCAGGAGCTCAAGGAGCTGATCCCGATGCCGCGCCGGAAGAGTCACGGGGAGGCACACTGATGGCGAAGACCGTGCCTGGCGTCCTCGGTTCGTTCCAGCACGTGGACGCCGCCTGTGACGCGATCCGTGGGCTCAAGGCCGAGGGTCACACCGACCTGACGGTGTATTCGGCCGCGCCGAACCACGAGTTGGAAGCAGCCATTGGCGATCCGATTTCGCCGGTGCGGCTCTGGACGCTCGTCGGCGGCCTGACCGGCTGCACCGCCGGTTTTGCGATGACCATCTGGATGTCGCGCGACTGGCCGCTGCTGGTGGGTGGCAAGCCGATCGCGGCGATCCCGCCGTATGTGGTGTTCGGCTTTGAACTGATGGTGCTCGTCGGTGCGCTCTCGACCGTGGCCGGCATCATCATTCTCTCGGCGATGCGCTCGTTGAAGGGCCGGCCTTACCACCCCAAGTACAGCGACGACCTCATCGGGGTCTTCGTCCCCTGCAGTGCCGACAAGGCCGCCGCGGTAGCAGCGATGCTCACTGCCGCTGGCTCGGTGGAGGTCCTCCGTGACGCGTAGGCTGACGTTCGCGATCCTGCTGCTCGGGCTCGGTGGCTGCAACTGGTGGTACAACGAAGTTCCGTCACCTGACGACCTGATGCACCGAGTGCCGTGGTTCGACCATATGCTCTTGTCCAAGGGGGTTCACCCCTATCAGCGGACCGACATTCCGCGCAATACCCCCGCCGGCGTCGTGCCGATGGGCGGTGGCGAGCGAGAGTGGCGTGTCGGCGATCCGGCGGCGGCATTCCCGGTCTACGGATTCGATACCCTGGTCGCCAATGCCCTGCAGCACCCGACGGGGCCAGCCAAGGTCGGCGCCCGAGGCGGGGAAGAGCTGTTCAACACGTATTGCGCCGTCTGCCACGGCTTCCAGGGCGCCGCCGATGGGACCGTGACGCCGTACAACGGGGCACCCTCGTTGCTGACGGCGAACGCACGGCATTGGGCCGACGGCTACCTCTACAGCATCGTCCGCTATGGCAGGGCCGGGATGCCGCAGTACGGCGACAAGATCGTCCGCCCCGACGAACGCTGGGCCGTCGTCGATTACGTCCGTTCGCTGCAAGCGAAGTCGCCGCTGCCGCCTGCCGCTGGAGGGGCCCGCTGATGGCCACCGATTTCGCCGCAGTGCACGATGAGCTGACCGAGAAGAGTGTGACCGGAAATTACGGCTCGTTCCTCACCGTGGGCGGCGTGCTCGCATTCATCGGGCTGGTCGTGTTCTCGCTCGCGCTGACCGGGGCAGGAAGCCACCGGGCCTGGCAGTCCTTTCACGTCAACTGGCTCTTTTTCACGTCGCTCACCGGCGGCTCGATCGCCATCACTGCGGTGCACAAGATCGCCAATGCCAAGTGGTCGGGGGTGATCCTCCGCCTCTCGCAGGCGGTGTCGGGATTCATCCCCATCTCGCTGATCGGGCTGGTCCTCATCTTCACGGTGGGCTATCACGACATCTACGGCAATATGGAAGCTGCGTTGCCGGGTGTCTCGCCGGGGAAGGCTCTCTGGCTCTCCCGCCCGTGGATGGCGACGCGGCTGCTGGTTGGCCTGGGCATTCTGTACGCGATCGGCGTGTGGCTGATCCGGAGCGATATGCTCCCCGACCTGTTCCACGCGAAGGCGAAGGTCAGTGACCGCCGCAAGGCGCGGTATGAGCGGATGCTGACCGGTTACGACGAGGCCGAGAATCACACCAGGATTTATCGTCTGGCGGCCACCTTCGCCGTCGTCTACGCCCTCGTCTTCACCCTGGTTGCCTTCGACGGGATTATGGCGCTCCAACCGCACTGGTTCTCCAACCTGCTCGGCGGCTGGTTCTTCATGGGGTCGTTTCTGGGCGCGCATATGTTGCTGGGGCTACTGATGATTTTCTCGCGCAATCACGGCGCTGGATTGAGCGAGTTCATCTCCCCGAAGCAACGGCACGATCTGGGAAAGCTCTGCTTCGGCTTCACGGTGTTCTGGACCTACCTGATGTGGGCTCAATTCCTGGTCATCTGGTACGGCAACCTTCCCGAGGAGACGGGGTTCATCTTCGCGCGTCTCTGGGGACCGTGGCGGGTCGTCGGAAGTGCGGTGTTCCTGGGAATGTTCGTGCTTCCGTTTACCGGCCTGCTCGCGGTCGGACCCAAGAAGACCCCGGCGATCTTCGGCGTCTTTGCGACCATCTCGCTTTCGGCCCTCTGGCTTGAGCGCTACCTGTTGGTGATGCCGTCGGTCACCGCCGAAGCCGGGCCCGTCTTCGGACTCCCCGAGCTCGGTCCGACGCTGACCTTCCTGGGGCTGTTCGTCGCCTCGATTGGCTGGTTCGCACGGAGCTACCCGATGGTCTCACCGCGTCTCGCACTGATTACGCTGCAGCGGGAAGCGGCGCACTAGGGCATTAGGATGGTGGATGGTGGATGGTGGATCAGCGATATGGTCAAAGGGCCGGCTGCCCAACGGGAAGTCGGCCCTTCGTGTTGCTATCCATCATCCACCATCCACCATCCATCATCCGTCATCGACTTACTTCAGCGTCAACCTTCCCACCATCACGTTCAGCGAGTCCGACGGCAGATACGCGGCGATCGTCACCACCCGGACGGTACGCCGAGGCGCATCATCGCTGCCGACGTAGTCGGGCGTTCCGCGCAACGGCATCGACATCGAGAGGCCGCTGGCCTGCAGCAGGCGATGGAGCGGGCCAACGTCCTCGACGGGGCCTTCGACCACCCAGAGCGAACGCCCGTCGGCCAGTTGATGCCGCACCAGAAAGGTCGGACGGCCGCCGCTGCTGCTCCGCTGGATTCGGACCGCGCTGACCGGGTACCCTTCGAGGCGAGCGATCGAGCCCTGCGCCAGCGCCATCGCGGCGTCCCAGGAGATCAATTCCCAGTCAGCGGACGGATCGATCTCCGCCAGCGGCTCAAGCGGGCGCATCCGTCGAACGGGAGTGAACGAGGGCATCGGGCCAACAACCCGGGGGTGAACCACCGCCCGGGAGGCGAGGGTCAACGTGCGCTGATCCGACGTCAGCACAGCCCCACCATTCGCCGCATCGAGTGCGGTGCCGACCCGCGCGAAAAGCGTCGGCGCCACGAAGGCGGTGGCGAGGCGAGGCGTCGGTTGGTTCGCGGGGACCGGCTGCACTGCGAGCCAAGTGCTCACACCGACGATCGCGATGCTCGCGGCGATGAGGCCCAGCCAAGGGCGCTTGACGCGACCGGTCCGGGCCGGGACCGCGGGGAACGCCGGACGCTTGATGACCCGCGGGGAGGCGATCGCGAGCAGGAGCACCGAGCGCGACCGAACCCCCTGAACCTCGCCAAACATCGATCGACAGATGAGGCAGGCCAGGAGGTGTTCGGCGATCTCGGCATGCTGCGCCGACGACATTTCGCCGTCGGAGTAGGCGTGGAACTCCTCTTCAGGAACGTGCGGCCGCACGACGAGGCTCAACTTGGGTCTCGGTCTCCATCTCATCGTGGGCGGCGATCAGGCGCTTCCGCGCCCGCGCCAGGGTAGTGCCAACCGCGCCAAGCGCGAGTCCGGTCTGCTCGGCGATTTCAGGGTAAGCCAACCCGGCATCCCACAGCAGCAGCACCTCACGATCGCGCGGGCTGAGGGTGGCGAGCGCACGCTTCACTTCGTTCTCCTGCTCCTCGTGCTCCAGGTCGTCCTCGACATTGTCGAGCGGTGCCGGCGAAGCGATCGGTTCGTGCGTGAGCAGCACGAGATGCTTGCGGCGGCGAATGGCGGATCGTGCCTCGTCGCGGGCGATGTTCGCGGCGACGGCGAAGACCCACGATCTCGGCTTTTCGGGCTGGTGGGCCAGGGCGCGCATAAACACTTCCTGGGCCAGGTCCTCGGCGCGATCGGCGTCCCACACCTTCCGGTAGAGGAAGCGAACAACAGCGTCGTAGGTGGTCCGGTAAAGCTCTTCAAGATCGAAGGCCATCGGGATCCTCTTTTGGTCGGAGATGCTTCCTAGGTGACGCACACCCCGGGCCGACCTGCACACCCAAGTCCAATTTCTTGTGCTACAACAACTTATAGCGGGAGGCGGCGGTTCCGGAAGGCACACCCCGGATGAAGCCCTGTCCTCTTTTCTGGCCAGTGTGAACACATATGCGGCTTCGCGGGCTCCCCGTTCGCCCGGGTCCGGCCGTGAAGATCGCAGTGGAGGCCATCTTCCTTGAGGAAATCGCAGGCCGAAATGATCTCTGCGCTGACCAGCCCCTCCTCGGGATTCTCCCGCTCGACCTTGCAGAGATAGGGCGATTTCCGGCTCCGGAGCAGTGATTCCAGCAGCGTTTGCTTGGTAGTGCAGCGGATTTCGACATTCAGATCGCGGCAGCAAGCGGCGTGGCGGGAATGATCGGCGGTTCGACACGGTGCCTTGGCGCAGGGGTTGGCGTCGGGGGCGAGTGGGAGGGCCCGCCTCAATGGGGTGGGGGGTGCCAGATGCCGAGTGACCAGCTTCCGGTTCTCGACGATCCGGAAGCGATCCTTCCCCAACCGGCGCGCTGCTGCCGGGCGGCGAGGTACGGGAAGGCGGCCACAGAAGCCGTGGGCTCGGCATTCGGCCTGACGGCCATCGGCCCCGAGCTCCAGATACTTGCAGGGGACGTGCACCGTTGCCTCGCACCAGAGCTCGCCATCAGCGCTATAGCTCCGCCCGAAATCGAGTCGCTCGGTGTGCCCGAAGAACCAGGTCGCGTCGTGGTCCTCCTGCCCCTCGAGGGTGGCGACCCGGACCGTGATATCGAGGGAACGGCATTGGCGACCAAGACTGCGGCAGGGCGGTGGTGCCATCGGGTTCCTGGAGCCGGGGAATACACTGTCGGGGTTGCGACGGCGGAAAGTAGCAAGCTTGGCTGGAATCGCCAGCAGTTCCACTACCGCAGAGACCGGTTGCCACGTTATTCTTGACGCTTCCCGAGATCCTGATGGACGGGAGCCGGCGCTGCCGAGGGGTAGCGTCGACGATAATCATCATCAGGGATGAGGCAAGACAAGCATGCGCTTTACTGCGATCGTGGCCGGTGTCGCCGTTGTGCTGGCGGCGTGCGGCGGTGAAAAGAAGGCTGACACGGCTCCGACCGATACGATGGCGGCTGCGCCAGCGGCAGCTGCGGCTGGTGCTCGACATGAAGTACAGATGATCCAGGAAGGGACGACCTACAAGTTCGTTCCGGCCGACCTGAGCATCAAGGCGGGCGATGTGGTCGTGTTCAAGAACGTTTCGGGAGGCCCGCACAACGTCCAGTTCAAGACCGACAGCATCCCGGCAGGCGCACAGGCGATCCTCGATGCCGCTATCGCCGACAAGATGGGCCCGCTCTCGTCGGCATTGATCGCCGCACCGGGTGACAGTCTCGTCGTTTCGTTTGCTGGCGCACCGGTAGGCGATTACTTCTTCACGTGTACGCCGCATATGGCGATGAATATGCACGGGAAGATCACCGTACACTAACATCGTTGTGGTCGCGCAGTCGGCGATCCTGATGTTTCTGTGCAACGGAAAGCGGGGGCGACACGCAAGTGTCGCCCCCGCTTGGCACGTGGCTGCGGTCCGCCGTCAGGTTGCCCGGCGCCGCACCAGCATCGGAATGGTGAGGCCGAGCACCACGCCCGCCGCACTATCAACGACGTAGTGCATCTGGCAGTAGACGACCCCCACTGCCAGCAGCGCCGTTGGCACCGCGACGAGCATTCCCAGCCGCCGCCACCCGAACCAGGCAGCCGTGCTGGCGGCGACCGTCGCCGCGACGTGGGACGACGGAAACGCGGCGCCAAAGGCACTGCCACGGGCCAGCGTGGCATAGACCAGCCGCGCAGGGCCGTTGGCGACGAACTCGCCAGTCGGCCGCGCAAACTCGTAGTACGGGCCTGCCACAGGGAAGAGGATGTAGGTGACGTAGCACGCGAGGTAGGTCGCGAGCACGGCGTTGAGGTACTGCTCGAGCGCTGCCATTCGCCGGGTAACGAGGAAGGCGATTGCCGGGATCGGCACGATCAGGTAGTACGAGAAGTAGACTGCGTGCAGGAGTGTCGACCAGAACATACTGGGGGAGGTGCGCCACCAATCCCGACTCGGCTGCCCACCGAATAGCCACGCCTCAAGCCGCTGCAGCGCCGCGTCGTGCGTCGTGACCGCGCCGAAACCGTTGAACACGTCGATTGCCGAATAAAGTCCGGTGAGAAGAATCAACGGGTAGATCGTCCGCAGGACGCGAACGGCGCCGCTCTCAGGTGCGCGGACCACCAGCCAGGTGAGCAGGGGCAGCGCGAGATGGGCGAGGAGGACGAGGAACATTCCTCGCTGGGGAAGGCGAGTCAGCGCCACCGTCGCCACGAGGAGTCCGTACGCTGCGAGCAGCTGGTCGACCAACCGCCAACGACCAGCAGGCAGACTCATAGCCACCCGTGCTCGCGGTACCACGTGGCGGTATTGACGAGTCCGGGCGCGAGTGACCACTGCGGCTCCCATCCAGTGGCCTCGATGAACGGCGTGCTGTTTCCGGTCCAGGCCTCCTGATAGAACTCGTTCGCCTTGTCGGCTCGCAGAATCGTCTTCCGACGCAGCGCGGCAGCCCAAAGTCCACTGGCGTTCAGCGCCGTTCGCGCCAGCCATTCCGGGATCGGAAGCAGGGTGACGTCCCTCCCCATCTCCCGACCGATCGCTCGCACGAGTCCCGCGCTGGTGAGGATCTCGGGGTGGTTGACATAGAACACGCGACCATCGAGGCCGGCCATCGTCCCGGCGCGCACGATCGCGTCGGCCAGGTCGAGAACGTGTACGATCGAAAGTTCCATCGATCCGTCACCGAACACCGGCGCAACGCCGAGGCGTGCGGCCCGGAACACGGTGAGCAGATTGTCACGGTCCCGCGGACCATAAACCGTCGGCGGGCGAAGAATCGTCCACGAGAGCAGCTCGCCGCGCAGCACCGACTCCGCGGCGAGCTTACTCCGGCCATACATCGTCACCGGCTGGTCGCGACCGTCGGCCTCCTTGGGAATGCCGTACCGGCTCGGTCCGCCTGCCGCCATCGAGGAGACCAGCACAAACCGGGCAGTCGCTCCCGCGCCAACGACCGCCTGCGCCAGATTGGCGGTGCCGTCGCGGTTGGCGAGCATGAACTCGGCCTCGTCGACCGCCCCGGTCAGCGCCGCGACGTGGTAGACGACGTCCTGATCACGGACCGCCTGGCGAAGCGCGTCGTGGTCGCTGAGGTCGCCCGGCACCAGTCGCACGCCCCGTGAGGCGGCCTCGGCGGCACGCGCCGGAGCACGAACAAGCGCGGTGACCGTGTCACCGCGCTCAAGGAGCCGATCGACGAGATGCCCTCCGACGAATCCCGTCGCCCCGGTGACCAGCGCCCTCACGTCGCGCGGTCGAGCACGCGATAGGTCTTGTACGGGGTGAATCCGGCTTTGGAAAGTCCCTGGATGATCCCCGGGTTATCCTCCAGCAGCCACCCTGCCTCGCCCCAGCCGATGCCGACTTCGGCGGCCTTGCTCCAGATCCAATGGTAGAGGGCCGAATCGATTCCCTTGCCGCGCCACTCCGGCAGGATGCCGAGCAGCGGCACCCGAGCCCGGGTGATCTTCCGGGTCTTGAGCTTCCACATCATCGTCAGCGCAGCGGGGAACATCGCGCCGCTCCGGTTGTCGCGCAGGACTTCATTGAGGTCCGGCAGCGCGAGACCAAATGCGATCGGTTTGCCGTCCTTTTCGACGAACGGGATGATCGACGGGATCACCACCGGTTTGAACTGCACGGCGAGGTTGTCGATCTCCGCATCCGTCATCGGGATGAAGCCCCAGTTCTGCTCCCACGAGGCGTTGTAGAGTTGCTTGACCAATGCGACCTCCTCCGCGAAGCGCTTCATGTCGAGCGACCGCATCGTCAGGCCATAGCGCTTTTTCAGCAATTCCACGGCGCGGGCCGTTCGCTCAGGCGGGGTCACCGGGGCCTTCAGGGAGCCACCTTCGAGGCAGACCATGTCTTTGGCCTTGGTAAAGCCAGCGGTTTCGAGCAGCGTGAGATAGTAGGGCGGGTTGTGCGGCATCATCAGTGTATTGGGTGTGTCGAAGCCGTCGATCAACAGCCCGCACTCATCGTTCACCGAGAAGGACATCGGTCCGCGGATGGTGTCGAAGCCGCGCGCACCCACCCAGGCAGCTGCCGTGTCGAGCAGCGCTGCCGCCACGCGGAAGTCGTTAACGCACTCGAAGAAGCCGAAGAAGCCGACCAGGTCGTGGTGCACCTCGTTGTGCAACCGGTTGGAGATCGCGGCGATCCGCCCCACGACTTCCCCGTCCAGTTCAGCGATGAAGTAGTCGGCCTCGGCGTGCTGGAAGAAGGGATTGCTGGCGCGGTCGAGGAGCTTCTTGATCTCAGCGCGAAACGGCGGGACCCAGTTGAGGTCCCGCCGGTGCAGGCGATACGGCAGGTCGATGAAGCGGCTGAGGTCCTTCGGCGTCTCGACGCGCCGGATGGCCGGCGCGTTGTTCAGATAACCCCCAACTCCTTGCCGATGGTGCCGAACGCGTCGAGTGCCTGATCGATCTGCGCGGCAGTGTGCGTTGCCATCACGCTCGTGCGCAGACGGCATTGGGACGGCGGGACAGCTGGCGGGACGACGGGATTGGTGAAGACGCCGGCGTCGTAGAGCTTCCGCCAGAAGATGAACGTGGTCTCCAGCGGCCCGACGAGCACGGGAATGATCGGTGTCTCGGTGGGGCCGATCTCGAAGCCGAGGTGACGGAACCCATCCCGCAGCCGCCGGGCATTCGCCCAGAGCGCGTCGCGACGCCACGGTTCCTGCTGGAGCACCTCGAGTGCGGCGAGCACGCCGGCGGTGTTGGCCGGAGGCAAGGATGCGGTGAAGATGAATGGTCGCGAGTGGTGCTTCAGGAAGTGGATGACCTGCTCGTCGGCCGCTACGAAACCGCCGACCGAGGCCAGGGACTTCGAGAAGGTCCCGGCCACGATATCGACCTCGTCCTGCATTCCCCAGTGTGACCCCGTGCCCTGGCCATTGGGGCCCAGCACTCCGAGTGCGTGCGCGTCGTCGACCGCGAGGGCGGCACCGAATCGCTTCGCGATCCGCGAGAGCTCCGGAATGTCGGCGATGTCGCCTTCCATCGAGTAGACACCATCGACCACGATCATCGTGCCGTTCCCGCTGGTGTTCCTCTCGAGCAGGCGGCTCAGTTGATCGAGGTCGCCGTGGTTGAACCGCTGGGTCTCGCCATAGGAGAGCTTCGCACCGTCGACAATGCAGGCGTGATCGAGCTTGTCGAGGTAAACGGTCTCGTTGCGGCCGAGCAGCCCCGAGATCAGTCCGAGGTTGGCGCCGTAACCAGTCGAGAAGACCAGGCACGCTTCCTTCCCGAGGAATTCGGCCAGCGCCGCTTCCAGTTGCTCGTGAAGGTCGAGTGAGCCGTTGAGGAACCGGGAGCCGGTGCAGCCTGCACCGTAGCGATGCAGCGCCTTGGCGGCCTCCTCAAGTACCTTGGGGTGATGCGTGAGCCCGAGATAATTGTTCGAGCCCAGCATGATCCGTTTTTTCCCTTCGATGACGACGACGGTGTCTTCAGACTCCGAAATCGGCTTGAAGTACGGGTAGAGCCCGGCGGCCTGGATCTCGCGCGCCTGGGTGAACTTCCGGCACTTGTCGAAGAGTGCCACCTGGGTCTGGAGCGATTCAGCCACGGGCCCTCACAGAGCACGGGTGGATCTTGGGCAGGGAAAGCCCCAAGTTTGCAGATAGCCAAGAGATGAAACTATGAGAGCCCCCGGACCGACACAAGGTAAAAGCACCGTCTGCATCCCACGCTGGGCCCCCGTCCGGGCGGCTTTTTTCGCGCTGGGGGGGCTGTTCCTCGCCGTTCCGGCCATCTCGGCCCAGTGGCCCCGGGCCCGGCTGGGGGAGTTTGAGGTCCGGGGATTCGATCTGCCGGTCGATGGGGGGTGGCGTCGCGGCACGGCGCGCGTGCTGGCAGAACGGAAGGCGCTGCTGCAGTCGGGGGCGTTCTCCCGGCTCAACGCGTCGACGTTCTTCCGACCGGCGGTCTCGGGCCGGTATTTCGTCCCGGTCATCCCGATCGCGTTCCGGGACGTAGCCGGCCCCTTCACGCCGGCGCAGTACCACGACCTCTTTTTCAACCTCATCCCGTCGGGACGGCCCTCGAGCGTGCGCACGTACTACCGTGACCAGTCGCGCGGGCTGGTCACGCTTGACGGCACCGTCTTCAACTGGGTGTCGGTCGACAGCTCGGCCGCCTGGTACGAGGACGGCTGCAACGGCATCGGCGTCAAGTCGCCCTGCCCGTCGCGGCCCCGTTCACGGATGGCTGACCTCCTGCTTGCCGCGCTCGACTCGATCTCGCTTGCGCCTGGCGGCGACACGGTGTGGGCAGGTTTCGACAACGACGGTCCCGACGGCGTGCCGAACTCCGGCGATGATGACGGGATTGTGGATGTCGTCACCTTTCTGCAACCGAAAGTCGATGGCGCGTGTGGCACCGATGCCATCTGGGCGCATCGCTATCGGATCTCCGGCTGGAACGGTGGGCAAGCGTATACCACCCGGACGCCACGCCGCGGGGGCAATGGCTTTCCGCTCCCAGGGCAGTTCCTCCGGGTGAACTCGTACACGATTCAATCGGGGCAGGGCGGCAATACCGCCTGCACGGCAGGGCAGATCATGCCGATCGGAACTGTTACCCACGAGATCGGTCACATCTTCGGCCTTCCCGACCTCTATGACACCGATGCGAACTCCGGCACCGAAGGGATCGGCGAATGGGGGTTGATGGGTGCCGGCAACTACGCCCGGCCCTACTCGCCGAGTTCGTTCGATGCCTGGTCGCTCACGCAGCTCGGCTGGGTCGTGGTCGATTCTGTCCCGGGCAACCGGATTACGACCACCGGCTCGGTGCAGTCGAGCGACACCGTCTTCTACGCCCCGACTGCCACGTCGGGGCTGTACCTGCTGCTCGAGAATCGGCAGCGGGAAGGCAGCGACACGGCGATGATGAGCCCGGCGTATGTCCGCCCGAAATCGCCCGGCTTGCTCGTCTGGCTGATCGATCAGGCGCGCATCGATGCTGGGAACGGGTCCAACACCGTCAACACCGGGGCCCGGCAAGGAGTCGCGCTGATGCAGGCCGATGGGCGCAATCAGCTTCGTT
This sequence comes from Gemmatimonadota bacterium, assembly GCA_031367105.1. Classification (GTDB taxonomy): domain Bacteria; phylum Gemmatimonadota; class Gemmatimonadetes; order Gemmatimonadales; family GWC2-71-9; genus Palsa-1233. The sequence continues at coordinate 40,489 of JANLPG010000078.1, read as the reverse complement.
CCAGCGTGGTTGGCATCAAGAACCGTGGCGATGGTGGCGATCCGTTCCCCGGGACGGCACTCAACCGCGATTTCGGCTTGGCCGGGAACGCTCCTGCGGTCAATTACGATGGCACTCCACTCGGGATCCGGCTCGACGGCATCACCGAGCTCACCAATGGCCGCATCCGCTTTCGCTACGTGCGACGCGCGGCGACACTGATCGCCTCGCAAACGTCCCTCGCCAAAGTCCGGGTCAACGGGCTGCTGGGGATCGCCATTTCCGAAATCTTCGCTGTGGGAGACACCCTCGCCCTTTCGGCGGATTCGCTCCAGTCCACCGGCGACGGACGGAGTGCGGCCCGCTTTCTCCGCTGGGGCGACGCCGGCGCACGCGCCCATCAGCTGATCGCGCGGGCCGGAGCACCCGATACGGTGCTGGCCGACTTCGCGCTGGCCCACCGCGTCCGGGCGCTGGCCGCGGGCCCCGGGAGCGTGATCATCTCGATTAGCGGCGACCCGGCCGTCGGAGTCTTCGCCGATGCCGGCACGGTCGTGCGAGTGCGTGCGACTGCACCTGCGGGCGTCGAATTCCTGGGGTGGCGCGGCGACACGACGACGAGTGCCGCCACGCTCGATCTCCCGGTCAATCACCCGTTCGATCTCACGGCCGACTTCGTCGCGATTGCGGCTGTGGATGCCGCCGCCGCCGCCCGAGCCGTGTTGGGGGGCCCGCCACTCGACCCTGCGACACGCGCGTATCTGGACGCGATCGGGAATCGCAACGGCAGCTTCGACGTCGGCGATTACCTCGCCTGGTTGCGACGCACCGGCCAGCGAATCCCCCCCGCGCTGCTCCTCCGGCTGATGCCACAGCGGGGGGCTCCGCGATGAGGCGACTCTGGTGGCTGCTGCTCATCGTGGCGGCCTGCGGTGGTGACGCAGCGAGCTTGCCGGTTCCCGGCACACTGACCTTGCGGTTGCATACGCCCAACGCCAACGACGGCGCCCTGGTCGTGGTCGTCAGCGGCGGTCCCGTCCTCGCCGTGCGGCCGGCAGGGAGTCTCGAACTCGCTCGGAACTCCGACGGCGCAGGAACACATCTGTTGCTGGTCGGGGACCTCACGGAGGGTGTCGTGGCCCTGGTTGATATCCCCGATATTTCACGGGCAAGCGCGTATGTCGCGACCTTGGAGCAGGTCGCCGATCGGACGTCCTTCTCGCTGCTCGACGCAGCCGCCTATCAGGTGACCATCACTCCGGCGCCGTGACCGGATCGACCGAGCTGCAACGATGACGCCGCGGATTGCGGTGATTGGCGGCGGCGCCGCCGGCCTGCTGGCCGCGGCACGCCTGCAGGCCCTGGGTGCCGATCCGCAGCTGCTCGAAGCGGAAGCGACACCTGGTGGAGTCATCCGGACGATCCGCCGCGACGGCTGGATTGCCGAGGCCGGTCCCAACACACTTTCCGAACCCGACCCGATCGTACGAGCGCTGCTCGACTCCGCGGGGCTGGCCCCCCGGACATTGCGCGCCGAGCGGAAGAACGCCCGGAGATTTCTCGTGCATCAGGGCCGACTTGTGGCGGTGCCGCGCTCCGCCGGCGAGCTCGTCTCGTGGCCGGTCCTGAGTGCCGCCGGGCGAATGCGATTGCTGAAGGAACCATTCATCAAGGCCGGGCCGGGCGACGCGGAGGAGTCGGTTGACAGCTTCGTCCGGCGTCGGCTCGGCGACGAGATGGCCGAACGCGTGTTCGATCCGCTGATTGGGGGTGCCAGCGCGGGCGACCCCGCGCAACTCCTGGTCCGCTACGCCTTGCCGCGACTCCTGGAATGGGAACAGCTCGGCGGCTCATTGCTCAAGGGCGCGATGCGGTCGGGAATGGAGGCCCGGCGCCGTGCGGGGAAGGCGGGCGAGGCTTCACCGGGGATCTGGTCGTGTCCGAAGGGGTTGCAGGAGGTGGTCACCCACCTCGCCGCGCTCCTCGGCCCTCGGATCCGCTGCGGCATCTGCATTACCGCCGTCACTCCGGCCGGGGCCGGATTCGACGTGGTGGACCACCTCGGGCAGCGCGAGCGATTCGATGGTGTGCTCTGTGCGGTGCCGGCCCGTGCGTTCGAGAAACTATCGATCAGGGTGACCAATTCGCACGCGCTGAGCGCAGTAGCCAGCATCCCCCACGCCTCCCTGGTCTCGGTGTCGCTCGGATTCCAGCGAGGGGACGTCGCGCACCCGCTCGACGGCTATGGAGTACTCGCGCCATTCTGCGAGCAGAGGCAGATTCTCGGAACACTCTTCGCGTCGTCGCTCTTCCCACAGCGGGCTCCTGATGGTCACGTACTGCTGACCTCGCTGGTTGGCGGAATCCGTCGACCGGAGCTTGCGGCCCTCGGTGAAATGGAACTGGTGGCGCTGGTGCGCGAGGAACTCGAATCGCTGCTTGGTGTGCGCGGCGCGCCGTGCTTCAGCGCCGTGACGGTCTGGCGCAACAGCCAGCCGCAGGCAGTTGCCAGGCACACCATGCTGCTGGACGGCGTGGCGTCCATCGAGGGATCGCACGGTGGACTGGCATTTGCCGGGGCGTGGCACGATGGCCTCGCCCTCGCGGATGTGATGCGCGGCGGCTGTCGCGCGGCCGATCGCCTGATGGAACGAATGCAATGAACGTCAGCTGGCTGGTGACTTCAACTCGAAGGAGCAACTCCTGATGCGCCCCGCACTCGCAGGCCTGCTGCTGGCACTGGTGGCATTCCCTGCCATCGGGCAGCGCCCCGTGCCGAAGTCGCCGACCGTGGCCTCGCCAGTGAAGGGCGCAACAGTCGAAGGCATCACCGAGTATACGATGTCCAACGGTCTTCGGGTGCTGCTCTTCCCGGACGCATCCAAGCCCACGGCGACGGTGAACCTCACCGTGCTGGTCGGTTCCCGGCACGAGGGGTACGGCGAGACGGGAATGGCCCACTTGCTCGAGCATATGGTCTTCAAGGGCACGCCGGCGCACCGGAACATCCCCCAGGAACTCTCCGAGCGCGGCGCCTCGCCGAATGGCAGCACCTGGTTCGACCGCACCAACTACTTCGAGACCTTTCCGGCGTCGGATGCGAACCTCGGCTGGGCGCTCGACCTCGAGGCAGATCGCCTCGTCCATTCCTTCGTGGCCAAGAAGGATCTGGAGAGCGAAATGACGGTGGTTCGCAACGAGTTCGAGTCGGGTGAGAACGATCCCGTAAGCGTCCTGCTCGAGCGCGTGATGTCGACGGCGTTCCTCTGGCACAACTACGGGAACAGCACGATCGGCTCGCGCGCCGACCTCGAGCACGTGCCGATCGAGCGACTGCAGGCCTTCTACCGGAAGTACTACCAGCCCGACAACGCCGTGCTGGTGGTCGCGGGGAAGTTCGAGCCCGCCACTGCGCTGCGCCTGATTCACCAAACCTTCGGCAAGCTCCCGCGGCCCCGGCGCGAAGGCGATCTCAAGATCTGGCCGACCTATACCCTCGATCCGACGCAGGATGGCGAGCGGACCGTGACGCTGCGTCGGGTCGGCGACGTCCAGTCGGTGGCGGTTGCGTGGCACGTCCCTGCCGGGTCGCATCCCGACTTCGCGGCGGTGCAGGTTCTGGCGGACGTCCTCGGTGCCGAGTCGACGGGTCGGCTCTACAAGGCCGTGGTCGAGACGAAGAAGGCCTCAAGGGCCGTCGCGTTCGACTTTCAGCTGAAAGAGCCCGGCGTCCTCATCGCGCAGGCTGAGGTCCGGAAGGAAGATGATGTCGCTGCGGCACGGGACGCCGTGCTGCGGGCGGTGGATTCGCTGCTGACGCAGGCCAGCGCCACCAGCGAAGAGGTGGAACGTGGCAAGGCGACGCTCCTGCGCGGGATCGAGCTGCAGCTGACCAACTCCGCCTCGGTGGGCCTCGCGCTGTCGGAGTGGGCCTCGATGGGTGACTGGCGAATGCTTTACCTCAATCGTGATCGCATCCGGAAGGTGACCGATGCCGACGTGATGCGAGTGGCGCGGGCCTACCTGAAGGTGTCGAATCGGACGGTGGGGCTGTTCATCCCCGACGCGACTCCGGACCGCTCCGAGATGCCACCGACGCCGGACGTGATCGCGCTGGTGAAGGACTACAAGGGCGATACGACGCTGGCGGCAGGCGAGGCGTTTGATGCGTCCCCTGCCAACATTGATGCCCGCACCAGGATGGCCCGGCTCCCGGGCGGACTCCAGCTCGCGCTGCTCCCGAAACAGACTCGCGGTGCGACCGTCTCCGCCACCGTGACGCTGCGATTCGGGTCGGAGTCGGCACTGATGAACAAGGGCGCCGTGCCCAGTCTCGCTGGTCAGATGCTGATGCGCGGGACCGAGAAGCGGACCCGCCAGGAAATCACTGATGAACTGAATCGGAGCAAGGCGCAGGTTTTCGTAAGCGGTGGGCCGGCTTCGGCCACAGCGTCGATCACTTCCAAGCGCGCGAACCTCGCCGACGCGCTGCGGCTCGCCATCGAGATGCTGCGTTCGCCACGCTTTGATGCCAAGGAATGGGAGCTGCTCAAGCAGGAAAACATCACCGCTCTGGAATCGCAGCGTTCCGAGCCGCAGATGCAGGCGTTCCTGACGCTTCAGCGGCATCTCTCACCCCTCCCCGCCGGCCATCCGAACCATGTGGGAACGCTGGATGAACAGCTGGCCGACCTGAAGGCGGCCACGCTCGACGAGGCGAAGGCATTCTACCGCGGCTTCTACGGTGCCTCGGTGGGTGAGATCGGCGTGGTTGGCGACTTCGACCCCGACTCGGTCCGGGCGATCCTGGCAGCCGGCCTCGACGGCTGGAAGAGCCCGGTGGCGTTCGCGCGGATTCCGTCGCCCACTCGCACCTCGAAGCCGCTCGACGTCAAGCTGGAGACTCCCGACAAGGCCAATGCGGTGTTCGTGGCGGGAAAGGTGATCCCGCTCCGTGACGACTCGCCGGACTACCCCGCGATGGTGCTGGCAGACTACATGCTCGGCGGCGGGTTCCTGAATTCGCGCCTCGCGACGCGGATCCGACAGAAGGAGGGGCTCTCCTACGGCGTCGGCTCCTTCTTCAATGCCTCGCCGACTGACACGGTGGGACAGTGGATGAGTTTCGCCATTTATGCGCCGGAGAATCGCGAAAAACTGGAGAAGGCGTTCCGGGAGGAACTCGAACGCGCTGCGAAGGACGGTTTCACCCCCGAGGAGATCGCCAAGGCAAAGGAAGGGTGGACCCAGAGTTCGAAGCTGGGGCGTGCGAATGACCGGTCGCTGGCCGGGCGGCTCGCCAACAACCTCTATCTCGGACGCCGCTTCGCCCAGGATACCGAGCTTGAGGCAAAGGTCAATGCACTCACCTCCGCGCAGTTGCAGGCGGTGGTGACGAAGTACCTGGACCCGAACTCGCTGGCGGTCGTCAAGGCGGGTGACTTCAACCGGAAGCCGCCGACCGAGGCGCCGAAGCCCTGACCGACGGCCGCGGAAAACTTCTCCGCGTGGAGCTGATCACCTCGGTTACTTCGGTGGCAGCGCCACGCGGTGGGGCAACTCGCCCAGATCATAGTACCGGTGCGTCAGTCCGCTATCGGTCACCGTGACAATGCGAATCCCGCTGTGCGTGCCGCCAAACGGCATCCCGACGGGCCCGGTCGTTACCATCGCGAGATCGCCATCTTGCGCGATCGCGTTCTGGTGGTAGTGGCCGGAAAACAGCGCCTCGACCCCGAATCGATGAAAGAGCGTCAGGTAGCGGGCGCGGTGGAGCAGCGGGATGTTGAAGTACTGATCCGGCTCATCGGCCTTGCTGAGGAACCAGGGATGATGCTGGAAGATCAGCAGGTGTCGCACGTGCGTGGCCCTGGCCTTGGCCAACTCGGCACCGAGCCATTGTTCCTGCGCCGTGAATGCTTCCGGTGTGGTCGCGGACGAATCGATCACGCTGGAGTTGAGCACGATCCCGGTCACGTCACCGGCGCGGAAGCTGTAGTGGTCGGCGCCAAACGCCGCTGTGTAGGTCGCGATGCTGGCCGGCGTCGGCGTGTTACCGACGTCGTGATTGCCGGCAACATTGTAGAGCGGGATCGCGGGATTGAGCCGTTTCGCAATCCGCCAGAATTCGGCCGTCTGCGCCGGATCACCCGGCTTGTTGATCAGGTCACCGGCGATCACCAGAAACGCCGGGCGAAGCCGATTCACGGTCGCGATCACCAACTCGAAGTTGGCCGTCTCCTGGACGAAGTTCGAATCCTTCGCGAACATCCCGAACTGAGGATCGGCCGCGACGATGAAGAAGAACGGCTGCGTCGCAGGGGCGGCTGGTGCACCGGGCGAGGTCCAGCCGCTGGTCGCGAGCAGGGCAAGCAGGACGGCACGAGAGTAAATCATACTGGAGAAGATGGACTCGCAACGGGCCACGGGCCAGAGGTAGTGCAGGCGCGGAAGCGCCCGGACGTCTCAGGGGCGAGGGTTCACACTTACTTCGGGAGCCACCGATGCGGTACTTGCTTCGCACCCTGCTGGTCCTGGGCCTCCTTGCCCCGCTCCGCTCAGCATCAGCCCAGACTTCAATCGGGCTCAAGGGGGGCCTCTCCTTCGCCACCCTTTCCAACAAGCAGCCTGACTGGAAGAGCCGCACCGGCTTTGCGGCCGGTATCGCGTTCGATATGCGCGCCGGGCCGATCGGGCTCCAGCCCGAGTTGCTGTACGTCCAGAAGGGCGTCACGGGCGACGGTACTCCAACCTCCGACGCGCCCAGGCTCGATTACGCCGAAGTTCCGGTCCTGATCAAGGTCACCATCCCGATCCCCGCGGTGCAGCCGTTTGTGTACGCCGGTCCTTCGATCGGCTTCCGACTCAACTGCAAGGTGGCCGAAGTCACCTGCCCGAGCGGGCTGGTCAAGAGCACCGACTTCGGTGCCGCCCTCGGCGGCGGCATCCGGCTGGGCGGGAACAAGGGGCTCACGCTCGAAGGTCGGTACACCTGGGGCCTCAAGGACATCCACGATGTGAAGGCAGGGGTCGAGACCCGGACCCGCACCTTCCTCCTGCTTGCAGGTGTTTCCCTCTGAACCCTGGGGAGTGAACGGGGTCAACCCGCATCCGGGATTGTGCGTACCATTCCGGTTGGCCCCCTTCCCATCTCCGGAGTCCTGTCATGACACTCCCGCTGGTGCGTCGTACTACTGCTACGATCGGCGCCCTGTTCGTTCTGACCTCGATCGCCGCAGTCGCGGCCCCGCTGCGCGCGCAAGAGAAGGTCGACGCGGCGACGTTCGAGAAGATCAAGTCCGAAGCGATGGACCGGTCGCAGGTGATGGATATCATGAGCTGGCTGACGGATGTCTACGGTCCGCGGCTCACCTGGTCTCCAAACCTCACCAAGGCGGGCAACTGGGCCGCCACCACGATGAAGGGGTGGGGGCTTGCCAACGTGCACCTCGAGCCCTGGTCGACACCTGCCGGACTGGGGTGGGCGAGCGAGCGGTTTTCGTTCCAGGCAGTCTCGCCCAATCCGTTCATCATCCAGGCGGTGCCTCGGGCGTGGTCTGCCAGCACGAAGGGGAGGGCGATCGGCGCGGCGATGATCGTCGAAGCCGCCTGCGTCACTGAACTGCAACAGAAGTATGCCGGCAAACTGAAGCACGCCTTCGTGATGGCAACCCGCGCCGACACCAATCCGGTACGGGAATTCGCCCCGTGGGCGACCCGGCTCAGCGACTCGTCTCTGGCGTTGATGTCACAGCCCCCACAACCAGGTGCGCCGGGCGGGGGACGCGGGAATTTCACGCCGCTGCCTGCTCCCGTGACGTCGGCAGCGTGTCAAGCCGAAGCGGCTGCGCGCGCAGCGGTTGCGCCGCCGCCAGGCGCGGGTGCACCGGCAGGCCGTGGCGGGTTCGGTCGCTTCAGCATCAACTCGGATTCGACGGCGCTGCGCTGGCTTGAGAAGCAGGGTGTCAGCGCGATCCTGATCGGTGGGACCGGGCGTGGGTATGTCGGTGGTGACATTGCGACCGACAATGGCGCGTCGCGCGTCAAGGGCGCCGCACAAGTGCCGTTCGTCCACGTCGCAACGGAGTCGTACGGGCGGATGTACCGGATGGTGCAGCGGGGCGTCCCGTTGATGCTGCAGCTGGAAATGCGGAACCATTTCTACCCTGCCGACTCCAGCTCGTTCAATGTGATCGCCGAGATCCCCGGTACCGACCCGGCGCTCAAGGACGAGGTGGTGATGATTGGTGGCCACTTCGACTCGTGGCACGCCGGCACCGGTGCGACCGATAACGGCGCCGGCTCGGCGACGATGATGGAGGCAATGCGCATCCTCAGGACGCTGGCCGTGCAGCCACGGCGAACCATTCGGATCGGGCTCTGGACTGGCGAGGAGCAAGGGCTGATGGGTTCGCGGGCCTATGTCCGGCAACACTTCGGCTTCGCTGACTCGGCCGGTTTCCACCCCACTACCGAGCAGGTCAGGTTCGCGGCGTATTTCAACGTCGACAACGGCAGCGGCAAGATTCGCGGCGTGTACCAGCAGGGCAACTCCGAAGTCGCTCCGATCTTCACCGCCTGGATGGCACCGTTCAGCAGTGCAGGGATGAAGACGCTCACGATCGGGAACACCGGCGGCACCGATCACCTCTCCTTCGACGCGGTCGGCCTTCCGGGTTTTCAGTTCATCCAGGATCCGCTCGACTACGGGAGCCGCACGCACCATACCAATCAGGACGTCTACGAGCGCATTCAGCCCGACGATATGAAGTTCAATTCGGCGGTTCTGGCAGCCTTCGCGTGGCAGGCAGCGCAGCGGGACGAACGGCTTCCGCGGAAGACGCCGCCGACGGCGACCCCCGCGCGGGGGGCCGGTCGTCCGGGCGGTCAGTAGCGCGCCGCGATCCTGTTCTCCCGCTGTAGCACCGATGGGGGCAGCTCCGGCTGCCTCCTTCGTGCGTCCAGGCAGGGGCGCGTATTACATTTCGAGCCTTGGGGCGGTAGCTCAGCTGGGAGAGCACCGCGTTTGCAACGCGGGGGTCAGGGGTTCGAACCCCCTCCGCTCCATTGACCGTGCGCCCTACGACGGGCACACCCACCCCGACCCCGACTTCCATGCCATCCTCCCGACGCTCGTTCCGCGGATCCACCGTTAGCCTGGTCGCGCTTCCACTCATCCTGGCCGCCTGCAGTGGGGGCAAGCTGTCGCCGGAGAAGGCCAAGGCGGCGGTGGTGGTCGAGGTCGGCAGTGCCAAGCTGCTCGGCGCGACCCTCGCCGGATGGCTCGCGCAATCGCCCACGCCCCCGACGATGCTGTCGGCCGCACTGCTGGTGAGCACCTGGCTGGATGAAAGTCTGCTCGACGAGGCGATCCGCAAGGGACCGGCGCTCGACGATTCCCTGACAGTCGATCTCGCAATCGCCCCGGATGCGGCCCGGGGGATGCTGCTCAGTTTCTGGGAGAAGCGCGCGAAGGCCCGCCCGGGTATCACCGACGCCCAGGCCGATTCACTCGCCAACCTGGACCGTGTCCGGGTATTCCAGCAGCTCTTTATCGCCCTCCCAGCTGGGAGGGACAGCAACGCGTCGAAGCCGATCGTCGCCCAGATAAGGGCGCTGGCGATACGGGCGCAGGCACCGGGGGCCGACTTCACGGCGCTCGTGAGAGAGACTTCCAAGGACTCGGCGGTGCTGGCCCACAAGGGCTTCCTGCCGGCGATGACCCGCGCCGAGGTGCCCAAAGGGATTGCCGAAGCGGTTTGGGCCCTCCGTCCCGGCGAGGTATCGGGCGTGGTCGGTAGTTCGGTTGGGGCCCATATGTTCCGTCGCGCGACCAAGCCTGAATCCCGAGAGCTGCTCAAGCAATGGCTCGCACCGCAAGTCGCGTTGCGCGCCGAGCAGCACTTCATCGATTCGTTGACGAAGGGGCTGGAGCTGGCGCTGTCCGCCGACGCTGTCGTCCGCGTGCGAGCGATGGCGCCCGAACCGATTCCCGCCGTCGAGGGCGGTCCGCTGGCCACCTGGCGAGGCGGGGAGCTGGGCGCCGCCAAGGTCCGCAGTTGGGTAACAATGCTCGCCCCCAACGAACGGGCGATGCTCTCCACCACGTCCGATTCGGCGGCGATCCGCTTCCTGCGTGAGCTGGCGCAACGAGAGATCTTGCTCGCACTGGCGTCGCCGAATCAGCCGCCACCGAACGCCGAGGCGCGTGCCGCACTGGCGCCGCAATACAAGCAGTCTCTCGATAGTGCCAAGGTCCGGCTGCAAAACGTCGCAACCGGTCGAGCCGAGGGTGAGGCAGGATCGGCGTATGTCGACGCGATTCTGATGCAACGGATTTTCTACCGGCCACTCCCGGGGAACATCGCCGGCATTCTGCGGCTCCGCTATCCGGCAAAAATCAACACGCCTGCGCTCGAGGGGATTGTCTCCGCCGCAAACGCCGCCTGGCGGGAGAAGCACGCCAACGACTCGACCGGCAGCCGCACCGCCGCTCCACAGCTGCCCGGTTTGGCTCCGGCCGCCGGCGTGCCGCCGGTGGTGGCGCCGCCCACGCCGTGACCATCGTTGCGACACCGGCCGGGGTGCGCCTGACGGTGCACGTCCAGCCCGGTGCGTCGCAGACGGAGATCGTCGGTCGCTATGGCGAAGCAATCAAACTGCGCCTCGCGGCTCCCCCCGTCGAAGGGAGAGCCAACGAGGCGCTGCTTCGTTTCCTGGCGAGCCGGCTGGGAGTTCCGACGCGGGCCGTGACCCTGGTCCGGGGGGCGATGTCTCGCGCGAAAATGGTGGATGTGGCTGGGGTGGATGTGGCGTGGGCTACCCGACTTCTGATCCCGCGGGCTGAGACGGACCGCTAATCGCCCTCGATTGCTGGGCGGTGTTCGGCGCTCCGGCGGGCCGCGACGGCGAGCAGCTGGCGCAGTCGGCGGCGCTCGGCGGCCGGGAATGGGTGCTTGGGCGACAGCCTGGCCCAACCGTCGGGGCCGTGGCCGACCCAGAGCACGTCGAGGACCAGCACGAGTTCGCGGGCCAGCACGGCGAGCGGGCAGGCGAGTGCAACCGAACGCTCCTGAGACATCACCATATCCGCGCTACCCGATCGGCGGTCGGCCCAGCTGTGAATGCGCAACTGGACGAGTTCCCCCTGCCGCTCAAAGGTCCATTCGTGCACCCCAGGGGCGTCCTCGAGAACCAGGGACGCCCGATCGACGCCTTCCAGCAACGTGACGGCGGCACGGGTCAAGTCGCCCAGTGCATCGGTTTCGTCGGTCGCCTGCATCGCCACCCGCAAGTCGTCGGCTTCGAGGGCGACAACAGCGCGTCCTGGCGAGGTCAGGGCAAAACGGAGCGATAGGGCCACGATCTGCAGTCCTCAGTAAGTACCCTGAACGAGTATCGGCGTCCTGCAGCAGGGCTCAAGTGCTGGACGCGTTGCCCAACCCTTCGGGGCGGCCCATCTTTCGATCTTCTGCTTACCCCTGCCGGAGCTACCCGATGTCCTTCACACTGCCTCCCCTCCCGTACGACTACGCCGCGCTCGAGCCTCACGTCGACGAACCGACGATGCGGATTCATCACGACAAGCATCACGCTGCCTACGTTACGAATCTCAATGCTGCGCTCGAGGGGCTGCCTGAGCTGCTGACGATGCCGATTCGGGAGTTAGTCGGTAATCTCGCACAGGTACCTGAGCCGAAGCGCGCTGCCGTCCGGAACAATGGGGGTGGCCACTACAACCACACGATGTTCTGGGAGATGATGGCACCGGGTGGGGCTTCGGCGCCAGAGGGCGATCTCGCCAAGGCGATCGATGCCGCCTTCAGCAGTCTCGATGGCTTCAAGGAGCAGTTCGCCAAGGCGTGCGTCACGCGCTTCGGGTCGGGGTGGGGCTGGCTGGTCGTCGCGAAGGGCGGCGTCCTCTCGATCGAGAGCACGCCGAATCAGGATTCACCGGCGATGGAGGGGCGGCAGCCAATTCTGGGCTGCGATGTGTGGGAACACGCCTACTACCTCAAGTACCAGAATCGTCGTCCCGACTATGTCTCGGCCTGGTGGAACGTGGTGAATTGGAGCGAGGTCGGCCGGCGCTACTCGGCCGGTCGGTGAGGCGCCCGGGATGTCGCTCCCAGCTGTCGGCTCCGTAGCTCCCGATTTTACCCTGCCCTCGACCAGCGGAGCACAGCTCACCCTCTCCGCGTATCGCGGCAAGCAGAGCGTGCTCCTGGCCTTTTTTCCACTCGCCTTCACCTCGACGTGTACCACCGAGTTGCGGGCATTCTCCGACGACTTCGAGCAGTTCGCCAGCGCAGGTGCGGCGGTGCTCCCCATCAGCGTGGATTCCATCCCCACACTGAAGGCGTTCAGGGATCATGGCAAAATGCGAGTAGAGCTGGTGAGCGACTTCCTGCGAACCGCATCGCGCGCCTACGGCACGCTGATCGAAGCGAAGAACCACACATCCCGGGCCTACATCCTGATCGATCGTGACGGGATCGTCCGGTGGGCCTGGGAGGAGACCGAGCTGGGCCACCGGCGAGAAAACAGTGAGCTGCTGGCGCAGCTCGCGGCGTTGCGGTAAGCCCTCCGTGCATCGCGGCCCTTGGCATCACCGGGGTCGCGACGCCACCTTCCACTCGATGTGTTCCCTGAAGCGCCTCTCCCACCTGCTGCTGTTGCTTGCCGCCACCGGGTGTCGGTTCGACACGCGGGCCCCCAGTGGTGCGCGAAATGAGGACGCGGCGCTCCAGGGTGTGACCACGGCGTTCTACCGCTCGCTGACGAGGCACGATACCGCGGCGTTCGGGCGTGCCATCTTTCCGGCTGCTACGGTCCTGATCGATGGGGGCACCAATCCAGCCACTCTGGTTCCCGCGCGCGCACTGTTCGACGTGCCGGAGCATCGGACCGAACGCGCCGGGGTGCGGATCATCCGATCCGAGGTGCGCTCGGATGGCGACCTGGCGACGGCGCGAATGGTGATCGCGGTGGAGAACAACGTGGGGCAAGGCGACTATGAGGCCGCCGATTTTCTCACTCTTGCCCGGCGCGACGGCGCCTGGCGCATCGCCCACGCGGTCCTTGGCCCGTGGCGCCTCCGCTCAGCGCCGTGAGCGAGCCCGCCCGGATGGAGATGCCGCCGCTGGCGATTCTCGCTGGTGCCGCCCGGACGCTCGGCGTGGCTGTGCCGGCCGCGGAGCGGTTGCGAGCGCTCTGCGAATTCTTGCGCGAGACGCTGCCGGCGCACGAGGTCCGCTTGCGCGCTGGGTCCCGCCGCGCGGATGAGGTCACCGTGACGGGCGGCTCCAACCACCACGCTGCCCCATTTTCGGTCGTGATTCCCTGGCGTGGCGATCGCCACGCGGTCCTCGAAGTTGTCGACTGCGCACGACCGCTGGCGGAACTGCGCCCACTGCTCGAAACCGTCGCGGCGGTGGTGGCCACCGTGTTGCCTACCTTCGAATTGGGCACCGTCGACGAAGCCTCCCTCGAGCGGAGGATCCACCGCCTCACAATCGACTCCCTTTCGGTCGGTCTGTACGTGGTCGACGACCACTTCCGCATCATCGTCTGGAATCGCAAGCGCGAAACCGGAATGCAGGGACTCCGCCGGGAGGATGTGCTCGGCCGGACGGTCTACGATGTGCTGTTCCGCCAACCAGCCGCATCGCTCCGGGAGGAGTTCGAGAGCGTCTTCTCGACCGGTGAGACCCACGAGAGCGAGCAGGAAGTACAGATCGGAGATGGGGAGCCCAGAATTTATCGCACCTCCAGGATTCCGATGCGACTTGATGGTGCAGCGGTGACCCACGTCATCAGCATCGGAGAAGACGTCACCGAAACCCGCATCATTCAGCGCGCCATGCATCAGACCGAGAAGCTCGCTGCCGTCGGGCAGCTCGCTGCCGGGGTGATGCACGAGATCAACAATCCGCTCGCGACGATTGGCGCGTGTGTTGCTGCCATTTCATCGCGCCTGGGGAGCTCCGCCGAACCGGTCGTGCGGGAATATCTCGACATCATCGAGAGCGAAGTCGGTCGCTGCACCAACATTGTGGACGGCCTGCTCGATTTCTCTCGCGCCAGCCGCGGCGGCGGTGCCTTCGAGCCGACCGACCTCAACGCCCTGCTCGAACGTACGCTCTACCTGCTCAAGCATCATCAACGGTTTCGACGCCTGCGGGTCACCCGCGATCTGGCTCCGGACCTCCCGGCCATCGACGGTAACAGCGAACGCCTGGTGCAGGCGGCGATGGCCATACTGTTGAATGCAGCGGACGCCACCAACGGGCACGGTGCGGTGATCGTGCGCACCCGGCTCGAAGGCGCGACGGTCGTCGCCGAGTTCCACGACGACGGGCCCGGGATCCCGCCCGATGTCCTGCCGAAAATCTTCGAACCGTTCTACACCACCAAGGGGCCCTCGCGCGGAACCGGCCTCGGCCTGGCCATCTGCTATGGCATCGTCGCCGACCATCACGGGCGTCTCGATGTGCGCAGTGAGCAGGGCCGGGGCACGGTGTTCCGAATGGCACTGCCGGCTGCGAGAGGGGGAGGCCCGCAATGAAGCTGCTGGTCGTGGAGGACGACAGGACGGTCGGCCAGTACGTCAAGCGCGGGTTGGAGGAGCAGCAATACATCGCCGACTGGGTTGACGACGGTGCCGAGGCGCTGAAGGTCGCCTCCGCTGCCCATTACGATCTGGTGATACTCGACCTGCGGTTGCCCGGGATGACCGGCCTCGAAGTCCTGCGTACCCTCCGGGACCGAGGCCTGACGATGCCGATTCTGGTGCTGACGGCGCAGGACGGCGTCGAGTTCAAGGTGGATGCACTGCGCGCCGGCGCGGATGATTATGTCACCAAGCCGTTTGCCTTTGAAGAGCTCCTCGCACGGATCGAGGCGCTCTCGCGACGACCCCGGGTGCTCTCGGCTCGCGCGCTCCGGATCGCGGATCTCGAGCTCGACCTTGATACTCGCGAAGTCCGCCGCGACGGTGCCACGATCGAGCTGACGCCGAAGGAATATTCCGTCCTCGAATACCTGATGCGGCACCCCGGGCGGGTGATGTCGCGCACCCTGATCACCGAGTATGCCTGGGACTATCATTTCGATCCTGGGACCAACATCGTCGACGTGGTGATCAATCGACTCCGCAAGAAGGTGGACGCCGGCTTCACCCAGAAGCTGGTGCACACGGTGCGCGGCGTGGGCTATGTGGTGAAGGGGTAGATGCACTCCATCCGCAGCCGGCTTGCCATCTCGTACACCATCGCCCTGACCGCGACAATCATCGTGTTCGGGGCGGCGCTGTATTGGGAACGACGCCAGTCGTCGGTGCGGGAGGCGGAGCAGCAACTCGAGGTGCGGCTGACCGAGGAGTTTCGCTTCGCGATCCGCTGGCTCCAGGAGCAGGCGCGGCAGGGGCAGGTCGTCGTGGCACTGCCAAACCTCGGCCAGCGGGACAGCACCTACGAGCTGGTCAGCGACGCACGAACGATGTTCGAGGGGATGCGCGACTATCTCTTCGTCGCCGACAACGCAGGCCGCCTGGTGTACGTCTCCCCACCGGCGCGCAACCTGACAGCACAGGCGCTCATCGAGGTGCGGCGGATCATTCTGCGCCAGCCCGTCGTGCAGCGCCGCGGCCAATTGGAGCTCCTCCCCGGCCAGCCGGAGTTCCGCTTCCTGCTCGACTCGATTGGTTCGGTCGGTGGCGAATTGGGGTCCATCCTGGTCGCGGCGCAGCCGACGACGGAGCTGAATGGACCGGCGCAGCTGCTGGTCTCGATGATTCTGGTGGCGCCGCTGATTCTGGTGGCCTCCACCCTCGTGGGCTACTGGCTTGCCGGACGGCCGCTCCGGTCGGTGGACGGCATCGTTGCGGAGCTCGAGGCAATCCAGGACGGCCGCTCGCTCCATCGGCGCCTGGCCGTCCCTGCCGGCGAAGACGAGCTCAGCCGATTGGCCGAAAAGCTCAATGAAATGATTTCCCGCGTGGAAGGGAGCTTCAATGCGCTGCGCCGGTTCACCGCCGACGCTTCCCACGAGCTCAAGACGCCGTTGATGGTGCTGCGCGCCGGGGTCGAGCGGTCGCTGACCGATCCCGAGACCCCCAACGAGTTGATGGGGTCGCTCGATGAGACACTCCGGCAGATCAACCAGATGTCGGAACTCGTCACCAACCTGCTGACGCTGGCCCGCGCCGACGAGGGGCGCGCCGGATTGGTGCAACGCGACGCCGACCTCCGCGAATTGGTGCGGGAGGCGCTGGAGACCGCCGAGCTCCTCGGTACCGACCAGGGGATCACCGTGCGGAGTGACCTCCCGCCCGAGCCGGTGGTGGTCCCGCTGGATCCGCCCCGGATCCGGCAACTCCTGATGAACCTGGTCACCAACGCGGTCAAGTACACCCCGGCCGGGGGTCAGGTCAGCATCCGACTGAGCGAAACCGACGAATCCGCAGTGCTGAGCGTCGCCGATACCGGGATTGGCATCGCCCCGGGCGACCTGGAGCACGTTTTCGAGCGCTTCTGGCGGGCGGATCCCGCCCGGTCCCGGACCGGTGAACGGCCTGGGACCGGACTCGGGCTGGCGATCTGCAAATGGATCGCCGAGGCGCACGGGGGGGGCATTGCGGTGCAGAGTCGGCCGGGACGAGGTACTATCTTCACGGTGACGCTGCCCCGGGGTGTCCCCGAAGGGCCGACCGACGTCACCTCCGATTAATCGCAGCGACCGCTAATCTACTTGTCATCGAATTGTCATCCCGTGGTGAAGCCGCCGCGAACTCGGATAGCGACCTTTCTTCCCGACCGTGCAGCATCCAGTCTCATCAGCGGAGGTCCGTCCGCGTGTTTGAAAACCTGATCGAGTCCAGGCCGAAGAAGGAGCAGTCCACCGGGCAGCTGGTCACCTCGGTGATTTTGCACATCCTGCTCATTCTCGGCGCCGTCAAGGCAACGCAGGGTGCTGCCGAGACGGTCAAGAAGCTTCTCGCGGACACGACGGCGGTGTTCATCAAGCCGCCCGACCCGCCACCGCCACCGCCGCCGGATCAGCCGCCGCCGGACGTGGTCATCTCGAATAATCCGCCGCCGCAGGGATTCCAGACGATCGTGCCGCCCAAGGAGATCCCGACCGAGATCCCGCCGGTCGACCTCAACCAGAAGTTCAATGCCAAGGACTTCTCGGGGAAGGGTGTCGAGGGCGGCATCGCGCGCGGCGTCGTCGGCGGCGTCGGCCCGGTCTCGATCGAGAGCGGCGAGTCGTTCACGGTCGATCAGGTCGATGATCCGGTGCAGTACCTCGATGGTGCGAACCCGGTCTATCCGCCAGTCCTGAAGTCGGCCGGTGTCGAGGGGAAGGTGTCGCTCCGCTTCGTGGTCGGAACCGACGGTCGGACCGAGACGTCCACGATCCAGGTGCTCAGCTCGACCAACAAGGCCTTCGAGGCTCCGGCCATCGAAGCGATCAAGCGGGCCCGTTTCAAGCCGGCCAAGATCCGCGGGGCGCCAGTGCGTCAGCTGGTCGAACAGGCAGTCCGATTCTCGTTGCAAGGTTGACGGCGCACTCGCCGGAATAGCGGGCCGCGCCGTCGCGGCCGGAACTCTTCACTCAGGAATGGTCATCCAATGAACACCAGTATGATGAAGCTGTGGGATGATGCCGGTCTGTTCGCCCGTGGCATCGTGGTAGTGCTGGCAATCATGTCGATCTACTCGCTGACGATCGTGATCCAGAAGCTCATCAAGATCAAGAAGAGCGAGGCAGGCACCCGCAAGTTTGCGCCGCAATTCTCCCGCGCGATTCAGGAGGAGAACCTCGATCAGGCGATCACGCTGGCCGAGAAGAACAAGGAGTCGCACGTCGCCCGCGTGCTCGGCGGCGCACTCGCCGAAGTGAAGCCGCTGCTTCGCGACCGTGCCACCATCACCGCGGCCGACATCAACTCGGCCGAACGTGCGGTGGAGCGCCAGATGATGATCACCCTGGCCGAGTTCAAGCGCGGCCTGGGCATCCTTGGCACCGTCGGTTCGACCGCTCCGTTCGTCGGACTGCTCGGCACGACGATGGGTATCGTCAACGCCTTCCAGGCGATGTCGTCGGGTGGCGCCGCCGGCGGCCTGGCCGGCATCGGCTCCGGTATCGCCGAAGCGCTGATCACGACCGCCTTCGGGCTGATCGTCGCGATTCCGGCCGTCTGGGCATACAACTACTTCACGACCAAGGTCGAAAACCTCGCCGTCGAGATGACCTACACCTCGAAGGAGCTGATCGACTACCTGATCAAGAGCGTGGGGAGCGAGTTCGGCCGCTCGATCTTCACCAAGGAGTTCCAGGCGCAGAAGGCGGTGAGTGGCAGTGGCCATATCCACGGGTAGTTCTGGCAAGGGGAGGGTGAATGCCGATATCAACGTCACGCCGATGATCGACGTGATGCTGGTTCTGCTGATCATCTTCATGATCGTCACGCCGGTGCTGGCCTCCGGCTTCCAGGCGACGATGCCCTCCGGCCAGAACGTGGATTCGCGCCCCGAGGAGGACGATGAGATCACCCTCGGCCTCGACAATCAGGGGAACTACTTCCTCGATATGAAGCCGATTCCGAAGGAGCAGGCCGAGGCGCAGCTGAAGGCGAAGTACGCGGCCCGCACCAAGGACAAGATCCTCTTCTTCAAGGCGGATCTGGGGCTGCCGTACAGCAAGGTGCAGGAAGCGATCGAGATAGGGCGCCGTGCGGGCGCCCGAGTTCTGGTCGCGATCACCGATCGCAAGGGCGGACTCTCGGGCGTGTCCAAGGACAAGGAGAAATAGCGGATGTCTATGGCCGCAGGTAGTTCCGGGGGCGTCAACTCCGACATCAACGTGACGCCCATGATCGACGTCTTGCTGGTGCTGCTGATCATCTTCATGATCGTCCAGGCCCTCAAACGCGCGGCGATCGACATCCAGATCCCGCCGGTGGAAACCGGGGTCCCGTCCACGGCCCCGAGTGCCCAGATCGTCTTGCAGCTGAAGTCCGATGGCAGCTACGCCATCAACGGCACCACGTACCCGAAGGCCCAGCTGGAGCAGGCATTCCATACCATCTACGATGCCCGACCGGCGAAGCTGCTCTTCGTCAAGCCGGATCCGACGCGTGTCTATGGCGAAATCATCGAAGCGATCGATATTGCTCGCGGAGCCGGAGTGCAGATTGTCGGCTTCACCCCGATCGAGGCGAACTGAGTCTGGCTTGAAGTCTGCGCCAGTTGTTGGCGACGCGGGCGCTCCCCCCGGGGGCGCCCGCGTTCGTGCGTCACTGCCACTTCCGCCCGATCGGGGACGGGTCGCCGTCATTGTCTCCACGGCGCTGCACTTGCTGCTGATTTTCGCCTTGCTCAGGATCACGGTCGAGAGCCGACCCCCCAGGCGGTCGCCCATCGGCGACGCCTTTCAGCTCGCGATTGGCGGCGGCGGTGGTGGTGGAAAGGGCGGGGCGTCCTTTGCGGCGGTGCCGCCCCCCGCTCCGGCGACCACCGCGGTGGTGCCCCCGCCGGTTCCCGCGCTGCTGCCGCAGATCGTCCCGCCGCCGGCCAGTGTGCTGCCGCCCGTCGGTCGGGACACCGCCCCTGCGGCGAGTACCGCGGCGCCATCAGGGAGCGGCAGCGGCTCGGGGGGTGGTACTGGTACCGGCACTGGGACGGGTAGCGGCAGCGGAGCCGGGCCAGGAAGCGGTGGTGGAACGGGTGGTGGAACGGGTGGTGGCGCGCGCGTGGGGACGCCGCCAGATAATCGGCAGATGATGATTCCACCGATTGATCCGCCGAAATCCCTCAAGGGGAAGACGGTGGAAGTAACCTTTTATGTTGATGCCCTTGGCAAGGTGACCGATGTGATCGTGAAACCGCCGATCGAGGATCGCGGCTTCGCCCGAAAATTCGATGAGGCCATCCGTCGGTTCGGCTTCCGCCCAGCCCGCGATACACTCGGCGTGGCGATCGCTGGATCTCGTGTCTTCACCATCTCGTTCTAGGGGATCTGTGCTCACTCAATTCTTTGCGCGCAAGCCGATCGCCGGGGAGACCGACCGTGGCCTGATTCGGACCCTGGGCGCCGGCGACCTGATCATGCTCGCCATCGGCGCCGTCATCGGCGCCGGCATCTTTTCCTCCCTCGGCACCGCGGCGGCGGGTGAAATCGCGCGCGATGGCACGGTGATCCGAGCCGGTGCCGGCCCCGCGCTGATTCTCTCCTTCCTGCTGCTGGGGGCCGTTTGCGGTCTGGCGGCGCTGTGTTATGCGGAGCTCGCCTCGATGATCCCCCAGGCCGGATCCGCTTACGCCTATACCTACGCCACGCTCGGGGAGATGCTGGCGTGGATTATCGGCTGGGACCTGATTCTCGAATACGCGGTCGGCAACATCGCCGTTGCCGTCGCGTGGAGTGGCTATTTTGTCGCCCTGCTCAGCGGCCTCGGCGTCACGCTCCCGCCGTGGCTGACGCACGGATACCTCCAGGCCACGACCAGCAACGATCCCGCGGTCCACGGCCTGCTCGAGTCGGCCCCGCACCTCTTCGGCGTTCCGATCATTCTCAACGTGCCGGCGTTCGCGATCGTTGCCCTGATCACCTGGCTGCTGCTGCGTGGCGTCCGCGAGAGTGCCCGTGCGAACAACATCATGGTGGCGATCAAGCTGGCGGTGCTGGCGCTGTTTGTGATCGTCGGAGCGCAGCATATCAATCCGGCCAACTACGTCCCGTTCGCCCCGAATGGCTTCCGCGGGATTCACCAGGGTGCCGCGATCGTCTTCTTCGCGTACATCGGCTTCGATGCGGTGTCGACAGCGGCGGAGGAAACGAAGAATCCCCAGCGGAACCTCCCGATCGGGATTCTCGGTGGATTGGCGATCTGCACCTTCATCTATGTCGTCGTCGGCGCGGTCGCGACCGGCATTGTCCCCTACCAGCAGCTGGCGGCGTCGGATCCGCTCGCCCGTGCCCTGGAACTTGCCGGGTTGCACAAGACCAGCTGGATCGTTGCGGCGGGGGCGGTGGTTTCGTTGTCCGCAGTGCTACTGGTGTTCCAGTATGGACAACCGCGGATTTTTTTCGGGATGGCGAAGGACGGACTGATGCCGCGCTGGGCGGCCAAGGTTCACCCCAGGACGCGGGTTCCCCACATCACGACAATCATTACCGGCATCTTCGTCGGACTCGGCGCGCTCGGAGCCGAGGAGAATATGATCTATGACCTGACCAACATCGGTACCCTTGCGGCGTTCGCGCTGGTGTGTGTCGGCGTCCTGGTGTTGCGTATCCGTGAGCCGGAGCGCCCACGTGGCTTCCGCGTTCCCTTCATCTGGTTCGTGGCGCCAGCGGGCGCGGCGGCCTGTGTCTTCGTGATGATCGGACTGCCGCGCACCGCCTGGGAGCGGTTCGGAATCTGGCTGCTGCTCGGGGTCGTGCTCTACTTCGCCTACGGCTTCAAGCACTCGGTGCTGCGCACCGGGCGCGAAGTCGCTGCGGACGTGCTCGACTGATCGCTCAGCCCTTCGGGGCGATCGCGAGAAATTGGCGCTGGGTTGTCGCCTGATCGATCAGGTCAACGGCAGCCGACAGCACCTTGTCCCGGCCAGCTTGGCGCCGGAACGCTTCGCCATCCCCGAGCGCAAGGCCGGCGACTTGGCTGTCGAGCAGGCGATCTACGGTTCCCTGCGCCGCGTCGAATTGTTCTCGCGTCACCGGCAGCTTGGCGCGCGTGATGCGCGCGAAGAGGGAGTCACGCCACGCCGGCTGGATGCTGAAGCCGGGGCGGATGGTTGACTGCAGTTCCCGCGCGACCTCGTAGACGGCATCCTGAAATTCCAACTGCCGGTTGCCCAGGGCGCGCGCGAGCTCCTGCTCTCCTGCCGACGCCGAATCCGGTCGGACGATCTGCTCGGGGGTCACTCCGCCGCCACCGATCACGACGCGTCCCGCATCGGAGTGAAAGATCGGACGCCCCCCCACGCTATCTGCTTCGATGAAACGTTCATCGCCGAGGCCGCCGTGGTCGGCCTGAATGGAGCGGCCGCTGGGCGTATACCATTTGCCCGTCGTAATCCGCAGCGCCCAGCCGCCGGGGAGCACCCGCTGCGTCTGCACCAATCCCTTCCCGAAGGATCGCGTCCCGACTACCAGCGCGCGATCGTGGTCCTGAAGGCTCCCGGCCACGATCTCCGAGGCTGAGGCGGAGCCGCCATCGACAAGCACCGCGATCGGCGCGTCACCGATCAGTGCAGTCTGGGTGGCGCGGTAGAGGATCGGATCGAGGCCGCGGTGCTTCACCCGGGCGACTTCCTGGCCCGACTTCAGGAACAGCCCTGCCATCGCAGTCGCTGCATCGAGGTCGCCGCCGGGGTTGCCGCGGAGATCGAGGACGTAGCGGCGCGCGCCATCGTGTGCGAGCTGCGCCACGGCTGCCGCAACATCCAGCGCCGCGGTCGCGTTGAATCGCTGAATCGGGACGTAGCCGACGTGGTCGCCGAGCAGGAGCGTGAACGGCACGGCAGGGATGCGAATCTCGCCCCGGTGCACCACGGTGGTGCGCGGTGTGGCCTCGGGGACACGCTGATAGACAACGGTGACATCGGTGCCCGCTGGACCCAGGAGATACGACGTGACCTTGGCGACCGGGAGTCCGGAGACCGCCACCGTGTCGACCGTCAGGATCCTGTCTCCCTGTCGTAGCCCTGCTCGAGCTGCCGGAGCGTCGGCATAGACCCGAAAGAGGGTGACGCGATCGCCTTGACTCCGGATCTGCGCCCCGATCCCGGCATACTTGTTTCCGAGGGCGTTGCGCTGAAAGTCGGCGATCTGCTTCGGCGAGAGCAGGTCGGCGTACGGGTCGTTGAGTTGCGC
The DNA here is from genome assembly GCA_031367105.1 of Gemmatimonadota bacterium. Lineage (GTDB taxonomy): Bacteria > Gemmatimonadota > Gemmatimonadetes > Gemmatimonadales > GWC2-71-9 > Palsa-1233. The sequence continues at coordinate 17,626 of JANLPG010000078.1, read as the reverse complement.
AACCAGTCCCCGCGCGGCGCGCTCGTACAGCGAATCGAGCGGGAGAGAGTCGACGGCAGTCTCGGCGACCAGGCCAAGGACCTGCCCGAAGAGATCGCGACTGGCGCTTCGGCTCTGCGCTGAAAGTGGCGACACCGCAGCTGCGGCCAGCACAGCCAGCACGGCAATGAGACGACGATTCACAAGCCGCTCCTCGATGGGTCCAGGTATGAAAACGTGACCGTGGCCGAAAGCTGTGCCGACGGCTGCGGCGGGATAGCGTGTCAGCGGCACGGTCGGTAGACGGTCAGCCGCGTTCGGCGAGCACGACGGCGCCGCGGCAGGGGTCGATCGCACGGCGAGAGACGGTCGCGGAATGACGACGCTCGAGCGCGGTCGCGACGCGCTCCCGCAATCCGCGATCGGGTGCGAGCAGCCCGCCAGAGAGCGCCACGGGGAGCGGTCCTGCCCCCGCAGCCACCGCGATCCGCACCAACCAGTCGACCGCACGCTCCCGGAGCTCAAGGGCACTGGGATCGCCACCGTCGGCGCAGTGGATGACCGCCGGGGCGAGCGCGGCGACTTCGGCCGGGGTCGCCTTGACCGACCAACGGATCAAGCCCGCGATTCCGGCGACCTTTGCCGCGACACAGAGGGCTTCGGCGAGCCGGGTTGCCGGGCCGAGGCCGTCGTGCATTGCACCGACCGCCTCGAGGGCACGGGCCCCGATCCAGTGGGCCGAGCCCTGATCGCCCATTCGCCAGCCGCGTCCGCCGACGCGACGCTCACTGCCGTCCTGAGCGCGCGCGAGCGCAATGCTGCCGGTGCCGGCAATCAGCAGCACTCCGGCTCCACCGGCAAAGGCCGCGGCGCGTGCCAGTTCGGCATCACTGGTAACGCGCACTCGCCAGGCGAGTCGTTGTTTTTCAAGCGCGCCTTGCAGTTCCACTTGTTCCGCCGCGCGTCCGGCGCCGGAGGCACCCACCACGAACGCATCGGCGCGCACGCTTCCCTCACGCAAGAGTAACGGTCGGGCGAGCTCGGCGAGGCGCTCGGCGAGCCGGACACCCTCCCCCGCTCGCATTGGACCGCCCGGCCCCTCGGCACGTCCGCGCTCCGACTCGCCGTGATAGAGTACGACGCGCGCCGAAGTTCCGCCGACGTCAGCGCCGAGGACGATCACGCTTTCACGCCTCTGCCACGCACAGTTGCCGAGAGATTCGCGACGAGCAGCGTGATGATCAGACCCATTGGGACATACCACGGCCACGCCAGCCGGCCGAGCGGGGCGAGCACGGGGACTCCGTGGAGAGCCAGCTGTTTCGCAAAGATCGTCACCAGCATCACTCCCATCGTAATGCAGGCGCCACGAATCACGTCGACACCGGCGATGCGCGGGCCAGCACCGCTCAGGAAGTAGACACCCAGGGTGGCCCCGTAGGTCACCGAGGCGATCGAGAGCGCCAGCACGACCACCGGCGTGTCACTGGCGGTTTCGAGCAGGTGGAATCCGAGTGCGGCTCCCATCAACGCCACGCCCCACGCGAAGGAAACGATCCTGCCCACGCGCAGCAGCTTGGCAGGGTCGGTTTCGCCGGTGTAGCCCGCGTAGAGGTCGTGCGTCATCGAGGAGGCAAGGGCGTTGATGGCCGAGGAGTGCGAACTCATCGCTGCCGCGAGGATACCAGCGATGACGAGCCCGGCAAGGCCGACTGGCAGGTGGGCGAGGATGAATGCGCCGAACAGCTTGTCCGCCGGCACATCAGTGGGCGCCAGCTGCGCAGCCCAGAGCGCGACTCCTACCAGCAGGAAAAGCGTGAACTGGAGAATCACGACCACACCCGATCCTACCAGTGCGATCCGTGCGTCACGCAACGAGCGCGTGGCCAACAGCCGCTGTACGATCAGGTGGTCGGTGCCGTGCGATGCCGCTGCGAGGAGCGCGCCACCGAGCAATCCACCCAGGAAGGTGTACGGCGTCGTGAGCGACAGGTGAAAATCAAAGACCCGCAATTTGCCAGCGGCAGCGGCAAGCGCGTGTGCCTGCTCGAGGCCGCCCGCCAGTTGGATGGCGATGACCAACGCAGCGACCCCTCCCGCGATGTACACCATCAGCTGGATCACATCGGCATAGATCACCGCCTTGATGCCACCGAAGTAGGTGTAGATCAATGTGATCGTCCCCATGGCGAGGATCGCGGCCGGAATGCTCCACCCGGTGAGCAGCGCCAGCGGGATCGCGCCGGCAAAGACCCGGACGCCATCACCGAGGAAACGGGTGACAAGAAAGACCATCGAGAGCAGCCGGCGAGTCGAGGTCCCGAAGCGTGACTCCAGCCGGGCGTAGGCCGTTTCCTGGTCCCCACGGAAATACCCTGGGAGCAGCCAGAGTGCGACACCGATGCGGCCAATCAGATAGCCGAATGGCAGCTGCAGAAAAGTCAGGTCGCCCCGGGCGCCGACGCCGGGAATCGAGATTACGGTCAGGGCTGACGTCTCGGTCGCCACAATCGACAGCAGCACGCCCCACGCTGGAAGGTCCCGGGCACCGAGAAAATAATCGCCGGAGGACTTCTGGCCGCGAGAGACCCAGAAACCGATCCCCAACGTGGCCACAAAGTACGCGATGATGATGGAGAGATCGATGGGATTCAAAGTCGCGCCGTGGTTTGCCGGTGAAGAGAAAAGGGCTTCCTCCACGGAAGCCCTCGTTCCTGCCACTCATCGCAGAGGACGGCCACTCAGGCCGTAAAGCTGGTCCCGCAGCCGCACCCACCCGTGGCGTTCGGATTGTTGAACGTGAAGCCGCTGCCTTGCATCGAGGAGGTGTAGTCAATCACTACCCCGGTGAGGTATTGCGCGGAGAAGGCGTCGACGAAGACCCGGACGCCGTTGATTTCCGCGGTCATATCGTCTTCGGCCGGCTTGTCTTCGATGTTGAGCGAGTACTTGAAGCCGGAGCAGCCGCCAGGGAGCACCGAGACGCGCAGTCCCGCCGTCTCCACCGGCACGCCCTCGGCGCTTACGAACTTGGCGACTTCGCCGGCAGCGTGATCGGTGATGGTCAGCACGAAGCCGTCGGGAAGGGCCTGGGTCGTCGTCTCATTCATCTCGCACTCCAGCAACTGGTTAGGTACCAAAAACTTAGGTCGGGGAGGGCACCTGGGTCAATTCGGAGAACGATGGGGAGCGCGGGTGGGTTCCCGAGGTGCCGTCCCCGGGAAGAGGGCGGCCATCACGGCATCGGCTACCACTGGGCGGATCAACCCGAACTTGGGGGTATTCCGGGTCGGGTTGACCCGGTTGGTGAGGAGGACGATCACCACCTCCCGGGTGGGGTCGACCCAGATGGAGGTCCCGGTGAAGCCGGTGTGGCCGAAGGAGCGGGAAGACATAATCGACCCGGCGCTGCTCACCCCCGAGGGAGTGTCCCAGCCGAGGCCTCGGGAGGAGCCACGGGGGTGGTCCTGTGTGAGAGTCCAGGTGGCAAACTCACGGGGTGGAGCAGGGGCGTCGGCGACGGTTCGCCCCAGTGCTCCAGCCAGCGCCCACTCGCCGAAGCGGAGCAGGTCCTCGGCGGAAGCGAAGAGCCCTGCGTGCCCCGAGACTCCGCCGAGCCGGGCAGCGTTTTCGTCGTGGACCTCGCCGCGGAGGATCCTGCCACGCCAGGGATCGTTCTCGGTCGGGGCGATTTCGCTGCGCCACCCCCTCGGCGGCAGGTAGCGCATCCGATGCAATCCGAGGGGTCGGGTCACTCTCGCGGCGAACAGCTTGTCGATCCGTCTGCCATAGAGCTGCTCGAGAATCGTGGTGAGGGTGATCGCCCCGAGGTCGGAGTACACCATCTCGGTACCCGGTGGCGTGATCAGGTCGCTGGTGATGGTGCGGAGGATGGCGCCCCTCCGTACCAAGCTCTCCTTCCAGAGCGGGCGGTGGGCCGGCAGGCCGCTGTCGTGGAGCAACAGGTCACGCACAGTGACGTGGGTCTTGTCGCCGATGCCGCGCACGAAATCGGGAAGGTATCTGACCACTGGAGCGTCGAGGTCGAGCTTTCCTTCGGCCACGGCCTCCATCGCAAGGGTGGTGAGCACAATCACCTTACTGAGCGACGCCATATCGTAGAGCGTGGAGGCGGACGGCCGCGTGGCATCGGCTACACCCAGCCGGCCGGTGGCGTAGACGAAGCGTTCACCTTTGATCGATACCGCGAGCACCGCACCTGGCGCCGCACCCGCGGTGATCGCCGAGTCGAGCACGCGCTGCGCACCCGCGAGCCGCGCGGCGAGTGGGGCCGAGGTGGGGAGTGGCGCGGTGTGCGGCGGGTGCGACGCACAGGCGTTCACCCCGAGACCGAGGAGTACCGCGGCCCATCCAAGGTGCGGCTGGGGCATCAGCGTGGCAGCTCGCTGTTGGTTCGGCGCGGGCGAACCGGTTCACGAAGGAGCTCCGGGTTCACGTCGAGCGGGACTCCCGGACGAAGGCGGGGAACCTTCAAGAACTCACCCCGCCGGGATTCAAGCTGAGGTCGGAGGAGCCCACTGTGACTCGGGAAGAGCGGCGGAATCGGCGTCGGCGTGGTACCAGTGATGCCGATTTTTCGAGTGAGTGCCATACCCACGGCCGTCTCGACCATCGGGGTATTGGCCCAGGCAATGAGATAGCTCCCCGCCGCCGGCACCTGACTGATGATGTACGGCGACCCGAACGAGATCAGCAGTGTCGGCTTGCGTGACGCGAGGTCGGCGAGCAGCGAAGCGGTGGCCGGGTTGAGTCCGACGGTGCCCTTGTAGGATCCCCAGCGCACTGCCGTGGCCAGGAGTGTGGTGTTGGCCTCACTGATGGCAGCGAGTGCGCGCTCGAGCTCCTTGGGAGAGGGCTCCGTCGGGATCGTCACGGTGGTGACGGTGTGACCGCCCTTCCGCATCTCGGCGGCAAGCGCACTCCCCAGCACCGTGCTGCCATCCGCCACCGTGATCAGTGCCACCTTGCTGCTGCGAGCCCGCAGCGAATCCACGGTGCCGAGGGAATCCTTGAGCAGGACGAGCGAGCGCTCGGTGACATCCCGCGCGATCTCACGGAATTGCACCCGACCCACGAGATCGGGAATTTTCGTGAGATCGACGATCCGCTGCTGAAAGAGTCCCATCTGTTGCTTGAATTCCAGCACTTTTCGCACTGAGCGGTCGAGTCGCGCCACCGTGATTCGCCCGCTTTCGACGGCGGCGCTCATCGCATTGATGGCATCGACTGGATTCGCCGGCATCAGGAGGAGGTCACTGCCAGCCTCAAAGGCACGAATCACCGCCTCGCTCGGCGAAATCTCCTTGGCGATGGCGCCCATATCGAGCGCGTCGGTCGTGACCAGTCCCTTGAAGTGGAGTGAGTCGCGGAGAATCCCGGTCAGCACCGCCGGAGAGAGGGTACCCGGCCGCGACGCGCCGTTGTCGAGGCCGGGCACGGCGATATGTGCCGACATCACCGCATCGACGCCGGCGGCGATGGCGGCGCGGAACGGGACCAGTTCGAGCGAATCGAAGCGGGCCCAGGGTGCTGTAATGGTCGGGAGCGACAGATGCGAGTCGGTCTCGGTGTCGCCGTGTCCGGGGAAGTGCTTGGCAGTGGAGAGAATCCCGCCATCGCGCATCCCCCTGACGGTGGCCGCGACGAGCAACCCCACCTCTCGCGGGTCGGCACCGAAGGAGCGGGTGTTGATGATCGGGTTGTTGGGATTGCTATTGATGTCGGCGACCGGGGCGAAGGCCAGATGCACGCCAACGGCGCGGCCTTCGATGGCCGTGATGCGTCCCATCTGGTAGGCATCGTCGACGTTGCCGGTCGCACCGACGCCCATCTGGGTGGGGAAAGCGGTGCCGCCCGCCATCCTCATCACCGTGCCGCCCTCGAAATCGGCGGAGATCAGGAGGGGGAGTGGCGCGCGGCGCTGCAACGCATTCAACTTCGCGGCGATATCATACGGTGTGCCGGTGGAGATGATGATGCCACCCACCTGGAGGGAGTCGACCCACATCAGGGCGCGCCGCATCGTCGCATCGTCACTCGGGACGTAGTCGCCCAGTAGCCACGGCATAACCAGCTGCGCCACCTTCTGGCGGACGGAGAGGGTGCCGAGCAGTGGTGTGATGGTATCGCGACTGGCCGGAAATACGGTCAGCGGCCCTCGATCCGGCACCACCGGAATCGGCGCAGGGTGTGGCGTCGAAGCAGGCGCGCACGACGCGAGGGCGAGGATTACCAGCGAACGACAGGAGCGGGAATGCAAGGACACAGTCGTTTCGTGCGCAGAGGGTGGGTGGCGGTACTGCTGCTGCCTGCGTGCGCGCGCTCGGGCCCGCTCGCGCAAGGCACCACGTCCGGGGCCAGGGTGCATCCCGGGCTCGAAGTGCTGCTCTCCGATTCGATGGCGCTGGTCACCGGAAAGCGGGTGGGACTGGTCACCAATCTTGCCGCGGTGGACTCCAAGGGCATCGGTGCGATCCCCCGCCTGCGGGCGGCTGGCGTCCGACTGGTCGCCCTGTTCGGTCCCGAGCACGGACTCAGCGCCTCGGCTGCGCCCGGCGAACGGGTGGCCTCGAGCGTCGACAGCGCAAACAACATCCCAATCTACTCGCTCTATGGGGCGACTGCCGCTCCCACGGCCGCGATGCTGCAGGGGATCGACGTGCTGCTGGTCGACCTCCCCGATGTCGGGGCACGGTACTACACCTATGCCGCGACCACCGTGCACGTGATGCAGGCTGCCGCGGCCCACCACATCCCTGTGGTCATTCTGGACCGCCCCAATCCGATCGGCGGGGCGATGCAGGGGAACATCCTCGATACCGCCTACGTCTCGATGGTTGGCCGGCTCGCCGTGCCGATGCGCCACGGGCTGACCTCGGGAGAGGAGGCGCGGCTCGCGCGCGAGGACCTTGGAATTCCGGTGGAACTTCACATCATTCCTGTGACCGGTTGGCGTCGCTCGATGACCTTCGAAATGACTGGGCTACCCTTCCGTGCACCGAGCCCGAACCTCAAGGATGTCGAGTCATTATTCCATTACCCTGGTACCTGTCTCTTCGAAGGAACCGCGCTGTCGGTGGGGCGAGGGAGTGACGCGCCCTTTTCCCAGGTTGGTGCACCCTGGCTCGACACCGTGGCGGTGCTGGCGCGGATCCGCGCCGAACAGCTGCCAGGTGTCACTTTCCGTGGGGTGACCTTCACCCCACGAGCGCCGGGCGATCGAAAGTTTGCCGACACTGCCGTGGTGGGCATCCGGCTCGTGATGACGGACGCCGCGCGCTACGATCCGACCCGGACGGCCGTCTACCTCCTCGCGGCGATCCGTGCCGTGCATCCCGACCGGATCCGGATTGGGGGCTCGTTCGACCGGCTAGCGGGAGGACCGGCGCTTCGGGTCGGACTGCTCCGGGGCGATCCGTCGGCCCGCATCGTGGCGAGCTGGTCAGCGGGAGAGGCGGCTTACCGCGAGCGAGTCAAGCCCCTGCTACTCTATCGCTGAGCTCCGGGCGCGTTGCTCTGATCCCACCCGATCGTTACGTTCTGAGGCTGCTCCGCCGCCTGCTGATGGCCGCGGATCCGTTCGAACGACTTGGGGCAGGGGGCACGTGGCAGAGCTGGTTCCGGAGTCCGTCAAGCGAGTGTACCTCAACGGTATGGCGCCCGTGGTCGGCGTCCTGCTCCGGATGGGGGTCACCCCGAATGCGCTGACGACGATCGGGGCCGTGATCATCCTCGCCTCGGCGATCGCCTACGGCGTCGGGGCGATCCGGCTTGGCGGTATCCTGCTTCTGGTCAGCGGAATGGTGGACACCCTCGACGGTCAGGTCGCCCGGGCCAGCAAACAGACCACGAAGTTCGGTGCGTTCTACGACTCCACGCTGGACCGCGTCGGCGACGGAGCGACCTTCATCGGGATCGCGGCGTTCCTGGCTGCTGCCCCCGATGTGCGCTGGCGGGAAGTGGCGGTCATCGCCTGTATGCTGGGGATTCTTTCGACCTCGCTCGTGTCCTATATGCGGGCGCGCGCCGAGGGGCTGGGGTTGAGTGGCAAGGTCGGGATGGTGCAGCGGGCCGAGCGGATCATCGGACTCGGCGTCACAACGGCAGTGCTGGGTGCAGGCGAAGGCGGAGTGGTGCTGACGACCACCGTGGTCGTGCTCACCGTGTTGTCGTTCATCACCGTTGGCCAGCGATTCGCGCACGTTCAGCGCGAAGCCGCCGCCGCCGACGTCAAGTAGAGAGGAATCTTCCGTGGCAGAATCGAAGTCCCGGCCCGTCGCGCCGGCAGACGGCAAACTCGGTGTGCTTTGCGTGGGTCTCGGTGCCGTGGCGTCGACCTTCATCGCGGGCGTGGAATTGACGCGACGAGGCCTGGCGCAGCCCTACGGCTCGCTGACCCAGCTCGCCACCATCCGACTCGGGAAGCGCACGGAAGGGCGGACTCCGCTCATCAAGGACTTCGTACCCCTCACGCCGCTCAGCGACATCATCTTCGGGGCGTGGGACCCGGTGCCGGACAACGCCTACGAGTCAGCCCTGCATTGCGGCGTGTTCGACAAGCACGAACACATCTTTCCGATCCGGGATTTTCTCGAGGCGATCAAGCCGATGCCGGCCGTTTTTGACCAGCATTACGTCAAGCGTCTCGTCGGTACGAACGTCAAGAAGGGAAAGACCAAGCGAGAACTGGCCGAGCTGCTTCGCCAGGACATTCGTGACTTCAAGCAGCAGAGCGGCGTCGCCCGCTGCGTGATCGTCTGGTGTGCCTCCACCGAAATCTTCATCGTCCCCGGTCCGCAGCACGAGACGCTGGCCAGCTTTGAAGCGGCGATGGATGCCAACGATGTGACCATCGCCCCGTCGATGCTTTACGCCTACGCAGCCATCATGGAAGGAGTGCCGTTCGCCAACGGGGCACCCAACCTTTCCTGCGACATCCCGGCGCTCGAGAAGCTGGCGCGTGAGCACGGCGTCGCCATCGGCGGGAAAGATTTCAAGACCGGTCAGACGATGCTCAAGACCGTGCTGGCGCCGATGTTCAAGGCGCGAATGCTCGGCGTTGCCGGATGGTACTCCACCAACATTCTCGGCAACCGCGACGGCGAAGTCCTCGACGATCCGGAGTCCTTCAAGACCAAGGAAGAGTCGAAGCTCGGCGTGCTCGAATTCATCCTGCAACCCCAGCTCTATCCCGACCTCTACGCGAAGATGTACCACAAGGTGCGGATCAACTACTATCCGCCACGTGGCGACAACAAGGAAGGCTGGGACAACATCGACATCTTCGGGTGGTGCGGTTACCCGATGCAGATCAAGGTCGATTTCCTCTGCCGCGATTCGATCCTTGCCGCACCGCTGGTGCTTGACCTGGCGCTCTTCTTCGACCTGTCGGCGCGCGCAGGACTCTCAGGCATCCAGGAGTGGCTTTCGTTCTACTTCAAGAGCCCACAGACGGCACCGGGGCTCTATCCCGAGCACGATCTGTTCATCCAGCAGACCAAGCTGAAGAACACCCTGCGGTGGATGATGGGTGAGGAGATGATCACGCATCTCGGCCAGGACTACTCCCAGGACTAGTCCGGCGGGGCGGTAGTGGATCGCGATCAGCACATGGGGGCAGCCGGATGGCCGCCCCCAATTTGCTTGCCGTCCGGTCGTTCGATCGGTAGCTTCTTCACTCCCATGCAATACTTCCATCGGACCCAGCTGTCGCCCGCCGCGGTGGTCGCCGCCGCCGCGGAGTATTTCGGTGCCCACTTGACACCCGCGGACGAATCGCCCCGCCGGCGCGCCTTCAAGGGTGCCCTCGGTGGTGTCACCGTCACGGTCCGTGCCGAAGGGGGACACTACACCTTGGTCACTGTTGCCACCGATCAGCCGGGCGAAAGCGAACTCGACCGGCTGGCCAAGCGGTTCCTCGGCGAAGTTCACCGGGCGGCCGACCCTGCCCATTCCCTCCGCGGCGCGTACTGATCCCTTTCCTTGCACCCGGCGACGCCCTGCTATGGCACTCCACCTGCTGCCCCGCGACGAGAAATTCTTTGAACTCTTCACCGACCTTGCGTCCAAGTCGGTCGAGGCCTCCCGCCACCTGATGGAACTCTTCTCGCGCCGCGACGAGGAGCGCTGGGAGCTGGTCGAGGTAATCAAGGCGCTCGAGCACGAGGCCGATGAGGTCACGCACACGATTGTGACGCGCCTCGACCGTTCCTTCATCACCCCGTTCGACCGGGAAGACATCCACGAGCTCGCATCGCGCCTGGACGACATCATCGACCGGATCGACGGCACTGCCCGTCGCGCCAAGATTTTTCACATCGCCGACGTGCCACAGGGCGCCCTGCTGCTGGCGGAGGTGGTGCACCGGATGTCCGTGGAAGTCGTGGCGGCCGTCCGGACGATGGAGAAGGGCCCCGCCGCGGTCACGCTGCAATCCTGTCGCGAGATCAAGCGCCTGGAGGAGGAAGGTGACGGCATTTACCATCAGTGGCTGGCGCGGCTGTTCAGTGAACGGACCGATCCGATTGAAGTCATCAAATGGAAGGAGCTTTACGACACACTCGAGAAGACGCTCGACAGCGCCGAAGACGCCGCGAACGTGATCGAGTCGGTCACCATCAAGCACGGCTGACGTCGGATGGATCAGTCGCTGCTCTTCGTGCTGCTCGTGGTCGTCGTCGCCCTGATCTTCGACTTCATCAACGGTTTCCACGACAGCGCCAATTCGATCGCCACCGTCGTGGCGACGCGCGTGCTCTCCCCGGGCGTGGCCGTGATGTTTGCAGCGGCGTGCAACTTCATCGCGGCATTTGTGGTCGGGACGGCCGTCGCCAAGACCGTCTCGAAGGGGTTGATCGACCCGCGCATCGTGACCCCCACGCTGCTCTGTGCCGCCCTGCTCGGCGCCATCACCTGGAACCTGATCACCTGGTGGCTCGGCCTGCCGAGTTCGTCGTCACACGCCCTGCTGGGGGGCTTCGCAGGAGCCGCCATCGCCAAGGCCGGTACCGGCGCGATCATCATGTCGGGGTGGGTCAAGCCGCTGATCGGCATCGTCGTCTCGCCACTCCTGGGGATGATCCTCGGGATGCTGCTCTCCATCAGCCTCTCGTGGGCGCTGTGGAAGCGGGACGCCCGGACACTGGAAGCGCTGTTTCGTCGGCTGCAGCTGGTCAGTGCCGGCCTGTACTCGCTCGCCCACGGCTCCAACGATGCCCAGAAGACGATGGGAATCATCGTGGGGCTGCTGGTCTCGGCCCAGGCACTCTTCGTCGGCCAGACCGGGATCCTGGCGCATTTCCACCTGCTGAATGCCGACAAGGTGCCGTTCTGGGTTGAGATGGCCTCGTACTCCGCCATCGCCGTCGGGACGGCGATGGGTGGCTGGCGGATCATCAAGACGATGGGGACCGGCATCACCAAGCTGAAACCCTTCGGCGGCTTCTGCGCCGAAACCGGTGGGGCGATGACCATTCTCTTCGCGTCGTATCTTGGCGTTCCGGTGAGCACAACCCATACGATTACCGGTGCGATCGTCGGCGTCGGGGCTTCGAAGCGGATGGGGGCGGTGCGCTGGGGTGTCGCCGGACGGATCGTGTGGGCCTGGTTCATGACGATTCCTGCCAGCGCATTGGTCGCGGCACTCCTCTTCTGGCTGCTGCCGAAGTGACCCCGCCGGAGTAGCGACCGAAACGACGCCCTCCGCTTGACCGAAGTCGCTGTCGGGTCGAAGTTTCCGCGCTTCCTGACCCGCACCCGAGGCGACGCCCAGGCATGGCAGTTCCGAGTACCACCTCGCCCCCGGCGAACCGGAGCGGACTCACACCCGACCAGCTGCTCGCGCTGTACCGATGGATGCGGCTGACGCGCACCCTCGAAGAGCGGCTTGTGGCGCTCTACCGTCAGACCAAAGTGGTCGGTGGGCTCTTTCGCTCCCTGGGCCAGGAAGCCTGCGCCGTTGGCAGCGCCTTCGCGCTGGAGCGACGCGACGTCCTTTCCCCGCTGATCCGGAACCTCGGCTCGATGCTGGTGAAGGGCGCGGAGCCGCTGGAGATTCTGCGGCAGTATATGGCGAAGGGCGATTCACCGACCCGCGGTCGCGAGCTGAACATCCACTTCGGCGATGTCGTCGATCGCAACTTCGTGGGCCAGATCTCGCACCTGGGCGATATGGTCCCCGTGATGGCGGGCGTGACGCTGACGTTCCGGCTGCGCGGAGAGGATCGCGTCGGGCTGGTGTACGTCGGCGACGGCGCCACCAGCACGGGTGCCTTCCACGAAGGGATCAACTTCGCGGCGGTGCAGCGTTGCCCGCTGGTGGTCGTGGTCGAAAATAACGGGTACGCCTACTCCACTCCCACCTGCAAGCAGACCGCCGCCGGGCAATTCGTCGACAAGGCGATCGGGTATGGTATCCCAGGCGTGCGGGCTGATGGCAACGACGTGCTGGAAGTGTATCGCGTGACTCGTGAGGCGGTGGAACGCGCCCGAGGCGGTGGCGGCGTGACGCTGCTGGAACTCCTCACCTACCGCCGCAAGGGCCACGCGGAGCACGACAACCAGAGCTACGTGGCGCCGGGCGAGATCGAGCCCTGGGCCCAGCACAACGATCCCATCGACCGCTATGCCGCCCGACTCACCACCGAGTTCGGCTTCGACGTCGCGACGCTGGCACGCACGGATGACGAGGTGCGCAGCGTGGTCGATGCCGCGACGGAACTCGCGGAGAACTCGCCGCCCTGCGACGGACCGGATGCGCTGATCGGTGTCTATGCCAATCCTCCGGCGATGCCGGCGCTCTGGTACCGCGACGGGGTCGGTCCGGCCGTCGCAGCGCACGAGCGGCCAGCGAGCTGGGGGACGCACGATGGCTGAAATCACCTTTCTGGAGGCAATCCGCGAGGGGATCAGTGAGGAGATGGAGCGCGACCCCTCCGTCTTCTGCCTCGGTGAGGACATCGGTGCCTTCGGCGGAGCCTTCAAGGTCACCGAGGGACTGCAGGCCCGCTTCGGCGAGCAGCGCGTGATCGACACGCCAATCGCCGAAGCCGGTATTATTGGGGCGGCGGCGGGGGCGGCCCACTACGGGATGCGGCCGGTAGTCGAGATGCAGTTCATCGACTTCATCTCCTGCGGCTACGATATGCTCACGAACTACGTCGCCACGGCGCGCTATCGGGCCTTCCTGCCGTGCCCGATCGTGGTGCGGGGGCCGTCGGGAGGGTACGTTCGCGGGGGGCCGTTTCATTCCCAGAACCCCGAAGCGGCGTTCTTGCATACGCCGGGGCTCAAGATTGCCTACCCCGCGACCGCCGAAGATGCGAAAGGGATGATCAAGGCGGCGATCCGCGATGACGATCCGGTGCTCTTCTTCGAGCACAAGTATCTCTATCGCCGGATCAAGGGGACGATGCCCGCTGGGGATCATATCGTCCCGCTGGGAAAGGCGCGGCTCGCCCGGGAAGGGAAGCACCTCTCGATCGTCACCTATGCCGCGACGGTGTGGAAGGCGCTCGAGGCAGCAGAGCAGCTGGAACGGGAAGACGGGCTCTCGGTGGAGGTGCTCGACCTGCGCTCGCTGCTGCCGATGGATGATGCGGCGATTGTGGCGACGGTAAAAAAGACCAACCGCGTGCTGGTCGTGCACGAGGACACCGTGACCGGTGGCATCGCCGGCGAGATCACGGCGCGGATCAACGAGCTCTGTTTCGAGTGGCTCGACGCACCAGTTCGACGGGTGGCAGCGCACGACGTGCCGCTCCCGTATGCCCCACCGCTGGAGGACTTCGTCCTTCCGCAGACATCCGATATCGTGCGCGCGAGCCGCTGGCTCGCCGCCTACTAGACCAGCTTTACCGAGGAGCAGGGATGGCACGCGTCGACGTCATCATGCCGCAGATGGGCGAGTCAATCACCGAAGGGACGATGTCGCGCTGGATGAAGCAGGTCGGCGACGCGGTCAAGCGGGACGAACCCATCTTCGAGATTTCCACCGACAAGGTGGATGCCGAAATTCCGGCACCGACGGCCGGCGTGCTCGCCGAGGTCCTCGTCAAGGACGGCGAGACGGTCGCGGTCGGGACCATCGTCGCGCGGATCGAAACCGATGCGGCTGCCACAGGAGGCGCTCCGCCGCCCCAGCCACCGCCAGCGACAGCGCCCTCGGCGCCACCAGCGGCCTCGCCGGCTCCCCCCCTTGCCGCCGCACCGTCGTCTCCGACACCTCCCGTGACCGCCGCCCCGCTGCCGGCCGCCGCCCCACTGCCGGCCGCCGCGCCGGGACCGGAGTCAACGACGCTCGATCGCGCCGGCGAAGAGTCCGCCGAAGAGCGCCTGAAACGGAAGTCGACCCCGCTGGTGCGGAAGATGGTGGAGGAGCACGGACTCGATCTCGGCGTGATCCCCGGGACGGGGTCGGCGGGTCGCGTCACCAAATCCGATGTGCTGTCCTATATCGAGTCGGGGCCTGCCACGGCGGTGCCTGCCGGCGTGCCGGCTTCAGCTCCGGCCAGCTCGGCTGCGGTACCGTCGTCACCCACCACAGGGTCAGCACCGACGGTCGTTCCTCCCGGCGCAGTTGTCCCTGCGTGGGACGGCGATCGGGTCGAGCCGTGGAGCCGCATCCGCAAGTTGACGGCAGACCATATGGTGTTGTCGCGCCGCGTCTCGGCGCACGTCAATTCGCTGATGGAAATTGACTACACGCACATCAGCGGCATCCGGAAGCGCCAGAAGGCGGCCTTCGCCGAGCGCGGCGTCAATCTCACCTACCTCGCATTCATCGCCAAGGCGATTGCCGACAACCTGCGCAAGCATCCGGTCGTCAATGCCGCGGTGTCTGGTGACAACACCATCTACCGTCGCGACATCAATCTGGGGATCGCTGTCGCGCTCGACTGGGGGCTCATTGTCCCGGTCATCCGGCACGCCGACGAACTGTCGTTGCTGGGGATCGCCCGCAGTATCCAGGACCTCGCCGAGCGAGCCCGTACCAAGAAGCTGGCACCGGACGACGTCCAGCGCGGCACCTTCACGATTACCAACCCCGGTGGCTTCGGTACCTTTGTCGGCACACCGATCATCAACCAACCGCAGGTCGCAATCCTCGCCGTCGGGTCGATCGAGAAGCGTCCGGCCGTCATTACGCTCCCTGATGGGAGCGATGCCTTGGGCGTGCGCACCAAGGGAATGTTCTGCCTGGCCTACGATCACCGCGTGGTGGATGGCGCCGATGCCGACCGCTTCCTGGCCGACGTCCGCTCGACGCTTCACACATTCCCGGAAGAGCAGGGGTGAGATGTCGCGCGTGCTGACGGTCCGTCGCGTGACGGTGCCGTCCGCACGTGTTGCGGAGTACACGGCCGTCATTGCGCAACTGGCCCGGCGTCACGCGGCGCGGGGGCAGCAGCTCTGGATCTTTCAGCGGCGCGGCGATCCGGAGAGCTGGCTCGAATTCAGCGAAGGCCCCGACGATTCCGGCCATCGCGCGACCGGCCCTGCCGATGCCGAAGAGGCAGGGCTTGAGCGCTCGCTGCGGCAGCTGGCGCAGTATCTGGAGTCCGACGATGAACGCTGGGACGAATTCCGTCCCGTGATGTCGTGAGGGAGGTTGTATGGCGCGCGAAATCGTGGAATCCGGCGGGACGGTGTGGGAAGTCGCCCCGAGCGGACGGCACACGCAGTACGGGGGCGACGAGCTCTCGCTCGAATTCCGTCGCGTGCAAGGCGGTGCGTCCGAGCGGCGGTACGCCCGCTTCTCTCCGCGGGGTGCCAAGGCGCTGGAGTTGGCGCTTGAAGAGCTGAGTGATCGGGCGCTCCTCACCCTGCTCAGTACTGCCCAGCCTGCCTGGACCTCGCCTGACGGTGGCTACGCCGGCCCGGCGTGACGTGATCGACCTCCACTGCCACTCAACCGCTTCAGACGGGCTACTCTCCCCGGCGGCCGTCGTGCGCAATGCCGCGGAGGCGGGGCTCTCTGCCCTCGCGCTCACCGATCACGACACCACGGCGGGGCTCCCCGAAGCGCAGGCGGAGGGCGACCGCCTCGGTGTGCGCGTGGTCGGGGGGTGCGAGTTCTCGGTCGGTGTGGAGTGGGGCGAGATGCACTTGCTGGGCTACTTCATTCCCCACAACGATCCGCAGATCGAAACGTTCCTGACCGGCGCACGCATCGACCGTGATCGACGTGCACAGGAGATGGTCTCACGGTTGGTCGGGCTGGGTCTGGGGTTGCGGTTCGAGGACGTCGCGCGGGAGGCGGCCGGCGGCGCGATCGGCCGCCCGCACGTCGCTCGCGCCCTCAAGGCGGCAGGCCACGTGAAGACCGTGCAGCAAGCATTTGATCGCTATATCGGGCGGGGCCGGCCGGCGTTCGTCGACAAGCGTCTGCCCACCCTTCGCGCCGTCGCCGATCTGGTGCACGCCAGGGGCGGGCTCGTCTCGGCAGCCCACCTGAAATCGCTTGGGACGCTGGCGAACCTGGCAGCGCTGCAGACCGACGGCCTCGACGCCGCCGAGACTCGTCACCCTAGCCACGATGGCGATGCGGTGGCCAATATCAGCGATGCAGCCCTGCGCCTCGGCTTGGCGCGCACCGGCGGCTCCGACTGGCACGGCGAGGTCGATGCGATCGGCACGCACGCGCGGCTGGGGTCGCAGAACGTCCCCGACGAATGGCTCGTCGAACTCGAAGCGCGGCGACCCACGCCGTCGGCGCAGCGCTGATGGAACTCGCGGGCAGAGTCGCGCTGGTCACCGGCGGGGCACGCAGGATGGGGCGTGCCTTTGTCGAAGCGCTCGCTGGTCGCGGTATGCGCGTCGCGATCCACCACGGGGCATCGGCCGACGAGGCGAATGCGCTCGTTGCGGCGCTCCAGCACGCCGGACACGAGGCGGTCGCGTTCGGCGCCGACCTGCGAGACGCGACGCAGGTGCTCGCATTGCCGGGCCGAGTGGTCGAGCACTTCGGGCAGCTCGATGTGCTGGTGAATTCTGCCGCCGTGATGGATCGCATCCCGGTGGCCGACACGACGGTACAGCAATGGGATGCGATCCTGGATCTCAATCTGCGGGCGCCATTTTTCCTGGCGCAGCAGGCAGCTCCGCATCTCGCCGCGGCGGGCGGCAAGATCGTGAATATCGCCGACCTCGGCGGGATCGAACCATGGCGAAACTATCCCGCCCATTCCGTAAGCAAAGCGGGCGTGGTGATGTTGACGAAGGTCCTTGCCGTCGCGCTGGCCCCGGACATCACCGTCAACGCGATTGCACCGGGGACCGTGCTCGTCCCCGAGGACTACGATGCCGAGAAGAAGCGCTTCCTGAGCGAGACCACGCCACTGTTGCGGCTCGGCACCCCGAACGACGCAGTCCAGGCGCTGCTCTACCTGCTGGAGCACGGCGACTTCGTGACCGGAGAGACTCTCGTCGTAGATGGTGGGCGGCTGTTGCGCCGATGATGCTCCTGGGTGATGTCGCAATCATGGGCGGTGGTTGCTATGGGTCGTTCTACCTCGGCCAACTGGAACGCGCGCGCGCCAAGGGAGCGGTCGAGTACCGCCGCCTGCTGATTGTGGATCACGATCCCCAGTCACGAGCTTCACGTCTCCCCCCCGACGCACAGCGCGTG
>JANLPG010000050.1:0-3375 GCA_031367105.1 Gemmatimonadota bacterium | reverse complement strand
ACTCGGTGTGCACGGCGCTGAGGCCGTTCTTCTTCAGTTCCGCGACCGACCAGTCGACCGCGCGTTTGAAGCCGGGCGACCCGGTGAGCCGAGGGCCGTTGACGGTGGTGAGCTGGTTGAACGTCGCGGCGACCTGCGAGCGGTTCATCGCCTCGTCGCGGATCCGGGCGAGCGTGGGGTCTTGGGCGTGGAGCGGCGCGGCGAGGACGAGGGCGGCGAGGAGAATCGATCGGATCATCGGAGGCTCGGCTAGAGAGGAACCGTCGCTAGCGCTGCGCCTTGCGCAGCGCGGATGGTGGACCCGACGGAAGCTACGTCGTCCTTCCCTCTCGCGTTACTGCTTCTCCATCGGCGCAATCGCGTAGCTCCGATCAGGAAAGCGAGCGACCAGCTCCAATTTGCCGCCCATTGCCTCGACGACCTCGCGCAGCGTGCTCACGTGCAGGTCGCCCCGTCGAAGTGTACGTGAGACGTTTCCCTGCGCCTGCTCCATCCGCTCGGCGAGGAGCTCCTGGGTGAGGTCGCGATCACGCAATAGCTCCTGCAGGGTGATGAGCGCACCAAGCTGCTCGGTTCGGCGTGCGGCTTTGGTGCGGGCCCCCGCAGGCATCCCTGCCCGCAGGTCACTCCATTTTCTGGTCACCGCTTTCTCCTCCCCTTCAGCGCGCCGAATGCATCCGTGTACTCCAGATCCCAGCCATCACCACGGTCCGCCATAGACAATACCCCTGGATACATATGTTGTCAAAGACATATGATTCCAGGGTAAGAATGGGCCGCGTGCTGGGGGAGTAGTGGGTCAAATCCGATGCGGTGGGGGTCCGCGCGACGCGTTGCGGCTGCTCGAGCAGTCGAGCATCCGTCGTCTCGGAGACCAGCGCCGCGCGAGCGGTGGCTCAGTCGCGCTTCGCGACCCGATATCTCAACTGAAACCCATCCGTTCCGCGAATATCCGTACTCGCCTTCTCGCCGGGCTTCGGGAACCACTCAATCCACGCGAAGTCACCGGAGTCGGGCTTCGCCTGGAGCGGCAGGTCGAACCAGTACCCCTTGGCGCTGTCGTTGATGGCGAGCGAGCGGTTGCGGGTCGAGGCCACCAGGCGCAGCGTGCCGGGGATCACCACGCGGCCTTCGCTCTGGCCGATATGGCTGTAGTCAATCTCACCACTCACGCGACCCTTCGAGTCGCCGTCGGAGACCAGCACCAGCGAGAACTCGCGGCTGCTCGAGTCCGGCGCCACGCGGCCCGCGGGCATCCGGATCTCGAACTCCAGGTCGAGCACGGCGCCATCGATGGTCGGGACCTTCGGCACGCGATAGTACTGGTAGAGCGCGATGGTCCCGCTGATGCCGCCGGTAATGAGCACCGCGATGGCCAGCGCCTTGAAGAACGCCCCTGTTCCCGGGCCGGGTACACTCCGCGCGACGATTATTCCGGTGATGATGCCGAGGATCGCGCCGGCGGGAGCGATCAGGAGGACCACGCCGTAGGAGCGCATCCCCTCGAAGTCGGAGACGCCCTGGGCTCGTGTGACGATGTCGCCGAGGATGAAGGCGAGGAGAAGGCCGACGATGCCGGTGAGCAGGGCGATGGCGAAGGTGCGCATACGGGCTCGTTTGCCTGTGCCGAAGGAAGGAGAGAGGGTACGGCGTGGGTGGGGAGGGGGCAAGTGGGGGCGCTGCGAGGATTGCTGGTGCCGGGGAGCTGGGCGGGTTCAGCGAGGCAGGGCCATCACCTTCGTTTCAATCACGGTCGCCGCGGCGACGAGGTCTTCGACAATCCGATCGTCAATGTGGCCGCCCCCCTCGTACTCGATGAGGTTCCGTTGGCCGTGCACCTTGTCAAGTAATCTCCACGTCGCTGTCTCGGCGCCCGCAGTGTACGGCAACAGTTGGAATACCACGTACCGCTTGTCCGGCCTGTAGCCTTGCAGGCGGAGGGCAGCGAGTGCGTACGAATGCGCGGCGTTGTAGGCAAGGTCGAACCGGCTCTCGAGTTCAAGGCTGTCGTTCCGAGCGTCCTTGAGACGTGCCTGCCCTGAGTGGAGCAACGCCTCGATCTCAGGCTTCGAGGTTGGTTCGCGCTTCAGCAAACCGCTCTCGACCAGGTTCTCGAGTTCAGGTGAGCTCACCCGATTCCCCAATCAGTAGGATTGTTGCCGCCTCAGACACTCTTTGAGCAAAGGTGTCCGGTGCGGAGTGCTTCCGTTGCCAATCCTGCCGAGTCATTACTGTCGGAGTGATTTGGCGGCCGAGCAGCTTCTCGACGGGGTGGATCGCATTGAAGATGTCCGCATAGGTCAATGTGTCGGAGATCACCATCACGTCGATGTCGCTTCCAGCGTGATCACTCCCCTTGGCGACAGAGCCATAGATGAAGGCCCGCTCGATGCTGTGCGACAGAGGCGTAAGTACCTCTCTCAGCGGTTCGGCGAGACCGGTGGTCTTGATCGCGATCCCGCTCAACTCCGCAAAGATCGGTGATGCCGGATTGGCCTGATAGAATTTTCGATTCCCCTCGGTCGAGAGATTGACCAACCTCGACTCAACCAACCGAGAGAGCTGGCGCAATACTGCACCCGTGCCACTCCCAATCATCCGGATAAGCTCGCTGCTTTGGAACCGCCGATCGGCCTGACCAAAGAGGAGCCCGATCAGCCGTTGCTGCACAGGTGCAAAGAGGCCTGAGGCGATCCCACTGCTCGCGAGTGTTCCCATAATGGGAAGTTTCGTACCCAAAACGGGAATTGTCAAGGGTTGGCAGAGCGAAACTCCACGTTGTAATCCTGAGCGGAGCCCCGACTCAACAGCGGGCCGAGATCGGTGCCGCCCAAGGGCGGCACCCCCGGGGGGTTCTTTCGCCGACCGGAGATCGAGCCGCGGGACGCCACCCCTCCGCGCCTAGCCCGGTGGCGTACGCGAGGCCTCCCCTATTGGGCACAGGGGGTCAGGTCGGTCGACGCTGATACATCTGCTCGGCCCACTTGCTGAACTTCACCGCCGCGTCGAGATGCAGCAACGCATC
Organism: Gemmatimonadota bacterium; assembly: GCA_031367105.1. GTDB lineage: Bacteria > Gemmatimonadota > Gemmatimonadetes > Gemmatimonadales > GWC2-71-9 > Palsa-1233. Next base: position 350 of record JANLPG010000050.1, on the reverse strand, counting down.
CTCGAGGTGAAAGCGATTGCCCTGGTAGGCGACACTGTCCTTCAGCTTGGCGAGCCTCAGGAGTCGCGATCGTTCGGATTTCGGGAATGCCGCGCCGAGTACGCTGGTCAGCTGGCTCACGGCTTGTTCGTGGTCACCCGAGGTCGACTTCCGCCCAGAATACGCGATCGCGACCGTGTCGGCGTATGAAATTGCGGTGTGGACCGCGAGGAGCGCAATCAGTCCGCCATATACTTCATCCTCTCCAGCGATCGTGGCAAGATCTTCAGCGGCTTTCAAAAATCCGATGGCAGTGTCACGGTATTTACCTGCATTCACCGATTCGACTTTCTTGCTGCGATCAGTGCGTG
>JANLPG010000008.1:0-1824 GCA_031367105.1 Gemmatimonadota bacterium | reverse complement strand
CAAGCGGATCTCGACCCGGGTGAATTCATCAGCGCGGACCACGATGCTGTCCCGCGTCGCCCCTCGATACCCCGGGATGCGGGCTCCGATCCGGTGGAGTCCGGCCGGCACTCCCCGCAGCCGGTAGTTGCCAGCGCTGTCAGTGGTGGTCGTGCGTCGGCCACCATCGATCTGGATCTCGACCCCCCGTAGCGCACGATTCGCGGCGGCGTCGGTCACGCTGCCCACGATCCCGCCGACACTCTGGGCACGTGCTGTGACTGTGGGGATCGCGGCGAATCCCAGCAGCGGGAGGCACCAGCGCAAGGCATTGCGACGGAAGGCGATCTGGATGCTCTGGAGCGTTGGGGCCTTCACGGCAGGAGGTTCCGGAAGAGGTAGAGATCGCCAGTTCTGAGGGAGCCGACCCTGACGACCGCGTCCGTGCCGGTCGGAGCGAGCCGGACCGCCGACCACGGGCCGGTGTTGGTGGACTCGATGAGCGTGGCCACACCACCGGCGGAGGAGAAGCGCGAAAGTTTGTATACCGGTTTCCTCCCGCCGAGCGGATTGGGTTCCTGCTCGAAGCTGTTGACGACGCAGCTGTCGCCCCGACAACTGACGTCATCGATCCGCTTCTCCTCCCCCGCGCTCAGCGTGGTGACGAGCGCCGCGGTACCGCCACCGACGGCAACCTTGAAAATCGCCAGACCGATCGCGAAGACGACGTTGCTCGCGCCGTCGGCGAGCGAGTACGAGCGTGCGCCGCTCGTCCCTGCCAGCAGTTGCAGCGTCGCCCCACTCTCTGTGATCGTTCCGCGAACCACGCCGAGATTGTTGAACACCGTGTCCCGGAGGGCGCAACCGAAGCACTGGGGCACCAGGGTGATGTCCTGAGCCATCGCGACGAATTGGTCGGCCGCGACCCAACTGACATCTCCGAGCCACGAAGGGATCGGTCCGCCGGCAACCGGCGTGGGGAGGGTCAGTAAGGCTCGGCGATTGAATGGGGCGCTGGTGTCGGCAAGAAAAAGCGTGACGTTGACCGGCAGCTGCCCGATTGGCCGTGAAGACCCCACCAGATAGAGGAGCTTGCCGTCGGTCGAGAGCGCCCCCGAGGTGATCGTCTCGGCGGAGTCCGCGTGTCCGGGACGGTTGTCGCACAGTGTGAAGATCCGTGTCCCGCCCGCCGCCGGCAGGATGGCGAGGCAGCGATCGTGGTCGGCGCGTCCCGGGTCAGCATAGGTGTAGATGATTCCCCGGCCGTCAGCGGTCCACGAAGGGGCGTAGTCGGCATCGCTGTTGAAGGTGATGCGAGCCCTGGCAACGGTGTTGAACGGGCCCTGTTGCTCGACCTTTGGAGTGGTGAACGGGTCGCTGTGTCCGCACGCGCCGAGGAGCAGCGAGGCGCCGAGCGGGGCGAGGAGTCGGAGCCGGGCGGCTGTCATAGCATCTCGGGGGTTCACAAGGTCATCGGACGAAGGATGGGAATTGCAACACCGATTCGTGCCCACCGGGCCCGACGGACGCGACGCCGAAATAGAAGTCGTCGATGATCACGTTTTGCAACGTGACGAGTGTGCTGCCGGAGGGGACCCAGCGGGAATGTTCCCATTGTGGCGACGTCGTGTCGCGCCAGTAGACCTTGTAGCCGAGCGGTGCACTCCCCGGCGCCGGCGTCCAGGAGACCGAGGTTGACGGGCTGACTGCTCCCTGAACCCGGACCTTGGTGGGTGGCGCGGGGGCCCAGGCCAGGGAGGCCAGCACCACGGTGTTGACGCCGGTGAGCCGGGCGGCATACTCGAAATTGACGCCGGTCACGACGTCGCCGTACGCGCGTCCGTT
>JANLPG010000025.1:0-2863 GCA_031367105.1 Gemmatimonadota bacterium | reverse complement strand
GGCTCGTCGCGAGCAGCCCTCCGATCGTCGCCGCCAGTGCGACGGCGATGGCCACGAGAACGCCGAGCGTCCTGCGCCTGGTGAACTTCCCCATGTGTTGCTCCCCTTTTGCCGGATGCGTTCCGGTCGGTGACTGAGCCTCGAAGCTGCCTGCGAAGCGATTGACAATCTCTCTGTTCAGACTGCGGCCGGACGTAGACGCAGCGTCGTCAAGACGCCTGCGTAGCTCCTCCAGCATGCGGAGGAGAAAGCGGTAGATTCCCTCCCCGGCCAACCTGGGCGCATCCTAGGGCGGAAATATCGAAACCGCAATAGTCGCTCCGGTACGAGGGTCGGGCCCTCAGTGGGAATCAGCGGATGCCGGTGTCGATCGCGAAATCTCTCCGGACGGGCACACCCGTACGGACCCGCACAGTCGACGGGTCAAGCGGTCGACGAGATGCCGCGGAGACGGTGTAGGCCCCTGGGGGGAGCAGAATGCGGTAGCCGCCGCCTGTGTTCACGCGGACTGAACCTGCGAGGTGCCCGTCCCGGAGAAAGCGGAGGGTGGCGCCGGCCGCGGGCTCTGAGCAGGGTTGCTCGGCAACGCAGACGGGGCTGATCGGGCCGCGGGTGACGTGGCCGTAGAGACCACTGCGAACGGTTACTGCACCCCCGGCCGAGGATCCGAGCAGGAAAGCAATGACGAAAGCGATCGCGAAGATCCGCATACCCAAATGTATGCCCTGAGGGGCGCGGGCCGTAACCCGCGCCCCAGGGCAAACGTCTCCTGACTTAAGGGGTCAGCTGACTGATCCTGGTCGACCAGTTACCAAGCGCGGTTCGGACTCCGGTCCCGCCGGGAGCACCAGCACAGGTGCCCAGCAGGTTGTCCCCGCTACCACCGGCGAAGAACGGGCCCCCCCAGCTGAGGTAATCGCAGGAGTGGGCGATGTACTCGCTGGCGATCCAGATCGAGTTTCCATCCACTGCGGCGGCTCCGTAGTCGCCCCAGCGGGTGCGAGGAGGATTGCCGCCGACCTGCGCCTTGTAGCTCGTGAAGCCGTCGTCCTGGGCAGCGCCCTCTCCACCTGGAACGATGTCCCACGCACTCACGCCCGCGTTGGCGTCGATGGCCGCGTACGCGGCGCTCGGGTTCGTGCTCTCACCGGTCGCGGTGAGAGCCATGACGCCGCGCCCACTCGCGGTCACGCCAATCGCCGGATACGTGAGGTCGTAACCCGCGGTTCCCAGGTAGCCCTGGTTCACGACCTTGCTCGCATTCGGGTTGATGATGTACCAGGCGATCCCGGCGCGCTGTGCAAGCCCGTCGGGGTTGACTGCGGTGTCGAGCGCACCCCACAGCTTCCCGTTCGCGTACATCACCTGCTGCATGCGCGTGTCATTCGAGTCGGGCGTCGAGATGACCTCGGCATGAGGCGGCGGCCCGACGAGCAGCCGCCAACAGCCCGTCCTCCCGTTGAAGAGGAGCGTGACGACGTCGTTGATGCAGTAGCCCTGCGGCGTCGCCGTCGTGGCGAGCGTCCCGGAGCCCGGCTGATGCTGCTTCGGCGGGATGGCGTACGGATTCACGGCCAGGACCTTGTTGGTCAGCACGAGCGCCGGCGTGGCCAAGTTCAGCGAAGCCGTGTTCCGAAGCGTCCACGCGACGAGCTGGCTCGACGTGTAATTGCCGCCGGTCCCTGCGACCGGGTGCGTGGCCTCATCGGCAGCGTTGGAGCTCAGGAAGTACTCGGTGCCGCCGTTATCCGTATTGAAGTCGGTTCCCGGCGACTGCGCCGGCCAGACGGTGAATCCAGGCTGGGTCGCACCCGCGTCGCTCGGGGCGTTGACCATGCCTGACGTGTCGATGTGCTGCATCGTCACGCTCGCGGCGCCAGCGGCGAGTTGTGCCTTCGAGAACGCATAGATCTGCGCGCCACCGAAGCCGTTGCAGGTCGAGCACCAGGGGTACGCGTTGGTCGTGATGTAGAAACCGTTCGCGTCTGCCCCGATGTGCGGGTAGTCGCCGAGGTACGGCCCTGGGTTGACGCCACCCGTATTCGTACCGTCGTTCGTGACGTCGGTGCGATAGATGTTCCACCGCCCCGTCGGGTTCGACGTCTGACTGACAGCAGTGTCGAGGTGGTTGACAAGCGTGAACGACCCGTTGGGACGCGTCTCCAACGTTAGGACCACGACGAAGAACCGCTGGGTCGCTGCGTCGTAGAGGCAACTCGGATCGGTAACGAACTGAGCACGCACACCGGTCGACCGATTGATAGCGGGGTTATAACCGAAGAACGAGTTCAGATCGACGGCATGGTTCACGTTTCTCGGGAAGCCGGCCACGATGTTCGCGGCGGTGTTGTCGGGAAGCGCTGATTGACCCGAGGTCGTGTAGACGTTGATGACGTCGTTGACTGCCTCGACCACGTAGCCGTTACCGGCACAGAGTGCTTGGTCCGGCGGCTCGACCGTGAACTGATTCCCACCACGCGCATAGCGCTGCTGGTAGAGGTTGAGACCTTCGAAGCCGGTGTTGAACTGAGGGTTCGACTTGGCCCTCTTGCCGCCCGTAATCGACGGACCAGCGCCCACGCCTCTGGACAAGCTGCGATTGACAATGGTTCCGGAATACGGACTCGGACCGGCGGCGCTATCGAGCTCGCCCGCGAACTCCGCCTGCGTCACGTCACCGCTTCCAGACGGTGTGTAAGCGCCCGTTTCAGGAGCGCCTGTTCCAGCGAGTGAGACCTGGGTCACACCGCTAGCGGCGTTCGCCGATGAAGCGATGGACGCCAGAGCGACTGCCGCGCACACCGCAAGCGCGAACGACAACCGCACAGATGATTTCTTCAACACGCCCTCCCCTGTAAATCGT
>JANLPG010000018.1:0-2278 GCA_031367105.1 Gemmatimonadota bacterium | reverse complement strand
CGGTGCGGATCGGGGCGATCAGGGCCGCCGCCGAAATCGGATTGAAGTAGCCCGAAAACAAAACCGCCGCCCTGAGCAGTACTCAGAGCGACGGTGCCCGCCGTCCGTGGAGCCTCCCAAGGAGCAGACAGCGGTTCGTAGTAAAACTATCGGACGATCACCTCATCCGCAAAGCTCGAGCTCACTTTCCTTCGCGACCCCGCAACTCCACCAGCCGCTTCTTCACGCTCGCCACCACCGGCTGCAGATCGGCGTCGGCGTCCTTCCACTGGTCGACGAACGCGGTGTAATGCTCGATCGCCTTGAGTCGCTCGTTCTTGCTGTCGTACATCTCGCCAAGGCGCTTCTGGATCAGCGCGAGGGCGCGACCCTCGATCTGGAGCCGCCGCTCCGGCACGGCGGGAACGGTCAGGTATTTCTCGAAGTATGCGCGGGCCGAATCCAGTTGCCCGGCCTTGTCGAAGGCACGCCCGAGATTGAAATAGGTACAAGCCTCACACTCGACCGGAGCGCCGCCTTCCTGCTGGTCCGCCTTGCGGAACAGTGCCACCGCCTCAGCAGCCTTCCCCTCGGCCAGGGCGATCTCTCCCTCGAGCTGGGTGATCGGCTGAATGTTGTACGCCGCCTTCGCCTCGCCCGGATCCTCCGACTTGAAGCGCGTGAGCAGTTGCCGCGCCTTGGCAGGCTCGCCGGCCAGTGCGTAGAGCGTCGCCACCTGCACATAGGGACGGTCGGGGAGCGCAGCCGCCGACCACACCTTGCCGGCCACGAGGGCATCGAGACGCTTCACACCTTCTGCCGGGCGCCCGCGCCAGATGATGTCGCTACCTGCTTCGCCGATGCCATAGAGTGGGGCAGCGGAGCCCCGGCTGACGGCCACTGCGGTGCGCTCCGAGTCGATGACCACCGCCTTCGTCAACCGCCCACGGATCAGCATCTGGTTCGTGAGCACGCCGCGAATGACGTTCTGAATCGGAACGGACTTGACCTTAATGAAGTCCTGTAGCACCGCCATTACGGAGTCGCGATTGCCGCGCGCCGAGGCGACCATGAAGCGGTTTCGGAGCACCAAGGTGTTCGTGGCCGAGGCGGGGTCGGCTCGCAATACCGAATCGCGAAGCCGGTCGGCTTCATCGAGCTTGCCAGTCTTGGCGAGCAGTTCGGCGATCCGCATCGCGCTGGTTGCACTCGGCTCGGTGGCGAACTGACGCCTGGCGTAATAGATCGCGCTGTCGTACTGCCGCGTCTGGGAATAGTTCAGCATCAGCTGATTCTGCGCCGTCGTGCTCAGGCTGTCGACGGCATAGACCTTACGGTACGCCGCAATCGCCTGGGTGCGGTTGGCGGCGGCGCTGTGGTTCTCGTAGTAGGATCCGTGGATCAGGTACTTCTCGCGATCGGGCACCTTGTCGGAGTACTTGAAGGCCTTCTCGAGCGCGGAATCCTGGGCGGCCACGGATGCGCCGGCATTGAATTCCGCGACGGCAAGCTTGCGCCAGGCCAGTGCGAAGGTGGAGTCGAGTGCCACCGCCTCGCGCAGCACCGCCACGGCACCATCGGGGTCACTGGTGCCGTCGTTGATCTTCACCCCTTCACTGAACTTCTGCAGCGCGGCGAGCGACGAGGTAGTGGCCTGCTCCAGTGGCACGGCGCGCTGCACCTGCCGGAGCGACTCACCGATCTTGCTGCGCAACTTCTTCGCGAGCCCATCGACGGTGGTGAGCAAGTCCTTGGGACCGTCGGCGGTGGCCTGATAGGAGGCCAGTGTGGCGCCGCCATTGACGCTCACGAGTTCGAGACTCACCGCATAGCCAGTGCCGGCGCGGGCGAGCCGCCCCCCGAGAATGGCACCTGCGCCGGCACGCGTGGCGACTTCGCGCGCCACCGTGGCGTCGAGCGGCGTCTCCTTGTCGCGCTGCATCTGCTGCAACAGGTTGCTCACGGCGACCTTGTCGATCACTCGAATGGAAGTCGCCTGCGACAATGCGGCGCGGATGGCTTCGCCGACGATCGGCGCGAGTGACGAATCTTCCGGCGCCGAGGTGATGTCGGCCAGCACGACGCGCGAATCGGCCTTGAGAGAACCGGCGGCGAGCAGCGAGCCCCACGGCCCGATGCCGAAGGCGCGCAGCGTCATGAACGCCGCCACCAGCAGCACGAATGCCACCATCGCATAGGCGCCACCGCGCGCAGTCCTGCGCCACGACATATGCGGATTCGCCTTCAGCGCGATCGTGGCCATCGTCCCCGAGGGGATCCTCCCGACCATCGATCCGCC
>JANLPG010000017.1:0-16073 GCA_031367105.1 Gemmatimonadota bacterium | reverse complement strand
TACACCTACGGCTCGCTGTCGGTGAAGGCCACCATTGGCTACCTCAACGTCGACGTCGCCGACGGCAACGCGACGACGATGAACTATGCCCTGCATTTTCAGTACGGCGTGTCGCTGCAGAGCAAGCGGTAGCGGTCGCTGGTCGAAGGGCAGCACCCCGACCGCTTCGGAGCTATTCGCATCGGCTCCCCCTCCGAGCGCGGCTGGTGGTGGTCAAGTAACGGCGAGCCCTTGCGCGGGCCCGCTCCGTAATGCATAGTTATGCACTATGCAAAACAACCTCTTGGCGCTCGCCTTTTCGGGCGGTCTCGATACCTCGTATTGCGTCCCCCGCCTGATCGAGCGGGGCTACCGGGTGCATACCGTCTTCGTGAACACCGGTGGCACGACGCCCGAGCAGTGTGCGGCGATCCGGACGCAGGCGATGGCTGTGGGGGCGGCGGAGCACCACGAGGTCGACGCCCGTGCCCTGGTGTTCGATCGCTTCGTCAAGGTGCTGATCCAGGCCAATGTCCTCCGGGGCGAGGTCTACCCGCTCTCCGTTGCCGCGGAGCGGACGCAGCAGGCGATGTCGGTGGTCGACGTCGCCCGGCAGATCGGCGCGGCGGCGGTCGCCCACGGTTCCACCGGTGCGGGGAACGATCAGGTCCGGTTCGATATCGCGCTGCGCGTCCTCGCCCCGGAGCTCGAGATCGTGACACCGATCCGGGAGGAGTCACTCTCGCGGGAGCAGTCGATCGCCTACCTCGAAGCGCGCGGCCTTCCCGTCCCGCCGAAGTCGGGGGCGTTTTCGATCAATCGCGGCCTCTGGGGCACCACCTGGGGTGGCGGATGGACGCACGACACCTGGGCCGCTCCGCCGGCGGAGCTGCTCGACCCACCAGCTGACGCCCCCGCCGCCACCGATCACGTGATCGGGTGGGAGGAAGGGGTACCGCTCTCGCTCGATGGCCTCGGAATGTCGGGGCACGAGCTGGTCGACACGCTCACCGGCCTGGTGGCACAGTACGGCATCGGTCACGGAATTCACGTCGGGGAGACCGCGCTCGGCATCAAGGGGCGGGTCGGATTCGAGGCCGGGAGTGCGCTGATCCTGATTGGTGCCCACCGCGAGCTCGAGAAGCTGGTGCTCACCAAGTGGCAGACGTTCTGGAAGGATCAGCTGGGACGCTTCTATGGCGACCGGCTCCACGAGGGGCACTACTTCGACCCTGCGCTCCGCGACATCGAGGCGATGGTCGCATCGTCGCAGCGGAAGGTGAGCGGTGAGACCCGGGTGCGGCTGGCACCGGGTCGCTTCCTGGTCACCGGGGCACGGTCGCCCTATTCGATGATGGACCCGGCAGTGGCGACGTACGGTGAGGAGAACCACCTCTGGACCGGTGATGAGGCAAAAGCTTTCGCGCGCGTTGGTGCGATTCCGGAGCTGCTGGTGATGCGGGCGGAAGCTCGTGCGCTGGGAGAGGGGTAAGATGGTCGTAACGACCCGTGTTCGGCTCGACCGCATCGCATCGTCGACGAAAAACGCCGCGCTCAGCACGGAAGTGATCGTGGGCGATCAGATCGTCGCGGCCGAGGGGTACATCCTGGCGGTGCGGCTGCTGACCGACAAGAGCACCTACAACCAGGTCGAGGATCTGAGCGGGCGGATGGTCGCGCTGCGTGCGGGCGACGTCCTCGCCGGCACCCTTGGCGTACGTCGGGCGCTGCGTGGCTATGCAGGCGAGGTACCGAAGACGATCGCCGTGGGCGACCTCATCGAGGTGCTCAACCTCGGTGGCATTCTGGGGAAGTGCACGTCGGCGAATCCGGAAATCGGCCCACCGTTTCAGGCCGAGGTGCTCGGGGCGGTGTTGTCGTTCCCTGAGCTGGGGGATCGGGTGGGTCGGCCTGCGCATATTCGTGATCGGGCGGTCCCGCCGGCAGAGACGCTCCTCTGTGACGTGCCAGTGGTCTATGTGGTCGGCACCTGCATGAACGCGGGTAAGACCGTCGCAGCCACCGAACTGGTGCGTGGGCTGGCCCGCAGCGGACTCCGGGTTGCGGCCACCAAGCTCACTGGGGTGTCGTTGATGCGTGACGCACTCTCGATGCGGGATGCGGGTGCCGTGGCCGCGTTGACGTTCAACGATGCCGGCGCAGCAAGTACGCACGCGGGGATGACGGTGCCGATCGCACGGGGGCTGTTCAATCGCCTCGCCGACCCGCGTGGCGCACGTCCCGATGTGATTGTCGCCGAACTGGGCGATGGGATCCTTGGGGAATACGGGGTACAGGACATCCTGCGGGCGCCGGATCTGATGGGCCTCGGCGCGGCGTATGTGATGGCCGCCCCCGATCCGGTGGGCTGCTGGGGTGCACGCGAACTGATGCGGGATGAATTCGGCCTGCAGATCACCGTCATCACCGGCCCGGCCACCGACAACCACGTCGGCAGTGACTACATCACCGCCTCGCTGGGACTGCCGGCACACAACTCTCGCCGTGATGCGAGCGGACTGGTGGCGCGGGTGCTCGAGTCGCTTGAGGTGTGGCGGGCTGCGCACGGTGTCCCAGCGTGAAGGTCGCCGTTCTCGGGGGCGCCGGGTACGCCGGCGGAGAGCTGTTGCGGCTGCTGCTGCAACATCCCGACGTCACCGAGGTCGTCACGACCTCGCGTTCGCAGGCGGGGAAGCCGATCGCCGATGTGCATCCGGCACTGGCGATGCTGACCGACGCCCGGTTCGCTGCGCATTCCCCGGCCGATGTGGCGCGGGGGAAGGATGTGGTGTTTCTGGCACTTGAGCACGGTGAGTCGGGACGCCTGATGGGCGACATCGTCGACGCCGGTCCCGGGATGATTGTCGACATCGCCGCCGATTTCCGGATTCAGGATGGCCGATTGCACGAGCAGTATTACGGCGCCCATCCCGCACCCGCGCTGGTGCATCGCTTCACCTACGGCCTGGCGGATGTGCTGGGCGAGCGACTCCGCGGTGTGAAGGCGATCGCGGCGCCGGGCTGCTTCGCGACCGCGGCACAGCTTGCCCTCTACGCGATTGCCGACCTGCCACTCGCGGCGGCACCCGCCATCTTCGCCGTGACCGGATCGAGCGGAGCGGGAGTGACACCGAAGCCTGCCACGCATCATCCGGCGCGAGCGCACAATATGTTCGCCTACCAGCCGATGTCGCACCGCCACGAAGGGGAAGTACTGGAACAATGGCGCCGCTGGCGAAAGGACCCGAGTGCCTCCGCGCGGCTGATGACCCACGCCGGACCGTTCGTGCGAGGGATTCACGTGACGCTCCACGCGCATCTGGCCGAGCCGGGGGTGCAACCTGCGGCGGCGCTGCTGCAGCTGATATCACAACGCTTCGCGGGCCGGCCGTTTGTGCGCGTCACAGACGCCCCGCCGGAGTTGACCCACGTGGTGGGGACCAATCTCGCCCTGCTGCACGCGGTGGGGTCGCCGGATGGGCGTGAGGTGCAGGTGATGTGCGTACTCGACAACCTGATCAAGGGCGCCGGCGGACAGGCCGTCCAGGCGATGAACCTCGCACTCGGCATCGATGAGCGTGCCGGACTGCTCGCACCGGGGCCGTTCCCATGCTGACTGCCATCACCAAGCCGGCGCTGCTGCCGGTGTACAGTACCTTTCCGCTTCGAGCCGCCTCAGGCCACGGCTCCTGGCTGGTCGACGAGGAGGGCAACGAGTGGCTCGACGCCTACGGTGGCCACGCCGTCGCGAGCTCGGGGCATTCGCACCCCGATGTTGTGACGGCGATCGCGGAGCAGGCAGCCAAACTCCTCTTTTACTCCACGGCCGTCCCGCACTCCGGGCGGGAGTTGCTGGCCGAGACGCTGGCGCGGCTCGCACCGGAACCGCTCGGCCGAGTGTTCTTCTGCAACAGCGGCGCGGAGGCAAACGAGAACCAGCTCGGCCTGGCGCGCAGAAAGACTGGGCGGACGAACGTCATTTCGATGTTCGGTGGCTGGCACGGTCGCACCGCGGCGACGCTCGCCTGTACCGATGGTGCCAAGTATGAGGCGGGGGCGCGGCGAGCGGGAGTACCGCTCTCGCGCAGGGTGCCGTTCAACGACATCGCGGCGCTCGAGGCGGCGATGGACGACAGCATTGCCGCGGTGCTGCTGGAGCCGGTCCAGGGGTTCCAGGGCGCACGATCCGCCACCGTGGAGTATCTGCAGGCGGCGCGATCACTCTGCGACCAGTACGGAGCGAAGTTGCTGTTCGACGAGGTGCAGTGTGGCGTCGGCAGGCTCGGACGTTTCACGGCAGCGGAGTTCTTTGGGGTGGTCCCCGATGCCCTCTCGATGGCCAAGGGACTCGCCGCGGGACTGCCGATCGGTGCGGTGCTCGCGGTGCCATCGCTGGTGGATGACATCCAGGTTGGCGACCTGGGATCGACATTCGGCGGCGGCCCGGTGGTGTGCGCCGCCGCGCTGGCGAATATCGGAGTGATCGAGCGGGAAGGGCTGCTCGAAAATGTCCGAACGGTGAGTGGACGACTTGCGTCTGCCGCGGCATCGTTGCCCCACGTCGTTCGCGTACACGGGCACGGTTTTCTGCTCGGGCTGGAGCTCGACCGCCCCGCGGTATCGGTGCAGCAAGCGCTCTGGCCCAAGCGGATTCTCACGGGGACCTCCACCGATCCGATGACGCTACGACTGCTGCCGCCCCTGACCTTCTCCGGCGACGAGGCGGAACTCCTGCTCACCGGGCTGCGCGAGGTGCTGGAACCATGAAGCGTGACTTTCTCGCAATGGAAGAGTGGTCTCCCGATCTGATCGACCACCTCCTCGCACTGGCGGTCCGCTGCAAGCAGGGTGAAATCGAAGGGGGACTGCTCAAGAAAGTGCTCGCGATGGTGTTTCTCGATCCCTCGCTGAGGACCCGATCGTCGATGGAGACGGCGATGTTCCTGCACGGCGGCCACGCCCTCTGCCTCGAACCGGGGAAAGGGAGCTGGACGCTGGAGACAGAACTCGATACGGTGATGGATGGTACCTCGGTGGAGCATATCATCGAGGCGGCACGCGTCCTCGGCCGATACGCCGACGCGCTGGCGGTGCGTTCGTTCCCGAAGGGGAATGAGTGGGGGGTGGAACGACTCGACCATACCGTCCGCAATTTTGCGAAGTACTGCGAGAAGCCCGTCATCAACCTCGAGTCGGCTCGGCGGCACCCCTGCCAGGGACTGGCGGATGCCCTGACGATGCGCGAGCATCTCGGCGAGACGCAGGGGAAGCACTTCGTGCTGATGTGGGCCTGGCACCCCAAGGCGCTGCCAACCGCTGTGCCGGCGAGTGCCGCCCTGGCCGCCGCGCATCTCGGGATGAATGTCACGATCGCGCGCCCGGAAGGCTTCGACCTCGATCCCGACGATTATCTGGCCATCGAGATGCTGGCGACGTCGCGCGGCGGGTCGCTCAGGGTGACCGAGGATCTCGACGGCGCGATCGACGGGGCGCACGCCGTCTACACCAAGGCGTGGGGCTCACTCCTCCACTTCGGACGCCCCGAGGCTGAGGCTGCCCTGCGCGAGGGGAAGCGCGACTGGCGCCTGACGCAGGTGCGGATGCGCACCACGGCGCACGAACGCGGGATCGCACTGCACTGCCTCCCCGTCCGCCGCAATGTCGAGATCGATGGCGACGTGCTGGATGGTCCGAACAGTGTGGTCGTGGATCAGGCAGAAAACCGGCTTCACGCACAGCGGGCGCTGTTGCTCGAGTTGATCGGAACGGTACGGTGATGGATGATGGATGATGGATGATGGATGATGGATGGTGGATGCAATTCTGACTGATGTGAGGAACCAGATGGGCATTGACACCACGAAGGGCATCGCCGGACTGAAGGGCGCACTCCGCTACGTGCGTGCCTACCGCGATCACGTCTTTGTCGTGAAGCTGGGCGGTGACGTCCTGTCGGATGCGCATAACCTCGATATGGTCGCCGGGCAGCTGGCGCTACTGTCGTCGCTTTCGATTCGGATCGTGGTGGTTCACGGTGGCGGACCGCAGGCGAGCGCCTTGGCGCGCCGGTTGGGGCAGGAACCGCAGATGGTTGCCGGGCGTCGCGTCACCGATGATGGCGCACTCGAAGTAGCGAAGATGGTGTATCGCGGACTACTCAATACCGATCTCGTCGCCGCGCTGCGGCGCCACGGAGTGCAGGCTGCCGGGGTCTCCGGGGTCGATGGCGACCTGCTGACCGCCCACCGCCGTCTCCCGATCCGGGTGATGGACGACGTCGGCGAGTCTCGCGTGGTTGATTATGGACACGTCGGGGATATCGACAAGGTCGACCCGCGCGTGCTGCTGACGCTGATGGACGCCCGCTTCGTTCCGGTGGTGTCGTCGCTGGCGGGCGACAACGAAGGCAATGTCTACAATGTGAACGCCGATACGGTGGCGGAGTCGCTGGCGATCGCACTCAAGGCACAGAAACTGATCTTTCTCACCGGCGCGCCAGGTGTCCTGCGCGACCGCACCGATCCGAGCACGCTGGTGACGTTTGCGGATCCGGACGATCTCGCCGGGCTGATGGCCAGCGGCGCGCTGGCCGGCGGAATGAAGCCGAAGGTGGAGGCCTGCATCCGGGCCGCGACGGGCGGCGTGGAGCGGACGCACATCATCGACGGCCGCGTCCCCGATTCCCTCCTCTATGAAGTGTTCACCGGCGCGGGATTCGGCACGATGATCGTTGGTCGCAAGGAGAAGGCGACCTATCTCGGTGTTGACCTCGCTGACTGAAATCACCTTCCTCTGCGAGCTGGTGGCCGTCCCGTCAATCAGCGGGAATGAGTCGCCGGCAGCGGAGCTGGTCGAGCTGGCGGCACGCCGGCTCGGCCTCGACGTCGTGCGCGATGAGACGAGTGTGCGCATCGCGGTCGGGGACGAAGCCGCCGGCCCCACGCTCGCGCTGGCATCGCATCTGGATGTCGTGCCACCCGGCGAGGGGTGGAGTCGCGATCCATTCACACCCGTGATCGAAGGGGACCTCCTCTTCGGACGGGGCTCCGGTGATGCCAAGGCGTCGGTCAGCGCAATGCTCTTTGCCCTTGCCGATGTTGCAGCGCGACGGGTGCCGTTGCGGGGTCGCCTCCTCGGGATCTTTTCCTACGGCGAAGAGACGCGGAACGCCACGATGCCAGAGGCGGTGGAGCGGGCGGGTCGGCTTGATGCCGCGCTGGTGGGCGAGCCCACCAACCTCCAGCTTGCCGTGGCACAACGCGGCCTGATGATGGTGGATCTGGTGGCCAGGGGCGACCAGCGCCACGCGGGCTATGCGACCAGCGGTGACTTCGCCAACGCGATTTCGATTCTGGCCCGCGAGATCGTCAAACTTGACGACATCGTGGCGGAGCGGCTCCATCCGCTGCTGGGCGTGACCACGGTCACCCCGACGATGCTGGAAGGTGGCGTCTCGCGCAACGTGACTCCGCCGGTGGCACGGGCAATACTCGATGTCCGCTCCACGCCGGCGTGGACACACGACGAACTCGAGCAGGCACTGACCGAGCGACTTGCCTGCGAGGTGGTCGTCACGTCCAAGCGGTTGGTGCCCTGCGAGACACCGCCTGGCTCCCGCCTCCTGGCGGCGGTGCGGGCGGTGTCGCCAGGCGCCGGGAGTTATGGCTCTCCGACCTGTTCCGATTGGTGCTTCCTCCGCCACCTCGACGCCATCAAGGTCGGTCCGGGCACGTCGCGGCGATCGCACACGGCAGACGAGTCGGTGAACCTTTCCGAAGTCACGGCGGCTCGCGCGTTCTACGCGCAGGCGGCGGAGGCGTATCTCAGGTGAAGCGCAGGAAGACACTCTGGTCGCCCGGGACAGCACCCGATGTCCAGATGCTATCGTATACGGTGGCCGATGACCGAGCGCTCGACGCACGGCTCCTCCGCTGGGACGTCATCGGTTCGCTGGGCCATCTGGAGGCCCTCGCCAAGGGAAAGGTCGTGACCGCGCGCGAGCGCGGGGCAATGCGCAAAGCGTTGCTCGCGGCGCTCAAGGCGGTCGAGCAGGGCGAGCTCCGCATTACGGCGCAACACGAGGACGGGCATAGTGCAGTGGAGTTCTGGCTGACGAAGCGATTCGGCGATGTCGGTGAACGGCTCCACGCCGGTCGCTCCCGCAATGACCAGGTCGTGACCGATATCCGGCTCTTCCTCAAGGACGAAGTGCTCTCGCTGCACCGACTGATGCTGACGCTGGCCGAGCAGCTCCTGGCTTTCGGTGCCGGGCATCGCCGGGTACTCTGGCCAGGGTACACCCACCAGCGGATTGCGATGCCTTCCTCGGCCGGGATCTGGGCGGCAGGCTATGCTGAAGGGTTGCTCGACGCCGCCGACGCGGTGCTCGGCTTCTGGCCCCGGCTCGACCGGTCACCGCTCGGAAGTGCCGCCGGATACGGGGTACCGTTGCCGCTGGTGCGGGAAGCCGCCGCCAGGGCGCTCGGCTTCGCCGGGATCGATCAGGTGGTGACCACCGTGCAGGGCGGGCGGGGGATGCTGGAGGCTGCGGTCCTCTTCTGGTGCAGCGAGGCAGCACATCACTGCGCCAAGCTTTCGTCGGACGTGATTCTGTTCTCGGCCGAGGAGTTCGGCTGGCTGGTGTTGCCGAACGAACTGTCGACCGGGTCCAGCATCATGCCGCAGAAGCGTAACCCGGACCTGTTCGAGCTCACCCGCGCCCGCAGTGCGGCGCTGGAAGGCGACCTGGCAACGATCCTTGCGCTGAAGGGGAAGCTCGCGAGCGGGTATCATCGCGATTTTCAGTTCCTCAAGGCGCCGCTCTTCCGCGGGCTCGACCATTGCCGGGAGCTGCTGGCGATGCTGGCAACCGCGATCCCGCGACTCGGCGTCAACGCGGTCGCAGGGATGGCCGCGCTGACCGGTGAGGTCCTGGCGACCGATGAAGTGATGCGCCGGGTGCGGACGGGTACTCCGTTCCGGCGCGCGTATCGCGAGGTCGCCGCCGAGGTGAAGCGCGGGGTGACGATGCCAGCCCTCACCGCGGGCCAGCTGATTGCGGCGCGGCGGAGCAGCGGTGGCATTGGGAAGCTTCCCATTGCGGCGCTGCGTCAGCGATTGCGCGGTGCGGCGCGCTGGAATGCATCTCGCCGTGGCGCGTTCACGCGAGCACTTGCGCGGTTGACCGGGGCGCGGGCACGATGAGCCTGGAACGACGCAAGCGGCACCTCAAGATTCTCGAACTGGTGGCGACGCGACCGATGCGTACCCAGGACGAGTTGGCGGAAGCGCTGGCACAGGAGGGGTGGGACGTCACCCAGAGCAGCGTCTCGCGCGATATCTCCGCGCTTGGTCTGGTAAAGTCCGAGGGGATCTACCAGCGGCCGGCATCGGCGCGGCTCAAGGAGATCGCCGACCCCAACGAACGTCGCCTCGCCGAGTCGTTGCTGGCGGTCGAGGCAGCCGGCGACGCGCTGCTGGTGCTCCACACGCCGCCCGGGGAGGCGCAACGGGTCGGCAGTGCGCTCGACCTGCTGGCCTGGCCCGAGATCGTCGGAACGCTTGCTGGTGATGATACCATCTTTATCGCGGTGCAGAACGCCGCAGCGCAGTCAAAGCTCCTCCGCCGCCTCCGCCACATCACGGGGGCATCGCCCGAGTAGCCGATGGGCACTGGCCACTGCGGCAGCCGCTAGCAGCCGACCAGTTTCAGCAGGTCGTCGGGGGAGTCGCAGTAATAGTCCGGCGCGGCGAATTCGAGGTGAGCTCGGTCGAAGGGGCCCCAGGTGACACCAGCCGTGAGCACACCGGCCGCCCGACCCGAGTAGATGTCGTGGTGGGAATCGCCTACGAAGAGCGCCGTTTCGGGGGACTCACCCAGCCGCTCGAGCGCCAGCAGCACCGGTTCCGGATCGGGCTTCGGCTTGACGACATCGTCGGCCCCGACGATCAGCTCCATCACACCCTGGAGCCCCATCAAGGCGAGGCCGCGTTCTGCCCCGCCACGATTCTTGCTGGTCACCAGGCCGAGTCGCTTCCCGCCCGCCTTGATGCGACGCACCATCTCGACGGCGCCGGGATAGGCAGCGGCACGGGCATCGTGGTGGGCGAGGTTGTACTCGCGATAGGTCGCGACCCAAGCCGCCACCGTCGCCGCGTCCTCGGTCATCCGGCCGAACACGGCGTAGAGCGTCGTGCCCAGACCGGCGAGAATTTCTTCCCGCGTCATCGGCTGGAGTGAGTGAGTGGCTAACGTGTGGTGGTAGCTATCGACGATCAGGTCGACAGAATCGAGCAGAGTTCCATCGAGATCGAACAGCACGGTCTGGATTTCAGGCATCCGGTCAACGTAGTGGAGCGGTCGTAGAACGGAAGAGCAACGCGGCGACGACTCTGGCCGCCAGCGGCAGCGGGCGCGGCCGATCGGGAACGCGGGTGCGCAGGAGTTCGTGGTCCGGGGCATCTTGAAGCCGTTCAAGGAGGCTGCGGGCGCCAAGCGTTGCGGGCGCGGCAGCAAAGCGCAGGAGTCGATCGAGGGCCGCAAGCGACGCGGCGTCACGGCGTGCAGCCGCGGTGCGAGCAAGCCGCTGAATTCGCGCGATCAAGGCAGGAGCCGTGGGCGCCCGGGGGGCGGAGGAGCCGAGTACGTAGCGCAACGCATCCGCCAACGCGGTCCGTACTCCGAGCGCACTGCCCACCACTGCCGAGGCTCCGCGCGCACGCTGCCAGAGTGCGGCTGTGCTGGCCTCGTTGTCGCACCAGGCACCGTCGGCGGTGCGAGTCACGGTTCTCGCCCCGGCACAGTCGCCCCGAGTGGTGGCAATCACCACGAGCGTGGCGTCTACCCCACCATCGTCAAAGAGCCCGACACGCGGTGGGGCGCTCGGAAGCGCCGGGTCAGCGTCCCGCCGCTCGAGCACCGACAACCACTGGTCGCTCAGCGTGTGCTTGCGGCGGATCCGGTGCTCCCCCGCCAACAGCAACTCGAGTTCCGGTGCCGGTCGACGAACGATGATCTTGACACTCTCGTGCCGTTGCCCGATCCGGAGGAGTCGACCTTCCCGTTGCGCGAGCCGCATTGCGGTCCAGGGGAGATCGATGTGCACCACGCACCCGGCGGATTGCAGGTCCAGCCCCTCCGCGGCGAAATCGGTCGCGATCAGCACGTGAGGCAGGGTACGCCGGGTTCGCCACTCCGGCCGTTGCGGACCAAACGCCGAAAGGACCAGCGCACGGCCTAGCCGATGAGGGCCGATGCCGGCCTCACTCCCGGTCACCCAGGCCGTGCCATCGCCTAGCGTGCGGCGGAGTAACTGTGCAGTGGCTCGATGACGCGTGAAACAGACGCTCGGTCGGGTGCTGCGCAAATGTTGCCGGAGGTCGTGAATCCAGGCTTCGTCGCGTTGAGGCGCGGCGAGGATCGAGTCGAGGTACGGGATGTCGGATGTGACCAGTTCGGAGCCGCGTTCGAGGCCGATCAGTTCCCAGAGCACCAGCTGGTCGAGCGCTTCGCCGGCGAACTGCCGGATACTCGCACGGGAAATGCCACCCGCCTCGCGTGAATGGAGCAGCAGCGAACGATACCGGGCGAGTGCCCGGTGGAGGGCCGCATCGCTCGACGCCGCGGCGTCGAAGAAGACGCTGCGGAGCAACCGCCGGATGGCGCGCTCACGGCTGAGGGTGAGCGAACCGATCGCTCGCACCGCCACGTTCGACCGTGCTCGCTCGGCTGAAGACGCCACGATCGTGGTGGCATCCTGACGGGCGTAGAAAAGCCGGTGAGCGGTGCGGATCGCCAGTCGACGAAGGGCCACCGGTGGCCCCGCGACACCCTCGAGCTCTCCGAGTGCCGGGATGCCGTCGAGGGCGAGCGCATCCTCGGGCACGATGAGTCGGAGCAGCGTGATCAGGTCGCGCAGTCGGTTGACGATGGGGCTAGCGGTGATCAGCAGCACGCGCCGACCGACCAGCCACGGCGCCAGAGTGTGCACCCGTCGGGTACCGGGATCGCGGAGCCGGTGGGCTTCATCGATGATCACTAACGGTGGTGAACTGGGAGGGAGCAGGCCCCGACTGAGCCGTTCGAGCGACCAGCGGTCCACCGTTACCGCGGACCGATTCGAGACATCCTGCCATTGCGGGAGGAGGACAGCCGGTGCGACCACCAGGCAGCGCCGCCGCTCCTGGGCCGCGAGGCCGAGTGCGATCCAGCTTTTTCCGCTGCCGGTGGGTTCGGCGAGCAAGGCCCCCCCGCGGTGCAGCAACGCGTGATGCGCCCGACGCCACGAGTCGATCTGTTCGGGTCGGAGGAACGCCGGTGGATCGGCCCAGCTCCGGCCGGGGGTGAGCCAAGCCGCCGCGGCGGCAGCGAGCTCATCGACGGTCGCCGGCAGGGGTGGCTGGCCGAGTGTTTCGACCGGCTCCTCGACCGTCGCGAGCGACTCAGCGACGACGCGCGGCCAGCGGCGCGAGGAGGGCGCGATCACTCAGGTCGAGACCAAGGAGGTCGGCGGTGCAATCGTCGAGGATTGCGTCGATGTCTTGTGACGCCGCCGAGTGCGTCAGGGCGGCGAGAACGGGGTGCCCCAGTACCGCACGCGGCAACGGCACCGCTCCCACCGCCCTGGCGCCGAATCGTGCCGCACCGCCTGCGGCTGGTTCGGCACGCAGGCGAGCCAGGGCACGGATCCAGCTGCAGTTGAGCCAGGCGGTGAGCGATTCCGCGGCGAGCGCCGACGGCAATGCCGCGACGTAGCAGCTGTTGATCGGAATGAGGTCGTGTTCTCCAACCAGAGTCGCTTCGAGCCGCCGCGCGAGATCACCCCAGGCGACGCGATGCGCCGCGGTGGCTGCCGCGGTGCGGAAGAGCCGCCACCACCGGGCATCGTGGAGATCGCTGCGGCGACTCAGGACGCTGCGATGCGGGGCCAGGTAGGCAAGCAACTGCGGCGGAAGATTCGGCCACGGTTCGCCGCGGGCATCGGCAGGCCAGAGCAATCGCGTGCAGCCGTGCGAGCGGAATGCCCGGATGTCGCGCCCGCGCAGGGCACGCCGCGACCACGGCGCCAGCGACTCAGGCGGATCGAGGAAAGCTTTATTGGCGCCGGTCTTGACCCCGAGTTGCGGTGTGACCTGCTCACGCAGCGGGGGATGATCGGAGGCCAGTCGTGCGGCAAGTTGCTGGACTCGAGGCGATGCCAGTATCCACTGCTCCGCATTCGACCACTCCGCTTGCAGCTGCAGCGCCGCGTCGCTGGTCAGACCGAGACGAAGCGCGTGCGATGCCGGTGGAGCACAGCGAGACGCGATGATGCTGAGGGGATACGTGGTCGCATCGAAACCGGCACGCGGGTCATTGGCCAGGTCGGCCACCCGATGCAGCGTGGCCGTGGTCGTGAGGGCGTCCCGCATCGCGCGGGCGTAGCCTGCGGTGGCCAGCTTGGCGGGGACGAGCAGTGCCAGGGTCCCGCGCGGAGCGAGCAGCTCGTGGCTGCGCTCCACGAACGCGACGGCGAGATCGGGGAGGTGTCGCCACCCGGCTCCGCTTGAGCGCCACCAGTGATAGCGTGCGCCGAGGGACCGACGCACTGGTTCGGGCAATCGCTCGGCTCTCACCCACGGCGGATTGCCGACGACGAGGTCGAAACCACCCCGTCGAGCGAGGACCGGGGCAAACGCCGCGGCCAAGGCGAATGGAGTGGCACTGTGATCGCGCGCCAAGCGGCGCCGTTCGCGGCGCACCTCCAATCGGGTGCGCCGAAGTGCGGCCAATTCGCGACGGTCGTTCCGCGCCATCCGTGCTGGCGCACCGAAGAGATCGGGGGCCCGGGCACGCGAGAGCGCGACAGCGATGCGTTGCTCGAGTTCCAACTCGCGCCGACCAAAGGCGTCGAGAATCGCTCCACGCTCGAGGCGACGCAGCTGGCTGAGCAGCGCCAGTTTGTCACGCCCGGCAGCCGACGCCAGCTCGCGCTGCCGGGCTGCGAGCAACCCGACAGTGCCGGGGACCAAGGGATGGCCAGCCAGCGGATCGAGAAGCGCATCGCCCGCCCGCACGGTGGCGTCCAGGTTCGGAAGTGGCGGCACCCGATGCACCGGGCGGCCGCGCATCGAGCGGAGCACTTCGAGCCAGAGGCGGAGTTCGGTGAGCCGCACGGCATCGGGATGCCGGTCGACACCGAAGAGCCGTCGCGTCACCAGGTGGCGGACGCGCAATGGATCCCGCGGACCAGGACCGTGGAGCAGGGCCAGTGCGCCGACCAGAAAGGCACCGGAGCCAGCCGCGGGGTCGAGTACGGTGACATCCAGCAGTACCCGTGCGAGTGCGGGATCGGGATCCTCGAGGGCACGCGCAAGCGCCGCCTCAGGCCGCCCCAGGCGGGATCCGAGGTGGCAGGCCAGCGCTTCACGGAGCATCGCTTCGACCAACTGCGGTGGAGTGAAAAACGCCCCCTCCTGCCTCCGCTCCTCGGCATCCATCACCCCCTCGAAGACGCGACCAAGCAGCTCCGGTGTGACGCGACCATCGCCCGACTCGATCTCGAGCGAGACGTCGACCCGGTCTACCAAGGCTGCGAAGGCGTCGCGCCAGAACTCCGTTGGGAGCCTCATCGGGTAGGTGCGTTCGAGGGCGTGCACCTCGAAGAGCCCGCCGTTCAGAAATGGGATCGCCCCGAAGGCGTGTGCGAAGCGGGAGCGTGCCGAGGGCGGGCGATTGAGTGTTCCGAAAAAGAGCGGCTGGAGCAGATGCCTGGTGGGGTCGCGTCGCGCAGTCAGGCAGCGATCGACTGCCTCGGCAAGGAAGCGGGGATTGCCGGCGAGCCATCCTTCCGATTCCACAAAGCGCAAGAAGAGCAGGCGGGTGAGCTGCACAAGCGTCCAGGCGTGGCGATCGGCACGGGGGACATTTCCGGGCAGGAGTGCCGTGGCGCGATCGAGCAGAGCGCGCAGCAGGGCGAAGGTGCGGCGACCCGCCGCATCGACATCGAGGGCATCCGCAAAAGCAATCGCCTGCTCCAGCGCGTTCGGTCTGGGCTGGCGCAGGATGCCCCCGAGGCGGCGGAGGGGGAGCGATTCGAGCACGCCAGTGCACGGGGTCGTGAAGTGGAGCGGGAGGAGCGTCACCACCGCGGTATCGCAGTGGGTGGTGCGATCTCGGCCCAGCAGGAGGCCGAGCCGACCGCCACGGGCAAGGCGGCGGGCGAGCGCACGGAATTCCTCCGCGCCGGTGTGGGCGCTCCAGACCGGCAACCCCGCGAGCTCCCCCACTTCGAGGATCACGCCGACGCTGTCGACGGGAACCGGCACGATGCAGGCCGCGCCGCCGAGGCGGTGGACGAGTGCCGCGTGGTCGTCCGCAGCTGTGGAGGAAGGAGAAGCGCACACGGCGGCATTCTCGGGGGATGCCGGCGTGGTGTTCGGTGCGATTTGCCTCGGGCGGGTACTCCGGGACGCAGCGCGCTAGGGGAGCCGGGTCAGCTTGCGGGTTCGCACCACGCTCATCTGTACCGTGTTGCCCGCCATCGCCATCGTCCCGGTGGAGGTCGCGTCGAGGAGGAGGAAATCTCCCTCCTTTCCAGTCACGCTCCACGTGGTATAGCGCTTGGTGGCAACCTTGGCGGCGTTGACGGCGCTGGTCTCGGCATTCTGGTTGCCCTGCCCCATCGCGGGGAGGTCCACGGCGGTGACGATCTTCGATTCGAACCGGTATTTGACCGGACCGGGTCCGGTGAGCAGCGAAGCAAGCAGGAGGGCGGGGAGGCGCACAGGGGCCTCAGGGAGAAGGAAACGATGCTCGATGATCGATTCGGAAAGCTGATGCGCCGGCGAGGCTGACGGCTTCATCTCAGTGGCGGCGGTCGACCCGGTAGGTGCGTCCGCGCCACTCCACCCGCCGCCCGCCGCGCAGCGTCGAGCGGAGAGCGATCAGGAATGCGGTGAAGGCGCCGAGGGGGTAGGCCAGCGCGTGTCCAATCGGGATCTGCATTCCGACGGAAATCAACGCCCAGAAGATGAGTGAGATGCCGATCGCGGTGAGCGCTGCCGGCGTCGCGATCCCGGCAGCAAGCAGTCCGAAGGGCAGCAACCAGAAGAGG
>JANLPG010000172.1:0-13094 GCA_031367105.1 Gemmatimonadota bacterium | reverse complement strand
ACAGTCCGACCGCTTCGTCCGCCTGCAACTCAGCCTGACCCGAGGCACCCGCCTCGCCGTGCGGGAACACCGCGCCATCGCGGCTGCCGCACGCCGTCGTGATACCAGTCGGGTGGTGAAGCTGGTGCGGGAGCACATCCTCGCCGCCGGGCGCGCCCTCGCCGAAACGCTTGACCGACACCGCCCGCTGGAGGCAGCCGAATGACCGACGTGCTCCCGCTCTTTGTCGCCGGCGAGTTCCGGCCCGCGTCCGGTTCACTCGCGCGCGAGCGCCGCAATCCCTCGCGGCCGGACGACGTGGTGACGCGCGCACCGGTGGCCGATGGCGTCGATGTGGCCAGCGCTGTGGCGGCCGCTGCCGACGCCTTTCCCGCGTGGCGCGCCACCTCAGGAGCCACGCGTGCGGAGCTGCTCTATCGGTGGGGGGACGCCATCGCGGCGCGCGCCGAGGAGCTCGCGCGGCTGATAACCCGTGAAGTCGGCAAACCGATCAGCGAGGCGCGTGGGGAGGCGGCGCGCGCGGTGGTCATCTGCCGCTACTACGCCGGCGAAGCGGTGCGTGACATCGGTGAGGTGATCCCGGCCCAGGCCGCGGATGCGTTGCAGTTCACGTTGCGCGACCCGGTGGGACCACTGGCACTGATCACCCCCTGGAACTTTCCGCTCGCGATCCCACTCTGGAAATCCGCGCCGGCGCTGGCCTTCGGCAACACGGTGGTGCTCAAGCCATCGGAATTGTCCTCGGGCGTGGCCCACGTGCTCGCCGAGACCGCACTCGCCGCCGGATTGCCACCCGGTACGTTCAACGTGGTGCACGGCGACGGCACGACCGGCGAAGCACTGCTCCGGCACGCGCAGATCCGCGGCGCGTCGTTCACCGGGTCGCAAGCCGTCGGGGCGCGAGTCGCCGCGATCGGCGCGGAACGAAACATCCGGATCCAGAGCGAGATGGGGGGGAAGAATGTCGTGATCGTGGCGCGGGACGGCGATCTCGATCGGGCGGCGACACTCACCGCTGCCGGCGCGATGCGCTACGCCGGGCAGAAATGCACCGCCACCTCCCGCGTCATTGTCGACCGAACGATCGAAATGGAGTTTCTCACCCGGCTGGGTACCGCGATGTCGGCACTCCCCCTCGGCCCAGTAGACGATCCCGCAAGTGCCGTCGGTCCGCTGATCAGCGCAGAGTCGCTGGCGCGGATCGAGGCCAGTCTCGCGACCGCACCAGCGGAGACGCTCCTCGGCGGAACCCTCCCCGATGATCCACGCTTCCACGTCGGCCACTGGTTTGCACCCCGCACCGTCAGACTCGACAGCAGCGCGCATCCTCTTGCGTTGCGCGAGCTGTTCGGCCCCGTGCTGGGTGTGCTCAGCGCCGACGGCCTCGAGCACGCCGTGTCACTCGCCAACGACACGCCGTTCGGGCTCTCGGCCTCGATCTTTACCCGCGATCTCGCCAGTGCGCTGCACTACATACGCCGGATCGAGGTCGGTCTGGTACGGGTGAACGGCGACACCACTGGCGTCGATCCCCACGCCCCGTTTGGTGGGGTGAAGTCCTCGTCGTCGGGAAGCCGGGAACAGGGGCGCGCCGCCCGCGACTTCTATACCGAGAGCCGTACCGTGCAGATTCATCCGTGAGAGGATCACCAATGAACCCGATGACTCCCGTCGACTGGCGCGGGGTATTTCCCGCGATCACCACCCCCTTCGGTCCCGATGGCGCGGTGGATCACGAGTTCCTTGCGGGCCACATCCGCCGCCTGCTCGCCTCCGGGTGCCGTGGTCTGGTCCCGCTCGGTTCGCTGGGAGAGGCGGCAACACTGACTTCCACGGAAAAAGTGGCGATCCTGACGACCTGCGTCGCCGCGACTGGTGGCAAGGTGCCAGTGGTCGCGGGGGTTTCCGCACTCGGCACCGACGAGGCGGTGACCCTCGCCAGGGCCGCCGCCGAGGCGGGGTGCCGAGGGTTGATGGTGCTCCCGCCGTATGTCTACCAAGGCGATTGGCACGAGATGCGAACCTACGTGAGCGCCATCATCACGGCGACGCCGCTCTCCTGTATGCTCTACAACAATCCGATCGCGTACGGCACCGATTTCCTCCCCGAGCAGGTGCGCACACTCTGCGAATACCCCAACCTGCACGCGGTGAAGGAATCGAGCGGCGACATCCGCCGGATCACCGCCTTGCGGGCGTTGCTCGGCGACCGCGTCGCACTCTTCGTCGGCCTCGATGACGCGATCCTCGAGGGCGTCGCCGCGGGAGCCCAGGGATGGATCGCAGGACTCGTCAATGCGCTCCCCGATGAATCGGTGTTGCTCTTCGAACACGCGATCGCGGGACGCACGCACGAGGCCCGCACACTCTACGACTGGTTCCTCCCGCTGCTGCGGCTCGATACCGTGCCGAAGTTCGTCCAGCTCATCAAGCTGGTGCAGCAGGAAGTGGGACTCGGGAACGAGCGGGTGCGCGCACCACGCCTGGTGATCTCCGGCGTCGAGCGCGAAATGGTGCTGGGGCTGATCGGCGAGCGGCTCGCCCACCGGCCGGCGCTATCGTGAGCGAGCTCTCGGCAATCGAGGTGGTCGACTCCCACACCGAAGGGGAGCCCACTCGCGTCGTGCTCGCGGGCTGGCCCGAGCCGGCGGGCGACACCGTGGCGGATCGCCGCAGGACGATGCAGCAGACGCAGGACCACCTTCGCTGTGCCGTGGTGCTTGAACCTCGTGGGCACGATGCCATTGTGGGTGCCCTGCTGGTGCCAGCGGATCGTCCGGATGCCGCGACCGGGGTCGTTTTCTTCAACGATGTTTCCTACCTCGGAATGTGTGGCCACGGTTTGATCGGGGTCGTGCGCACGCTGGAGCACATCGGCCGCATCGGTCCCGGGCCAGTCGAGGTCGACACCCCCGTTGGACCGGTGCGCGCGGTACTCGGCAGTGACGGAACTGTGACGATCCGGAACGTGCCCGCCTACGTGCATCGCACCGCGGTCACGCTGGAGGTTCCCGAGCTTGGGCGGGTGGTTGGCGATGTTGCCTGGGGCGGCAACTGGTTTTTCCTGACTGAATGGCCGGAGGTGCCATTGGAACTGGCTCACCGGGCCGAGCTGCTGTCGCTGACGACCCGGATCCGCGATGCACTCGGTGCGGCGGGTGTGACCGGCGCCAACCGCGAACCGATCGATCACATCGAGCTGTTCGCCGCACCGCATCGCGCTGATGCGGACTCGCGCAACTTCGTACTCTGCCCCGGTGCGTCGTATGATCGCTCGCCGTGCGGCACCGGGACTTCGGCCAAGATGGCCGCACTGCACGCCACGGGGCGGCTCGCCCTCGGTCAGCAATGGCGGCAGGAAGGCATTGTTGGGTCGCGGTTCGTTGGCTGGCTTGAAGCGGAGGGCGACGCGTTGATTCCGTACATCCAGGGGCGGGCGTTCGTCACCGGCCAGAGCACGCTGCGGTTTGATGACGCAGACCCCTTCCGTCACGGACTCGGGTGACTGCGGACTCGGCGCCAGACGTCACGGTGATCGGCGCTGGCCTGGTTGGCGCCGCGATCGCCCTGCGCCTGGCGGAGACCGGCCTGCAAGTGACGCTCATCGACGCCGACTTCGCGGGTGGCGGGAGTACCGGCGCGGCGATGGGGCACATCGTTGCGATGGATGATTCTCCAGCACAGCTCGCACTCTGTGCCGATTCACGACGGCGTTGGAATGCGCTCGCCGAGTCGCTCCCGGAGGACGCGGAGTGCGATCGCTGTGGAACGCTCTGGCTCGCGGCGACGGAAGCCGAGCTCGAGTCCGCTCGGCAACGAATTTCGAGCTACGCGTCGCAGGGGGTGCGGGCCGAGCTGCTGGACGCCAGCGGCCTGGCGCGGGCTGAACCGCAGCTGGCGCCGGGGCTCGCGGGCGCGCTCCTCGTCCCCGATGACAGCGTAGTGTATCCGCCAACAATCGCCCGCGAGCTGGTCCGTCGCGCGGTGGCGCGGGGTACCCGGCTGCGCGAGCACACTGCGGTTGCGTCACTGGCCGCGCGAGAGGTGCGGTTCACCGACGGCAGCCGACTCGCCACCGGGGCCATTGTGGTCGCGGCGGGAGTGGGGTCTTCGGCGCTCGTCCCCGGTCTGCCGATCGTCCCACGGAAGGGCCACTTGGTGATCACCGATCGTCATCCCGGGCTGGTGCACCATCAACTCGTGGAGCTGGGTTACCTGCGGAGCGCACACACCTTCGACGCGGCGTCGGTGGCATTCAACGTCCAGCCGCGGCGGACGGGTCAGTTGTTGATTGGTTCGTCGCGAGAACTGGTCGGGCTCGATGCCAGTATCAACCGACCGCTGCTGGCACGAATGCTGGCGAGGGCAGCGCAATTCATCCCGGCCCTCGGGCGGACCCGCGCCCTGCGCAGCTGGATCGGTTTTCGCCCCACCACCGCCGACAAGTTGCCGTTGATCGGGCGGTGGCCTGCCTTGCCGGATCTCTGGATCGCGGCCGGACACGAAGGACTTGGGATCACGATGGCGCCAGGCACCGCAGAACTGATCGTCGCCGGTGTGCTCGGTCAGCGAGCAGCCGTCGATCCGACTCCGTTCCGCCCCGATCGGGCGATGCCGCTGCACGGCGGGGAGACAGCGTGAGTGACAGCGACCTTACCATCCTGGTGGATGGGGTGCCCCGTCGGGTGCCGGCGGGCGCAACACTTGCCGTGGCGTTGCTGCAATGCGGGATTACGGCGTTTCGGCGCGACTTGCAGGGCCGCGGGCG
The DNA here is from genome assembly GCA_031367105.1 of Gemmatimonadota bacterium. Lineage (GTDB taxonomy): Bacteria > Gemmatimonadota > Gemmatimonadetes > Gemmatimonadales > GWC2-71-9 > Palsa-1233. The sequence goes on along the minus strand of JANLPG010000172.1, from coordinate 8,326 downwards.
CGCGCCACTCTGCGGAATTGGTAGCTGCTTCGAGTGTCGCGTCGCGCTCGATGGCGTGGCCGACGTGCGCGCCTGTCTCGTGCCGGTACGTGAAGGGATGCGAGTGGAGACAGCGAGATGAACGACCGCCGCCAGGTCGATGTGGTGGTGGTTGGCGCCGGACCAGCCGGGCTCGCCGCGGCAGGCGCTGCGGCAGCACGCGGTCGTCGTGTGCTGGTGATCGACCAGGGGGTGCACGCGGGGGGTCAGCTCTGGCGCCACCGCGACGAGGAAGCATTGCCGCCGCGAGCCCGCGCCCTGCTGGCACGGGCCCGGAACGCGGGCGCGACCTTCGCCGCTGAAGCGCGCGTGATCGATGCCAACTCGCCTGGGGAACTGATTGTCGATTTTCGCGGTCGCCTCGCGGCGGTGGGCACCGAAGCGATCATCCTTGCCACGGGAGCCAATGAGCGCTTTCTCCCATTCCCCGGCTGGACCCTGCCGGGTGTGACCGGTGTGGGTGCGCTGCAGGCGTTGCTCAAGTCAGGGCTGCGGCTTCCCGCACGTCGGGTGGTGCTGGCGGGGACTGGCCCGCTCCTGCTCCCTGTCGCAGCGACGCTGGCGAGAGCCGGCGCTGAGGTGGTGCTGGTGGCAGAACAGGTGAGTGCGCTCACCCTCGCGACGTTCAGCGCCGCGATGGCGTTCGCGCCTCAGCGTCTCCTGACGGGACTGCGTTATCGCGCGGCCTTCCTTTCGTCACCGTTCCGGAGCAGCAGCTGGGTTACCCGCGCCGACGGTGAGGGTCGACTCCGCACGGTCACGGTGAGCGTCGGAGGCCAAGCCCGCACGATCGAGTGCGACTGGCTGGGTGCGGCGATGGGTCTCGTGCCCCACACCGAGCTGGGACAGTTGCTCGGTTGCGCGCTCGCGGGCGATGCGATCGCCGTCGACGAGACGCAACAAACCACCGTCGCTGGTGTCTGGGCTGCGGGCGAGTGCACCGGCGTCAAGGGGGACGACGCAGCGGTCTCCGAGGGCGCGATCGCCGGGAGCGCTGCTGCCGGCGACCGTCAGGGTGCCGCGGCTCCGGCGCTAGTGCGCGCCCGCAATGCCGGGCTGCGCTTCGGACGGCGACTTGCGACCACCTTCGCGCCGCGTCCCGAGGTCCTGGCGCTGGCCGATGCAGAGACGATCGTTTGCCGCTGTGAGGATGTGAAGCTGGGCGCGCTCAATCCTGCGTGGACGCAGCGTCAGGCGAAGCTGTGGACCCGGATCGGAATGGGGGCGTGTCAGGGGGCAGTCTGCGGTCCGGCGTGTCGCGCGATGTTCGGCTGGGAGGGGAACAGCGTACGCCCGCCACTCTGCGCTCCGGAGCTGGGCTCCTGGAGTGCATCGCTCACGCGCGACGGCTAATCGACCTCGCGAAGTGCCCGCGTGGCATCATCCGCCAGGCTCCGCAGTCGCTCGCTGTCGGACTCGCCCAGTGCCTCGATCAATCCTGCATCCAGCTCACGCCACGCACGCCGGACCGTCCCTTCGAGCAGCCGGGACCGAGGCGTGGGGTGGATCCGGAGGAGGCGGGCATCGTGCGGGTCACGGCGGCGCTCGATCATTCCGCTCCGCTCGAGCCGCTGCACCATTCGGGTAACCGTTGGCGGTTCCACGCCGAGCCGGGCTGCCAGCGCCGCCTGTCGCAGCCCAGGTTCGTCCCAGATCGCGAGCAATAACAAATCCTGCCCTGCGTGCACGCCGTGCGGAGCGAGCAGCGCAGCGAGTCGCGCGCGGTGGGCCCGCGCCAGGGTTTGCAGCGTCAGCCCGAGCGGTGCGCGAGTCATCTGGCGTGAATGGGGCGTGGCCCCGCGACCAGGGGCACGGCTATGGCCAGCATTACCCTCCCGAGTGCGAGCTTGATCCTCATGGTCCTCGAACGACTGGAAAAAGGAACGATGCGACCGCTGCCATCGGGTCAGCCGCCCCGCGCGCACTCGGCGCATTTACCGAAGAGGACGACCTCGTGATCTTCGAGCAGGAACCCGCGGGGCAGGAGCGCTGGCAGGGTGGTCACACAGCCCGCGGCCTCGAACAACCGGTCGCAGTGTCGGCAATGGAAATGGTGGTGGTGCGGCTTGCCTTGCAGTTCGTAGCGCGCGGCCTCCCCCGGCAACGAGACCGGCACCAGCCAGCCCGCGTCCAGGAGACTCCGGATGTTTCGGTAGACCGTGGCGATCCCGAGCCCGGCGATCTCGCTGCGGGCGTCCACCACGATCTCCGCCATACTCAGTGGTCGGTCGGCGCGCTGCAAGACTCGCCGGATCGCTCCGCGCTGTCTGGTGTTACGTTCCATCGCGGTGGCGCCTCCGACGAATGGGTCGCGAATCCGTGACAATAATACGCTCTCATTCGCCGGATTCACATCACCGGAGACGCCGCGTGCCCCGTCGTAGTTGTCTGCTGCTTGTGCTCCTCGCTGGCCTGACCGCTGGTCGCCTCGCCGCCCAGCGGGTGGCGGGCCAGCGGCCGGTGCGATTGATCGTGGCGCTGGTGGTGGATCAGTTGCGGCCCGACTATCTCGACCGATTTCAGCCCCAGTTCCGCGGTGGCTTCGCCCAGTTGTTGCGCGAAGGGATCTTCTTCCGGAATGCGGAGCAGGACCACGCCCTCACGGAGACTGCGCCGGGCCACGCCACGATGATGACCGGTCGCTCCCCGGCGAGTGTCGGAATTGTCACCAATGATCTCGGCGTTCCCGATCCGCTCTCTCCGTTGATTCGCAGCACGGCAGCCGGTGCCTCGCCACGGCGGTTCATCGGCACCACCCTCGTTGACTGGATGCTGGCGCACGATCCTGACACGCGCGCCCTCTCGGTCTCGCGCAAGGATCGCGGCGCGATCCTCACGGTTGGTCGTGCCAGAGTGCCGGTGTACTGGTTCTCCAAGGGACTCTTCACCACGAGCAAATGGTATGCAGACTCGCTGCCGGCCTGGGTGACCGCGTGGGATGCCAAGGATCCTGTCGGCCGCGTCCGCGGGTCGTCGTGGACACTCGAACTCGATGCGAGCGCCTACGCGGAACCCGACGACCGACCCTATGAGGTCCAAGGCGTGGATCGGCTCTTCCCCCACCGCATTTCGCCTGACTGGGCGGTGGCCGCGGTCGAGATCGAACAGCGACCGGTGATGGATTCGCTCACGCTCGATTTCGTCCTGAGCGGGGTGCGCGCACTCGGACTTGGGAAGCGCGACGGCACCGACTTCCTCAGCGTGTCGCTGTCGACGACCGATGCGGTGGGCCATCGTTGGGGCCCCGGATCCCGCGAGCTCCACGATCAGTTGCTCAAACTCGACCGCTACCTGGGGCAGTTCTTCGATTCGCTGGCGATGATTGTTCCGCCGGACCAGATGATCGTCACCCTCACGACAGATCACGGGGTGACGGAGTATCCTGAAGCCGGGAAGGGCGGGCGGATTTCCCTCGGCGCCCAGGTCCGTGCCCTGAATGGGTACGGGCGCTCGCGCTGGCGGATCGACCTCGGGGCTGGCTCGGAGGCCGGGCTGCTGTTCGGCGATGCTGCTGCACTCGAGCGACGCGGTGTGAATGTCGATTCGCTCGAGCGCGTTCTGGCCGCCGAAATTCGCAAGCTCCCTGGGGTGCGGCGGGTCTTCACGCCACGGGCGTTGGCGGCGGCGCGATCGAGCGACCTCGAGGCGATGCGCTGGCGTCGCGCACTCCCGGCCGGCTTCGGCTGGTTCGTCGCGGTCAGTGTGGAGCCCGACTATCTCTGGGGCAGCAACGTTGCGGAGACGTCGCACGGGACCACCAACCCGGACGATATCCGGGTCCCGCTACTTTTCCGCATCCCCGGGGTGGCGCCGCGGCGAGTCGAACGCGTGGTGCGTACCGTTGATCTTGCCCCCACGCTCGCCGCGCTGCTGGGGATCCACCCCACGGAACGCCTCGAAGGCGTTCCACTTCCCGAACTGTTCGGCCGTCGGCCGACAAGGTGACTCCGATGCGTGTGCAGCTGCTCCTCAGCACGGCCCTCCTGCTTCCGATGACCCTGACAGCACAGCGGGAGGATGCCGCGATGGTCCACGCCAGGCGTTTTCTCGCCTCGCGGCCGATCATCGATGGACACAACGACCTCCCCTGGGAGATGCGGAGGAATCCGGCCGGCCCGATGGATGTCGCGAAGTATCCGCTGCGCGGTCGCGCCCCCGGCCAGACGGATTTCGCGCGCCTCAAGCTCGGGGGCGTCGGGGGTCAGTTCTGGTCGGTCTACATCCCCGGTGAGGCGAAGGACTCGGGATATGCCAGACTGCAACTGGAGCAGATCGATATCGCGCGTCGGATGATCGCGATGTATCCCGATCAATTTCAACTGGCGCTCTCCGCTGCCGATGTGCTGGCGGCACGGAAGGCCGGAAAGGTCGCTTCCCTGATCGGGATGGAAGGAGGGCACGCGATCGAGAATTCTCTCGCTGTCCTTCGGATGTACTACGCCCTCGGCGCCCGCTATATGACGCTGACGCACAACGTGACGCTCGACTGGGCCGACGCCGCACTCGATTCGGCGAAGCACGGCGGCCTGACCAGCTTCGGTCGTGATGTGGTGCGGGAGATGAATCGACTGGGAATGATCGTTGACCTGAGTCACGTTTCACCGGGAACGATGAGCAACGCGCTCGACGTGAGTGTCGCACCAGTGATGTTCTCGCACTCCTCGGCGCGGGCGCTCGCCGACGTCCCACGAAACGTCCCCGATTCGATTCTGGCACGGTTGCCCCGGAATGGCGGGGTCGTGATGGTGACCTTCGTGAGCGGCTTCGTGTCGACGCGCGGCGTGCGCGAGTGGGAGCAGATGCTCCGGGACTCGACGCGGAGCATCGCCGACACCGTGGCCCGGCGGGCGGCACTGAATGCTCTGGTGAAGCGCCGTCCCCACCCGGGTGCGACCGTGGCCGACGTGGCCAACCACATCGAGCACATTCGCAAGGTGGCCGGCATCGATCACGTCGGACTGGGTGGTGACTACGACGGCACGACCGAGCTCCCGGTCGGGATGGAAGACGTCACCGGCTATCCCGTGCTGTTCGCCGAGCTGATTCGCCGTGGCTGGACCGATGCCGAACTGACCAAGCTCGCCAACGGCAACATTCTCAGGGTGCTGCGAGGGGTGGAACGGAGCCGCGACCGCCTCGCCCGAGCGCGATGACACCGAAGGCAAGGATGGCGATGGCGATCCCGAACCACTGCAGGGCGTAGCTCAGGTGCGGTCCGTCGTCGAGCGTGGGAGGCGCGACGGTGACCAGCTGTCCGGGGCCGGCGCTGTCGCCGGCGAGCAGGAGGTAGACCGGAAATGACTGCGGGTTCCGGCTGGTGAGCACCGCGCGGTCGAGGCGTCGCCACGTGGTGTCGCGACCCCGAATGAGCGGCTGACCGGCGTCGGCGGTGCTCGGGAGTCGGAGGGCCAGCCCCTCGATGGTCACTTCACCCGGGGCGGGCAGGCGCACTTCCGGGATCGTCGCGGCATCAGGCGACGCGACGAAGCCGCGCAGCACCCAGAGCACCGCGTCGCCCCCCGCGATGTGAAACGCGGTAGCGACTTCCAGCCCTGGTGCAGCATCGTGGACCCTCCCGCGAAGCAGCAGCTGGTTCTTCGGGTCGAAGGCGCCCCGAACCCGGAGGCGTTGTCCGGGGACCGGTGGCGCCGCAGCGCTGCCGAGATCGAGCGGTGGCAGGGCACGGGCCGCAAGCAGGGTCGCGTTGCTGCTCCTCCGTTCGTGGAGCCGACGCACTTGCCAGCGGCAGAGGAGCAGCGCGACGCTCGCCAGTGCCAGCAGCAGAAGCGCGAGTGCGGTTCGGCGAGTTCGGGACACCGATGACCCTCACGGTGGACAGTGGCGCCGTAATTGGACCGGCCACGAGAGACGCAAGACGTTACAGCCAACCAAGATATCTTGCTGGCACGCCCCCTGCCGATTGTGGGGCTGAACCACTGTCCCCTCCAGCTGCACATTCCGGCGCGCCGACCTTCACGGAGACCCCGACGATGTATCGCACTCTGGCATCCTTCGCCTTGCTTGCCGTTATGGCGAGCACCGTCTCGCCGCTGGCGGCTCAGGCCCGACGCACTGGCCGTGATCGTGGCCTGGTCGAACTGCCGCCGGAACGACTGCGCTCCGGATTCTTCGTGGCCGGCGCGGTCGGTGCCGGCGCCGAATCGAACAAATTCTCCTCCGAAGTGCAATACACCCAGGCGTTGACCAAGCCCACGTTGATGCTTCGGGTCGGGGGGACTCCCAACTCCTCCGTCCGGGTCGGTGCGGAGTTCTTCGGCTGGTGGAACCGGGTGGATACGGGGACCGAGACCTTTGGTACCGCCCTGATCACCGCCCAGATTTACCCGGTTCGCAACGTCGGACTCTACTTGAAGGCGGGCGGTGGCATCGCCCAGAGCGGGATCAGCTTCAACAACGGCTCGAGCAACAACGAGACTGGTTTCGGCTGGAATGCAGGGGCAGGGTATGACATCCAGCTCTCGCGTCAGCTCGCGATCGGCCCCACGATCGACTTCTACAAGGGCACCTTCACCAAGCGGAATGAGGCGACCTTGAGCGAACGAGTGGTCAACATCGGCGTGCAGCTCACCTTCCAGACAGGCGGCCGGCGACGTTGACCGCCCCGGCGTGGCCCGCTATACTCTGCCCGCCACGCCCTGATGGTGAAACTGGTAGACACGCTATCTTGAGGGGGTAGTGCCGCAAGGCGTCGCGGTTCGAATCCGCGTCAGGGCATGATGCAGACCTCGCCACTGTAGCTCAGGGGTAGAGCACTCGATTCGTAATCGAGCGGTCGTCAGTTCAAATCTGACCAGTGGCTCCAGTGATAGCGCGGCTCCGGCCGCGTTTGTCATATCCCGAGTTGCGTGGACAGATATTCGGCTGCCTGAGTGAGCTCGGTGGCGCTGATGTTGTGCCCCATCCCGGGGTAACTCGCCGTTGTCAGCTCCGCCCCAGCCGCCCGAAGCGCTTGCCATCCAGCCTCAGCGATGTGATAGGGCACGGCGCCGTCTGCCGTGCCGTGGCCCCACCAGATCGGGAGGCCCACCACCCGCTCCGGCGTGACGGCCGCGTCGGGATGGTCGGCGAGGAAGCCGGAGAACACCAGGACGGCTCCAACCTGCCCGGGGTGGGAGAGCGCATAGGCGAGGGCCGTTGTCCCCCCTTGGGAAAAGCCACCGAGAATCAGCGATGCGGGAGGGATGGTACGGCCAAGCCGTTCCGGCAGCCCAGCCAGAAACGCGGCGAGCTCCGCTTGTCCGGCGACGAACGACTCCCCCTCCGGGGTAGTTCCGCCGAGGAAGCGGTACCAGGCCCAACCGGGGCCGTAGCCCCAAGGTGCTGCAGCGAAGGGAGCGCGGATAGAAACGACAGTGGCATCGGGGTGCAACTCGCGTCCCAGCGGGAAGAGGTCGCGCTCGTCGCTGCCGCGGCCGTGGAGCAGCACGATTACCGGAGCGGCTGCGCCGCCCTCGGCAATGAGGGCTGTCAGCGGTGACTTGCTCATCGATGGTGCTCAGCTGAAGGAGCGGGCTCACGTTCGGCAGCAGTATGGCCGAGGGTGCGCAGCAGCCCGGTCAGTTCGCGCTGCTCGGCGCCGCTCAGCCCACGGCACGCATCGCGAATCACCTCGGCGTGCGGGGGGAAGATCCTGGTGATGAATCGCCGCCCGACTTCGGTCAGCCGGGCGTAACGGGCGCGGCGATCTTCGGGGCACGCGGCGCGCTCCACCAGACCGCGACGCTCGAGTCGGTCGACCAGCCAGGTGACTCCACCACTCGAGACGAGGAGCTTTTTCTGCAGTTCTCCGAGGAGCGCCGGTCCGCCGTGCAGGAGTGCCTCGAGCACACCGAACTCGGCAATCGTGAGGTCGTGTTCACGCGCGTGCGCTTCGGCCCGTGCCGCGACGGCCTGGTAGGTTCGGGCGAGCACGACCCAGAGCTTGAGAGTATCGCTTGGCATCTTAGTACTAAGGTACTTCCGGGAGACGGAGGGCGCCAGTTGCTGGCGTGCGCCCTTCCGATGCCCTCGGGCCACGGCTAGCTTCTCGTCCGTATCGCGGGACGTAGCGCAGTCCGGTAGCGCACTACCTTGGGGTGGTAGGGGTCGCGGGTTCAAATCCCGCCGTCCCGATGCAAAAGCTCGAGCAGCCAGAAGTGAGCAGGGAAGGGCCCGCACCGCACAGAGGTGCCGGCCCGTCGGCGGTTCATACTTATCGCGGGTCCCGTCCCGGCAACGCGTCCGCGTGTTGAGCTCCATAACCGCGTCGGGCTGCCCCGTCGCAGCC
>JANLPG010000097.1:0-28134 GCA_031367105.1 Gemmatimonadota bacterium | reverse complement strand
AGCTGCGCTGCCGCGGTCCCCACACCACTGCCAATGGCGTGCACCAGGACTCGCTCGTCACGCTGCACCCGGCCGCGCAGCACCAGCGCATCCCACGCGGTGAGGAACGCCTCCGGAATCGCGGCGGCCGCGGTGAACGACATTCCCTCCGGCACCCGGAGCGCCTCACGCTCGTGTACCACGAGCTGTTCCGCTGCTGCGCCACCGCCCACCAGCCCCATCACCGCGTCGCCCACCTGCCACGCGGTCACGCCGTCGCCGCAGGCAGTCACGCTGCCGGCATATTCCATCCCGGGAATATCGTCGGGCCACCCGGGAGGTGCGGGATACTTGCCGGCGCGCTGCAACAGGTCGGCACGGTTGAGTCCCACGGCGCCCACCGCCACCGCAATCTGTCCGGCAGCAGGAATGGGGTCGGGACGGTCGACGATTTCGAGCGAGGGGAGGGCGAGGGCGCGCATCACGGAATCTACCGGGACACCCGCTCGCGCCGCGCGCGCACCATGAGTTATTGCCTCGCTGCCCCCGGCCACCCCATTCACGGCCCCTATCACGACACGGAATACGGCTTTCCGCTGCGCGACGACGCCGGACTGTTCGAGCGCCTTGTGCTGGAGATCAATCAGGCTGGACTCTCCTGGCTCACCATCCTCAAGAAGCGCGAAGCCTTTCGCGCGGCCTATGGCGGCTTCGATCCCCACGTGGTGGCGCGCTATGGCGAGGCCGACCGTGCCCGCCTGCTCGCCGATGCTGGCATCATCCGCAATCGACTCAAGGTCGACGCCGCCATCCACAACGCCGGGGTCATCGTCGGCATCCTCGCCTCACACGGCTCCTTCGCCGCGTGGCTCGATGCCCAGGGCGAGCTGAGCAAGGAGCAGTGGGTCAAGGAGATGAAGCGCGAGTTCAAGTTCATGGGTGGCGAGATCGTCGGCGAATTCCTGATGAGTATCGGGCGGCTGCCGGGGGCGCACAGCGCCGACTGCCCGGTGAGCAAGCAGTTATCGCTTCTCGCTTCTCGATCCTCGCTTCTCGATCGTTGATGCTGGCCCGTGTTCACGCATCTCCACGTCCACTCCTGGTTCTCGTTCGGACTGGGGACTTCGTCGCCCGACGCACTGGCGCAGGCCGCCGCGCGTCGCGGGTACCGTGCGCTCGCCCTGACCGACACCAATGGCGTCTATGGCGCGGTCGAATTCCAACGCGCCTGTGATGCGGCCGGCATCCGCCCCATCCTTGGCTGCCATCTCGTCACTCCCCATCACGAAGCGGTGGTGCTCGCCGAAAATGCCCGCGGCTGGGCCTCGCTCTGCCGTGCGGCCACCGCCATCCACTGGAATCCCGATCTCGCCCTGAGCGCGCAGCTCGCCGTCGATCGTGCCGGCCTCGTGGTGCTCACCCGCAACGTCGACCTGCTCGAACGGCTGGTCAAGCTCTCCGGACCCGCCGGGATCTATGCCGAATTGCGCCCCGAACCGGGCCGCCACCAGGTGCTTGCTGCTGCACGTCGGCTCGGGGTCCCCGCAGTGGTTACCGGTGGTGTGATCTGCGCCGACGCCGAAGACTGGAATCGGCACCGCCTGTTGCTCGCGATTCACGGCAACACCACCCTGGCCCAGGTCGAGCACGCCTGGCCTCGCGATGCCTGGCTGCGCCCCGCCGCCGATCTCGAGCGCCACTTCCCCGATATTCCCGACGCCTTCGCCGGCACCGACGTGCTGGCCGAACGCTGCCAGTATCGCATTCCCATCGGCCGCACCATCGCGCCCCGCGCCTCCGACACCAACGACGCCCTCGCCAAGCTGCGTGCCCAGGCCTATGACGGAGCGGTCCGCCGCTACGGTACCATCGCACCGGTCACTCGCGACCGACTCGAGCACGAGCTCGGCATCATCGGGATGAAGGGCTTCGCTGATTACTTCCTGGTGGTGCAGGACATCGTACGTCACGGCCCCACGCACTGCGGTCGCGGCTCGGTGGCCAACTCGGTGGTCTCCTACTGTCTCGGCATCACCCACGTGGAGCCGCTGGGCGCCGGATTGCTGTTCGAGCGCTTTCTCAATCCGTCGCGCAAGGATCCGCCCGATATCGACCTCGATTTCCCCTGGGATGAACGCGACCAGATCCTCGCGTGGACCTTCCGCAAGTATCCACTCCCGCGTGCAGCAATGGTGGCCAACCACAACTGCCTCCGTCTCGCAGGGGCACTGCGTGAAGTCGCCAAGGTGTACGGTCGCCCCGCCACGGAGATTCGCGAGATCACTCGCCGGATTCCGATGTACACCGACGGCAGCGCGCGCGAGATCCTCGCCACCCACGCCAACTTCCGTGACCTGCGGTTGCCCAAGATATGGCAGGATCTCGCCGCGGTGGCCGAGACCCTTGTGGGCACTCCCCGTCACCTCTCCTTGCATCCGGGAGGCGTGGTCATCGTACCCAACGCGCTCACCGATGTGGTGCCGATCGAGCGTGCCGCCAAGCAACTCGACGGTCATCCCGACCTCACGGTGCCGGTGATCCAGTTCGAGAAGGACGGGGCCGAAGATGCCGGACTGGTCAAGATCGACTTGCTCGGCAATCGCTCGCTGGCGGTCATTCGCGACGCTATTGCGATGGTGCACACCAACACCGGCGTGCAGCTCGACTACACCTCGCAGCAGGCGGGCGACGATCCCGCCACCCGGCGTGCCTTCCGCACCGGCGAGACACTGGGTGTGTTCTACACCGAATCGCCAGCGAGCCGGATCCTCAACCTCAAGTCCCGCGCCGATACCTTCGAATTGCTGGTCCTCAACACCAGCATCATTCGGCCGGCATCCAATCGCTTCATCCGCATCTATCTCGAGCGGTTGCACGGCAAGCCGTATGCACCACTCCACCCGTCACTGAGCGAGACACTGGCAGAAACGTTTGGTGTGATGGTCTACCAGGAAGATGTAGTGAATGTGTCGCACGCTTTCGCGGGGCTCTCGTGGGCCACGGCCGATGGCCTGCGCAAGGCGCTCTCCAAGAAGCGTCCCGGCAAGCTCCTCGCGGCCTACTTCGACGAATTTGTGGCCGGGGCGAAGACTCGCGGCCGCGACGACGCCAGCATCGCGACGGTGTGGCATATGATCCTCTCGTTCGCCGGCTACTCGTTCTGCAAGGGCCACTCCTGCAGCTACATCCAGGTGGCGCAGCAGAGCGCCTATCTGCGCGCCAATCATCCGGCCGAGTTCATCGCAGCCGTGCTCGCCAACGGCGGCGGCTTCTATCACCCCTTTGCCTACGTGGCCGAGGCACGACGAATGGGCGTGACTATTCTCCCTCCCGACGTGAACGAGAGCGAATGGAACTGCACCGGCTGCAACGGCGCTATGCGGGTCGGATTCCAGTTCGTGAAAGGGCTCAGCAGCGCCGGCGCCACCCGGCTCCTGGCCGAACGGAGTGCCAACGGCACCTTTCGCGACCTGGCCGACCTGCGCCACCGCACCGGAATACACCCCGATGACCTCCGGCTGCTGATCAAGGTGGGTGCCTGCGACAGCCTCGATGGCGGGCTCAACCGGCCACAGCTGCTCTGGGCCCTCGACACCGCACCGCGCGATGCGCATCACGCCCCGATTGAACGGACGGGTGGTGGGCTCCTGACCGAGCACCGCACCCTCCCCGCGCTGCGCGACTACGACGACGTACGCAAGCGCCGCGACGCCTGGGCCCTCCTCGGCTTTTGCCTCGATGCCCACCCGATGACACTGCACGCCGAGGAACTCAAGCGTTTCCGCCTCACCCGGAGCACCGACCTGGCGCAGCACGTGGGGAAGCAGGTGTTGATGGCGGGGATGTTCACCACCGGCAAGCCGGTACGCACCATCAAGGAGGAGCCGATGCAGTTCGCCACCTTCGATGATGGCCGCGGCCTGGTGGAGTGCGTGCTCTTTCCCGATGTCTATCGTGAGCGCGCCCACGTCCTCTTCGACCAGGGACCCTTTCTCTTTCGCGGCCTGGTCGAAGAGGAGTTCGGTGCCTACACTGTCACCGTTCAGCAGATCGAACGACTGGAACGGATGCTGGCACGAATGGGGAAGCGTTGACTTCGGTCAGATCGCCCACGATGGTCCGGGCCGAGACGCGTTCGGGATCGAGCTCCTCCCGGAGACCACCCCGGCGCAACCTCGGCGCTGGCTATTCCGTACTAGGTTGAATCGCCCGGCCCTCCGCCGGGAATCGATCGATCCGCTGAGGAGCTTGGAATGATGCGCAGGACTGCCGGACTGGCGTTGACCGCCCTGCTCGCCCCGATGCTGGTGCTCTCCGCACAGGCGAAGGTGCGCTTCATTCTCGGGGCGACCGGGAATGCGGCTCGCTATATCGTCCGGGAACAGCTCGCCGCAGCCACTGTCGAAAACGACGCCGTGGGGGCCACCTCCGCTCTGACCGGCGGGTTGCTGATCGACCCCTCCGGAAAGGTCGATACCTCGGCCTCGAAATGGACCGTCGACCTCACCACGCTCAAGAGTGATCGGAGTATGCGCGACCGTTATCTCCAGGGCCGTACCCTCGAGACGGCGCAATTCCCGACGGCCGAGTTGGTGGTCACAGATCTCAAGGGCCTCCCCGGCACCTTTCCAACCGCCGGCCCGCTCACGCTCACCTTGCTCGGAAATTTCACGATGCACGGCGTCACCAAGGCGACGGCGTGGGACGTCACGGCGACGGTGGCCGGCGACCACGTGAGCGGCAAGGCGACCACCCACGTCAAGTTTGGCGACTTCAACCTGAGCCAGCCGCACGTACCGGTGGTGGCGAGCGTCGTTGACGATATCATTCTGCAATACGACTTCCACCTGATTCGCGCCGAGTCCCCAAAACCGTAGACACAATGAGCCATCCCTCGTGGCCGTCCGCCGATGAAATCGAAGCCATCGCCCGGCAGCTGCCGGAGCTGATCCGCTTCGGCACTTCCTCGTGGACCTACCCCGGGTGGAAGGGTCTCGTCTACCAACGCGACTACCCTGCGACCGGCGCCGGGGCGCGGATGCTCGAGGAGTACGCCCACTGGCCACTCTTCCGTACCGTGGGGATCGATTCGTTCTTCTACGCACCGCCCTCGGCGAAAATCCTCGACGGCTACCGCGATGCGCTCCCCAACGACTTCCCCTGCGTGACCAAGGTGTGGGACCGGATCACCGCCCACACCTTCGCCAACCCGCGCGAGAAAGCCCGCTGGGGTCAACCAAATCCTGACTGGCTCAACGCCGAGCTGTTCCTGAGTGAAGTTGTCGCGCCGATGCGGGAGCACTTTGCCGAGCACATCGGACCGTTTGTGTTCGAGTTTCAGACTATCGCGAAGCAGGAGGAGGTCACTCCCGCGCAGTTTGCCGAACGGCTGGACGCCTTCTTCGGCGCGCTCCCGACCGACCTGCGCTACGCCGTGGAGATTCGCAACCGCGAATTTCTGGCACCGGAATATTTTGCGGTACTCCGCGACCACGGCGTGGCCCACGTCTTCAATTCGTGGACCCGGATGCCCGCCATCGGAGAGCAGTTATTGCTGCACGATTCGATCACGGCGGAATTCGTCGTTTCCCGCGCGCTACTGCGGCCTGGCCGCAGCTACAGCGAGGCGGTAGACGCCTTTGCCCCCTACGATCACGTGCAGGATGAGAATCCGACCTTGCGTGCCGATCTGGTGGCGTTGGCCAGGGCGGCCCTTGAGCTGCGGATCCCCGCCTACCTGATCGTGAACAACCGGGCGGAAGGGAGCGCACCACTGACCATCGCAGCCGTGGCTCGCCGGCTCGGCCGCTAGCCCCCGCGCGCGATCGACCGGGCGAGCGATTCGGCATCCGGAATGAGCCCCTCCACCAGCAGCCCACGGGCTCCGTGTGTCCGGAGTGCGGTCACTCCCAGGAGGATCGCCCACACTCCTGCGGCGCGGCGGTAGCTCTGGTGGGCCGTGAGTTCCCCCGCCTCTGCCTCGACCACCACCACCAGCGCTGCGAACCATTCATCTCGCGCCAGGGCGACTTCGCTCGCTGGATCGCGGCCAGTGAAGCTCTCGGCGTTGACCAGACGGAGGAGCGGGGCCTCAGTGGCAGCGAAATGCGCAAATGCGCTGACGAGGCTGCGGATCGGTCGGCGCGTGGCCGTGGCAGCTTCGGCGAGCCGGGTCAATTCCCGGTATCCCTCCGCGACCAGCGCCACCTCCACCCCATCTTTTCCGGGGAAATGTCGGTAGGGCGCGTTGGTGGAAACCCCGACTTCGCGGGCCAATTCGCGGAGCGAGAGCGGCGCCGCAGGTGAGAGCCGAAGTTTTTCCCGGGCGGCGGCGATGAGAGCAGTTCGCAGACTGCCGTGATGGTAGCGACGAGTCATCCGGGGAATCGTACTAACCTCCGCTAATGTATGCAATGACTACTTACCCCCGGGCCGGAGCCGCCGAAGCGAAAGTTTTTGTCTCCAGAAGCGTATGTGGTCACTGTCCACATCAGCCGCACAACAACTATAGCAGTCCTGGAGGTCAACAAAAGCAGGCTTTTTGGCGATGTGAGCAGTGAACACCTAGGTTTCGGTTTCCTCCTCGAGCAGCGGCAGGATCGGAGCTCCGGCCAGCAATTCCGCGGTGGCAATCGCCTGCTCTGCGGCTGGCGTCCTGGTGCGCCAGAGCTTCCGGGCGCGGTCCAGATCATAGCCGATGAGTGAGAGCCGCACCCCAAAGCGTCGGAGCAGCTCCCCCCCTGCCTGCTCGAATTTCAGTTGCCAGCGCATTGCCAACCGTGCCTCGGTCGCCAGAAGGAGCAGCTCCAGTGGCTCCCCTACCGCTTCGCATCCACGACTTCCGGCCCCGATGATCGCCACGGCAAGCAGACCATCGTCCCGCCCCGCTTCGGCCAGGACGCGCAGTTCTGCCCGGAGCGCGGGATTGAAATCCTCCTCCGCCCGGAGCAACGCGAGGACCGCGCCCGCCAGGCGGTGGCTCCCCGACAGAGCCACCAGCCGCTCCCGACTGCCGTCGACGCGTTCCAGCATCCCGAGCGTCGCCAGCTCCTTGATCGCCAGTTCGATGCTCCGGTACGCCATCCCAGAGCGTCGGGCAATTTCCCGGTAACCCAGAGGGGCGGGCACACCCGAGAGCACCCGGAGCACACCGACCTTGGCCCTGGTACCGAGAATTCCGTCGAGTGGGGTGGAGAAGCAGCCAGTAATAGCAGTTTTCGCCATACAATAACTTATGCGTATGACTGTTTTATTGCTACACTACCAGACTACAGTGGATGATGGATGATGGATGATGGATGATGGATGATGGATGGTGGATGATGGGGGGGGGGCGAAGCGCGGTGGGGGGGCGGCTGGAGCAAGCCTAGCCAATCGCGGCTCCCAGATCGGCGCCGACCATCGCCGCGAGCCTGGCGATAGTTTCTCCGATCTTGTTGTTCGGAGTGGAGGCTCCCGCGGTGATACCGATTCGCCGAGCGCTGCCGAGCCAGCCGGCCTCGCTGACCTCCTGCTTCTCACGGACCGGCTGATGGCGGATCACGCCACTGACCGGGTCGATCCCCGCGGCGTCTTCGATGTGGTAGGTCCGGACCCCTTTGCTGGCGGCCAGCGCTGCAAGGGCGCAGGTGTTTGATGAGTTGTACCCCCCGATCACCAGCATCACGTCCATCGGCTCCCGCAACAAGGCATCGACAGCGTCCTGACGTTCCTGGGTGGCCGAGCAGATGGTGTCGAACGACCGGAAATGGCGGTCGATTTCGCTGCCGCCGTAGCGCCGGATGAGGGCCGCCTTGAACTCGGCCGCGATCGCCAGCGACTCCCCGGAGAGCATCGTGGTCTGGTTCGCCACTCCAAGGCGCACCAGGTCCGTGGCAAAGTCGAAGCCCGGGGAGGCTCCCTTCGCAAACTGGGCGTTCAGCGTGGCGGCGTCACCGCGCCCTTCGATCCAGTCGCAGACCTGCCGCGCCTCCTCCATATTGAACAACACCAGGTATTTCCCGGTGGGGTACTTGGTCACCTGACTCGCGGTGGCGCGGGTTTCTTCGTGGTAGTGTTTCCCGTGGATCACTGCGGTGAAGCCGTCCCGGGCGTAGCTCTCCACTCGCTTCCAGACGTTCAGTACCGAGCCGCAGGTGGTGTCGACCAGGACACAGCCGATGGCGCGCAGTCGCTGGAAGTCGCGCATCGTCACGCCGAAGGCGGGGATGATCACGGCATCGTCCGTGGTGATCTCGCTGAAGTCGAATTCCCCGTCGGGTCCGACCTCGAGGAAGATGATCCCCATCGCCGCCAGCTTGGCGTTGACGTGGGGATTGTGGATGATCTCGCCGACCAGGAAGAGCCGTCGATCGGGAAACTTGGTCCGCGTCTCGTAGGCGTAATCCACGGCGCGATCGACGCCGTAGCAGAAGCCGAATTCCTGGGCGAGGTGGAACGTCAGGTCACCAACTACGAGGACATTCCCGTGTGCTCGCACCGCGTCGACCACGGCGCTGTGATAGTCGGCGTTGAGCTGTCCCTCGATCTCGCTCTTGAGGCCGAAACCGCGCCGGAAGTAGGTGGATTCCATAGTGAGGAAGATAACCGTCGCGGGGCGGCGCTACGGGCAGCCGACCGCCATCGCGACAATCGGCACGTCAGTGAAACTCCCCGACAGCGTGAGGGTGTCATTCCCGGAGGCGGCGCGAAGCCGGACCGCGATCGTCCCCGAGAGCAGCTTTGCCGTCGGCCGCAGATCGATCAGGCCGCTCTGCGAAGTGAAGGCGAGCAATGCGCTGCTGTCGCGGGGCCAGCGCATCACGACCGAGGCACCCGGCCGCGGCAGCACGGTGGAGGTACCCGGCATCACTGCGGCGTGGGGGCCTCTGGTCAAGGCGTTCGCTTCATAGATCACCACCGCCACGCCGGTATCACCGGCGATCGCCTCGAGCACGCCGGTCCGGGTCACCGGGCACCAGTTGACCTTGGCCGGGAGGGTGGTCGCGCCGCGGTACTTGCCGCGCCATTGGACGGCGAGCATTCCCGGGTCGGCCGTGGCCCCACCGCCCCCTCCAGCGCGAGTCATCCACCACGTCGCTGCGCCGAGCGCGGCCAGGAGCAGGAGGAGCAGCACTCGCTTGCGGCTCATCGGAAACCACCGAAGACCAGATCGAAGCGAAGCCCCTGCCCTTGTCGTGCGGTGAGCGGATGACTCACAACGGCGCGCACCAGGCCGCCGAGGAATGACGCCCCGGCCCCGGCGCCGAGCAGCACCGGTGCCGCGATCATCGTCCCGGCCAGTTCCGGAAGCGGGGCGATTGCCCTGGTGCGTCGCACTGATTGTCCGGCATCGATGAAGAGTCCCGGCTTGACCCCTGCTCGCCCGGGCTTGCTGACGTCGAGTTGCACTGCCCACATCGCATCGCCACGTTCGCGGCCGAAGTCGTAGCCGCGTACGGTGTTGATCCCGCCGGCGCGCAGCGCCAGCTGCGGCACGGAATCGACGCCGAACGCCATTCCACCCTTGGCCCGTAACGAGAGCCACCCTGTCGCCAGTGCCGGGAGCCGGACGTCACCAGCCACGCGCAGCGCGGCACGGCCGTCGACGCGCAGCGCATCACCGACCAGCGTCCAGCGCGGCCCGAATCCACCGTGCTCGATTCGGGCGGTGACCCCGGTGGCCAACCCTTCACGCACCGAGGGATTCTCCGGGAAATACCCCTTCGCGCCGAAGAGCCGAGGCAGGCCCGCACGGGCGCTGCTGGCCACACTTTGCTGATCCTCCACTAATGCCCCGAGGGTCACTTCCGTCCCCAGCCCGGCGGAAGTCTCGAATGTCACGCGGCCACCCTGTGCCAGGAGATAGTCACCGTCGTCGTGCCCCGTGAGGATACCGCGGAGCGTGTTTCCGAAGGAGAGTCCCCGCGCGAAGGGGTCGAGATCGGCGAGGTCGCGTGACGCAGCCAGCGTCAGCCGGCCACCCGGTGCGTCCCGCACCACGGCGAGACGACCCAAAACCCGCTCATCCGCGAAGCCATACCGGACCGTGCCGTACAGGTCGGTGAACAACACCGGCGCGCGGGTCCGACCCGAGAGCGAGAGCGTGGTACCCTCGACGCGATTGTAGCGCAGCACATCGGCGATCCGCTCGTACCCGAAGCCTGCGCCGGCCCGGCCGGTCATCTCGGGGGGCAATCCCTCGGCCAGCGTGGCGAGATCGCGCGCGGCTTCGCGAATCCGGCGTCGGTCGGCGTCCGACTGCACCAGCGAAAGCGAATCCATCCAGCCGGCAAAAGCCCGCAGGGAGTCGACC
Source organism: Gemmatimonadota bacterium (assembly GCA_031367105.1). Classification (GTDB taxonomy): domain Bacteria; phylum Gemmatimonadota; class Gemmatimonadetes; order Gemmatimonadales; family GWC2-71-9; genus Palsa-1233. The sequence goes on along the minus strand of JANLPG010000097.1, from coordinate 17,861 downwards.
GGCGGACGGTGAATCTGGTAGCGGCCACCGCGGGCGAGGTAACCGGTCCGATTGCGGGCTTCGAGCGAGTCGCGCACCACACCCTGCCGGCGCTCAGTACGCATCGAGTCGCGCATCGCCTGGCGCGTCTCGCGGCTCGGCCGAGTCGCGGAGTCGGCAAACGGCGCATCGAAAACAATTCGACTGCCGGTGTTGATCTGATAGTCGTCGAACGTCGTCGCCGCCTCGAAGGGCACCACAACGTCGACGCCGAATGGCAGCGTGATGCGGCCAGCAAGCACCTGGCGGTACGGCATCCAGAAGCGATTGTCCTGCAGGCCGTATTCCAGATCGGCGTCGAGTTGGAGAATCCTCGAGACCAGTCGGTTGGCCCGGCGCGCCTCGGCGCTGTCGCCACGCGTAGGCCCGTCGGGAGTGCGCCAGAGATCCGTGCCGACGAAACGGAAGGCGAAGCGCGCGACATCACCGGTGCGCACGTCGACCCAGAGCGTGCCAATGACGTACGCGCCGCCGGCCGACTTCGGAATGACCGTGATGCTCCGGATCGTCACCCGGTGCGATCCCGTCGTGATGCTCAGCGAATCGCCGGCGGCGTAGTGATAGAAGCGATCCGCTCCAGGAGCCAATGGGTGCGGCGCGGCACGCGACGGATTGTCGCTGCCGAAGACGTAGATCGAGTCGCCCATCGTGCGCGGTATGAACCAGGGCTGCCTGAACGACGACTCCAGCTTCACCCCCTCCAGCCGACTCGCTTGCCGCCGTCCGAGGAGATCCACGCGCAAGTCGTTGGGCAGTTGCCACATCACCGTTCCCGCCTGCTCTTCCACGGCGGCGACCGGCACTTCGGCCCAGCGACGCTTCCCGAGCGAGAAGGAGAGTCGGTACCGCATCGAAGCGCGGTAGTCGCGGACCGAGGAGTCCGCCTCACGATGCCGCAGCATCGCACGAGCCACCAGTTCGCTGGTGGCTCGGTCGGCATAGGTCGTGGTGTCGGATGGAGGAGCGCCGCGCATCAGCGCGGCGAAGATCACGAACTGGGCGACTGCAGGTCCCATTTGGTCCGCCCATCCCGGTGGAGGCCGTACGCGCGCAGGCGCCGCCAGAGCGTCGTGCGCGAGATGCCAAGGGTCTTCGCCGTTTCGGCAAGACGCCAGCTGTGCGACTCCAGCGATCGGACGATGGCGTCGCGCTCCCGCTCCGCCAATGTCGTGGGGCCCTCACGGCGCGGCAGGAAGATTGCCTCACCCAGATCGAGCCCACCCACGCGCAACGGAGAGAGTCGGCCGCCCATCCCGGCGAGTTCCGGGAGCAAGTCGTCCTTCTCCGAGGTCGGATCGAGTCCGGCCTCGGTCAGGGCGCTCCGCCCGGCCGAGTTGAGGTAGGTGACTCGGCCGGTCTGGTCGAAGACTACGACCCCCTCATTGAACGAATCGAGAAGGGCCTTCGCCAGGGGCGAGAACACCGACGGAAGCGAGTTGGTCGTCATCGGCAGGCTCATATAGTCTAGATACGCCCGGAATTGGCGTATGGTTTCAGAAGGTGACGTGAAGACACGTTTCCCGAAAGGGGGCGACCGGACATATTCAGCGGCCAGCGATGACCGATTCCCCGTCGAACGAACCCGTTGCACCTGCCGCCGTGCGCTTGAGCACGGGGAGCAGCCCTTGGCCGATTGCCCTGGCGATCGCGACCTGGGCCCTCGGCGCCGCCTTCGGCCGCGCCCTCGGCGCTACCGGCACCTCTACGTCTGCTGCCAGCGTCTTGTTACTCCTGGCCCTGCTGGCAGCTGGCTCGGCGGTCCTGGTGCTCCTCCGGACTCCGGAGGCTGCCCCAGCCGGGCCGTTCGTGGCGCTCGCCGCGACGGTGGCGGCGCTGCTCGCCCTCGGCCCGATCGACCGGCCCGCCGCCGAGAGTTCACTGGCCGGCTTCCTGCTCACCGGTCCCTGGCGCTACGCATTGACCCCGATCGTGGTTCATTTCGCCTTTGCCATCGCCTGGCCCCACCGAAAGCGCTACTGGTTCGGCTTGACCCTCGGCTGGTACGTGCTCCACGTCACGCTGTTCGTCGCCGCGGCGCTGGGGCTTGCAGCCAACGAGGCCCAGCTGCTCGCTGCGGTCGATGGCACGGTCCATTCCGGGGTGCTCGCCCCCGGTGGCGCCTTGGTCGCCCTGGTTGCCCTGACCCTGGGACTCGCGACCCCGGACCGTCGGGCAGCCCAGCGGCGGGCCATCGGTTGGTCGCTTGCCGCCGTCGGCTTCGGGCTGCTGCCGATGGTCTTGACCCCCTTCGTCCCCGATTTCGCCCTCACCCTCGATGGAGGGATGACGCCCGCGCGGCTTGCACTCGCACTGCTGGCGATTTTCGGGGTCGGCGGGGTGCTCTCCCTCCCCTTCATCAATCCGGTCAACCGCGACCTGCTGGCCCACCGACTTGCGACGCGCATACTCGACGACAAGGAGATGGTCGACGGGCTTCGCGCACTGGCCGAGTCGCTCCGTTCCACCTTCGAAGCGGAGGGGGTTGGGGTCCGGCTGGCTACCCCGGCGATCCAGGTGATTGCAGGCGAGTTGCGGACCGCTGCCGTGCGTTCGCCGTTTGCCCTGGAGGCCGAAACGCTGGATGACCGGCGCACGATCGTCGCCCCGATCGGGCGTTCCGGCGACCCACTCGGTGAAGTGCGACTTGAGGCACGCTTCGCCGGCGCCTTCGGCCGCCGTGAGCGGGAGTGGCTCACTGCGTTTCTCCTCCCGATTGGCACCGTCCTGCGCGCTCGCCGCCGCGAGCTTGCGGCCGATGAACGGATGAGCGCCCTCGGCCGCCAGATCGGCGATTCCGCGGACGGCCTCCTTGCTGCAGTGGCCGCACTCCCCGCGCCACCGGTCGACGATGGGATGGCGGTACCGCCCGCCGTGGACGCCCGCGAAGTCCTCGGTCAACTTGGGGACGGCGTCTCCGGCGTGGTGCGCCACGGCGAGGAGCTCTCAGGGGTGACTGGAAGCGCGCGCAGTCACGCGCTGCGCACCAGCGACGAAATCGCCCGGGCACTCGACGGGCTTGCGGTGCTCGGCCAGGAAGTCGATCGCCTCGCCCGCCACGGCGAGGAGATCGCGATCAGCAATGAGACGGTGAGCGGCGTCGCATTCCGGACCAACCTGCTCGCCAACAACGCCGCACTCGAAGCGACGCGTGCCGGGAGCGCTGGTCGGACATTCGGTGTCCTCGCCGAAGAAATTCGACGACTTGCCGACACCACTGCCGCAACCTCCGCCGCGATCGGCGAGCGGGTCACCGCACTGGGCAGCGATGTCCAGGCAGTTGGGACCGCGGTCGGCGCCGTTCGCCACGCGCTCGCGGAGGCAATTCGGGAATCCGAATCGACCGAGGTGGCTGCACGCGTGCTGAGTGATGCCGCGGGACGACTCGAGGGGGCCGCGCGCTCCTTGCGCCCCGCGGTCGAGGAAGCCAACGCAGTCGCCAAGCGCCGGTCGGCGCGCGACCTCCACCTGTCAGCAACACTGGAGCGATTTCTCGATGATCGCGCCACACTCGCACGGGCGCTGATGCAGCATCGAGATGCGGTCGCGCGGTTGACGGATGCACTGCAGCGGCTGGCCGACCAGCACGGCGCTCGGGGCCGTCCCGTGGGAACCTTAGGCGGTCGCCGCTGACCGCTCGTGCCCCAGGCGCTCGGCGTAGCAGCCGACCACGCTCCGGCTCACTTGCGGCGGCCACCGCCGCGTGGTCCACGACCTTTCGGGTCACGACCTTTCGGCCCGCGGCCTTTCGGGCCACGACCTTTCGGGCCCCGCTCCGGTCCGCCCTGACGGTGTGACGGATCGAAGCGTTGTGACTTTCCAGCCTCAGGCTGTTGCCGGCGTGGTTGTCGCAGCAGTTCGTGTAATGCGAAGAGACTTTCTGCCTGAAGGTATTCGTCGCCTCGACGCACCGCGAAGACCAGCGGGCGGTCGAGCTGGGGAACGTCCTGTGGCGTCATCCGCCGCGCCTGCCCCTCGCGCAACACCAGCCGCGCGAAGCCCTGGCCATCACGCACTTCATATTCGAGCGGTGCCACATCGCCGTGAATGCGCCACGACAACGGCAGGGCATCGAGGTGGGCACGCCCCTCGACCGGGAGCAATGCGGCGACGTCGATGGCCAACGCGGTGTGCTGAAATGCCTCCCACGACGTGACATCCTCGAGCTGTGCCCGAACCAGCTGGCGCAGCGAGGCATCATCGACGCCCGGCAAGGCGCCACCCGAACGCCGCCAGTAATCCTGCAGCGTGTGCACCGAACGAATCAGCCGCCCGCGCGCCGGATGTTCCACGGAGCCGTCGAGCAGGGCTTGCGCCAGCACCTCGTGCGCCGCGTCACGCAACGACTCGGGAATCTCGCCCTCGAGGTGGTGGATCTCGTTCTCGAGGGCGAAGCCGAAGTAGTGCAGCCGGCGCGATACCGCGAGCCCCTGCCGCTGGCGATGACCGGTGAGCACCACCGTCGACGGGCCCAGCACGGCGTACTGACGGATCAGGTCGTAGGGGATCGTGGTGCCTTCGATCCCGGCGCGCGGTACCCCCATCCGGTCGGCGAAATAACGGAGTCGACCCGCGACACCGCCCCAGGTACCAGCCACTGAAGTCTTGGAGATGCGGGCATCCTGACCATCTGCGGTGCGCTCATCGAGCACGAAGTCGAATGGCTGGATTCTGGCGAGCAGGTCGATGAACGCTGCTCGACGCGTCTTGTCGGCGTGCGGCAGCGTGCTCGGAAGGATTGCATCAAGCGCCCGGTATGCAGCAGCCAGGCCGAGGGCGCCGTCCTCGATCGCCTTGACGAGCACGCCCCGCCGCTCCGCCCATTCGGCCAGCGCCGACTCCTCGAAAACGTGTCGCGGCAGGCCGTGGACTTCGCCCAGCCGCCCGCAGCGGTTCACCGCCTCGGCGAGCAGGTTGTAGGCCGTGAGATGATCGCTCCCCGGCACCAGTACGCCGTGCAGGTCGCGTTCCTCCCGGGTCATCCGGTGCAATGAATCGATCCCGCTGGCACCCGCCACGAGCGGCAGCAAGTCGGCGTCGGCGTGTACCAGCAACTCTGCCCAGGGGCGATCCACGGGGACGGCCTCGACGTCGCGACCGTAACGCGTGAGCCGGCCATTCTCGATCAGCCCGCGATCGGTGAGCAGTTGCACGGCACGACGGTACGCCGTCTTGTCGAGCGGCACTGGCAGCTCCAGCTCGCTGGCATCCACGCCGATAGCGGCGCAGGTGATGGCCACCCGCTCCGCGTCGCCGGCCAGTTGAAACTCGGGCGGTGCTGGGCGCAGCGAGGCAAAATCGAGCTGGCGATCGGAAAGGATGTAAACCTCGCCTTGAGCGACGCGGCCGTGCACCCGGCCGGCCATCTGCAGCATCTCGTTGGCACCCAGGTAGAGGCGATGCAGCACATTGCGACCACCATCCACCACATTGCTGTACCGTGCATCGTAGATGATCACGGTATCGAGGCCGGGGAGATTGAGCGCCGACTGTCCCGCCGCCGTCATCGCGAGGAGGTAGGGTTTCTTGACGTCGCCTTCCAGAAATGGCCGGATCACCCGAATGGGCTGGCCACCGTGATAGAAGGCCGCGCTGAGCCGGGGAAATCTGGCGCTGAGGCCCTCGCCGAGCCGCTCGACCTCCGCCCGGGTCGGCAGGAAGACGGCGACGCCACGCCGCTGACTGATGAACTGGCGCACCATACGATCATCGAGGAACGCTTCCGGCTGCTTCGGCACGACGGTGACGTTCGCCTTCAGCGCCGGATCGAAGGCGCTGGTTTCGAGCACCTCGTCGCTCGCGAGATAGTGCCGATAGAAGGCCGGATCGACGGTGGCGGAAAGCCAGATGAATCGGCACCCAACCCGCTTGCCGAGCGCCAGACAGAGTTCGAGTTCAGCGGACGTCTGGTGGATTTCGTCGACCACCAGGGTGTCGATGGAGCGGACAAGGTCGTCGGTCAGCCAGCGCCTGGCGATTCCCGTGGTGACCACCACCACATTGCAGCGCGCGGTTTCGGGTGTGGCCTCCCGCTCGCGGTTGACGACCCCGACCAGCAGCGGTTCGCGCAAGATCGCTTCGGCAATCAGCCGGATGCCGAGTGTCTTGCCGGTCCCGGTTCCGGCGACAATGCCGAACGCCTTGCCGTCGCGCGCCCATTGGTCGAGTTCTTTTCCGTGCTGTCGCTGCAGCACCGTCTCAATGTGGGTGACGAGGGCCAGCTCGATCGTCTCGCAGGCGGCGCGCGTTGGCGCGATGACGATGACGCGGCCGCGCGGATGCTCCGCGCGGCGGTAGGCGTCGGGATCCGGCGGGAGCACGTGGTCGCGAGTGACTTTCACGGGAACAACTTATACAGACGGGCGGTCGCTGGAGGTCGTGGGGCGAGGGAGGCCCCCGCGGGGCCGGCCACCGCTATATTCTGCCCCGTTCGGAGGCCAGGCTCGAGGGGGGCGGAATGCAGGGCAAGATCTGTCTGATTACCGGCGCCAATCGCGGAATCGGCCGTGCCACGGCCGAGGCGCTCGCACGTCAGGGAGCAACGGTATTGCTCCACTGCCGGGATCGCGCTGCCGGCGAGGCTGCCGGCAAGGAAATCGTCGCCGCGACCGGAAACCGCAATGTCGAAGTGCTGGTCGCCAACCTCGCGGTTCAGGCCGAAGTCAGGCAGTTGGCAAGCGAGGTTCAGGCACGGCACAACCGCCTCGATGTGCTCGTCAGCAATGCCGGCGCCTTCTTCCTGAATCGGGGCGTGACTCCCGACAATATTGAGGCCACTTTCGCGGTCAATCACCTGGCACCATTCATCCTGACCAATGCGCTGACCGAGCTGATGAAGGCCAGTGCGCCCTCGCGCGTGATCATGGTGGCTTCCGAGTCACATCAGCGGGTGACCGATCCGGAAGACTGGGAGAGCACCAAGGGATACAACGGGGTGACCGCGTATGGTCGGTCCAAGCTCGCGAACGTGATGTTCTGCTACGATCTCGCCCATCGCCTCGAAGGGACCGGCGTCACGGTGAACTGCTGCCATCCGGGGGTCGTCGAAACCCAGCTCCTGGAGGGCGGCTTCAACCGCTGGTGGCTCCGCTGGCTCTGGCCGGTGGTGCGGCGATTCACGATCTCGCCAACCGAAGGCGCCGCCACGCCAACCTACCTCGCGACGTCGGCGGACGTCGAAGGCGTCACCGGGCGGTACTTCAAGAAAGTGCGCCCCGCGACCTCCTCCCTCATCTCGCACGACGCAGTCCTCGGGGCTCGCCTGTGGAATCTATCCCTGCGCTTGACCGGTGAACTGCCGCCGGTTTCCATCACCGGCGAGCATATCGCTCACTAGCGGTTCAGTTTCCGCGCCGTCCGCGGCCGCCGCCCCGTTGCTCCTGACCCCGATTCGCATCACCACCGCGCCCCTTGTTGCCGCGGTCGGCCTTGTTGCCACGATTGCCCTGGTCACCCCGGTTCTCCTGGCCGCCCCGCCCAACCTGATCGTCGCGACTGTTCGGGTAGCCCTGATAGACCTGGTTGCGCTGGTGGTCCTGATCGCTGCGGTTGTCGCGCTGTACCGGGCGGGCGCGATACTCGTAGCGGTCATCGTGGCCGTTGCCGTTGCGGTCATACCGGTAGTTGCGGTCGTAGCGATCGTCACCATCGTCGCGGTCGTGACGGTCGTAGCGGACATTCCGGCCGCCATCCCAGCGATCCCAGTCATTCCAGTCGCCATCGCCCGGACCCCAGAAATAGCGGTCGTTGTCCCGGTAGACATAGACCACTCGCCCGCCGCGCACCGGATAGTCGTAGTACCGACCGTCGTAGACGTAGAGGGTCTCGCGGTTCCAGTTCCGGTAATGCTTCTTCCACTGACCGTAAGGCACCGGGGGGTACTCGTAGACCCGCACCTGGCGAGTTGGCCCGCGGCCATACTGCCCGCCGTTGCCGTGGCCGATGATCGGAATATCGATATGTACGCCGACCGACATCTGCGCCTGGGCAGGGGCGGCCGCGAGCAGGAGCGCGAGCGGTACGGTGGCAAAGAGAGGGGAGCGCACGAGGTCCTCCAGGAATTGGTGTGACGGCTAACACTCCCCCAGAGGCCAGTGCCGTGCCACTCTGCAAATCCCGCTACGGCAAGGAGTTGTCGATTCCCTGACCGGCGGCCATCGTCCCGGATGGAGGACAGGTGACCTCTGCGGCGGGCGTTCCGGCGTGGTATGTTCGTCCCTCGCGATCGGGTGTCGAGGCGGTGTGGGACTTCAGCGGGGGCAGGCAGTGGGAACGTTTCGTGTCACCGTGAGCAAGGACTATCTGGTCTTCTCATCGGCACATTTTATCACGTATCGCGGGCACACCTGCGAGTCCCTGCACGGGCACAACTACCGCGTCGGCATCACCGTCGAAGGCCCGATTGACGCCGAGTGCCTGTTCGTTGTCGATTTCGCCATTCTGAAGCGGATCGTCCGAAAATACGTCGACTCGATTGACCACCGGGTGCTCTTGCCCACCCGCAATCCGAAGCTCGCCTATCGCACTGATGGCGCGATGACCTTCGTGGAATATTTCGGACTGCAGACGTACCAGTTCCCCACCAAGGACTGCGCGATGATGCCCATCGCGAACACGACCGCGGAAATGATTGCCGAGTGGCTCGCGATCAATGTCCGTGACGATCTGGCGAGCGAGGGAACAAAACTCACTTTTCTGCAGATCGAGATCGAAGAATCCTTCGGACAGACCGCGACCTATAGCGAGTCGCTGGGCTGACGCCCGATCCATTCCCCCGAGGATGTCAATGACCAGCAAGCTCCCCGCCCACGATGTCGCTTCAATCGCCGTATGGCTCGAGACCCTTCCCGACTGGGCATTCGCCGACGGTTGGCTGACACGCGACTATCCCACGGATGGGTGGCGTTCCACGATGCTGCTGGTCAATGCCATTGCCTTCCTCGCCGAAGCGGCCGACCACCATCCCGATCTTGGCGTCCACTGGGGCCGGGTCGAGGTCCGGCTGCAGAGTCACGACGCCGGCGGGGTCACCGACCGCGATCTCGCACTCGCGGCCCGGATCGAGCGACTGGTCCACGATCAGCCGATCGAGTGGATCACCAGCTGAGCCGCGGCGAGTAACGGTACTGCACGCCCCCATCGTAGTGCCGCTGGATCCGAGTCCGGATCCGATCGAACTCCTCGCCCTGCTGGCGTCGCTCCCCCGCCTCGCACTGCTCGACGCTGCACGTCGCACGCCGGAGCTTGGCCGCTACAGCTACCTGAGCGCTGACCCAGTCGCCACGATCGATGTCGATGCAACCGGTTGGGTCGCGGCACAAGACGCGATCCGCACGACCGTGCGCGAAGATTTCCCTCGCGATCCTGCGCTCCCGCCGTTCCAGGGCGGCTGGATCGGCGCTTTAGGCTACGAACTCGGCAGCGCTTTCGACCGGATGCCGCGAGCGGCCCGTGACGACCTGCGGCTGCCCGACGTCGCACTCGGGCTCTACGACTGGGTCATTGCCTGGGATCACGAGACCGCTGGAGTGTGGCTGGTAAGCAGCGGCGTGGATGCATCCGGACGGATCGACGTGACGCGGGCCTCGGCTCGTGCCGAAGTCGTGCTGGGTTGGCTCCGTGGTGTGGGTATCCCCAGCCGCACGCGCCCAGCGACGCTCACAACGCCTCCCCTCCGCATCCCGGGAACGCCAATCACCGCCTTCGCCTCCGCGCCACCCGGGCTGACCGGAGATTTCACCCCAACGAGCTATCGTGCCGCGGTGCAGGTGGTCGTTGACCATATCACCGCCGGCGAACTCTTCCAGGCCAATCTTTCGCAGCGATTCATCGCACCCTTCGCCGGTGAGCCGCTCGCGCTCTATCGGGCAATGCGTCGCCACGCCGCCGCCCCGATGGCCGCCTTTCTCGCCCACGACACCCACCACGTCCTCAGTGTCTCGCCCGAACTTTTCCTCCGCCACGAGCGGCGCTCCGGTGCCGTGGAGAGCCGGCCGATCAAGGGGACCCGCCCACGGGGAGCCGACGACGCGCGCGACCGCTCCCTCGCGGCCGAGTTGCTGGCCAGCGAAAAAGATCGCGCCGAGAATGTGATGATCGTCGACCTGGTGCGCAACGATCTCGCCCGCGTCTGCCTGGCCGGGAGCGTTGCGGTCCCGGCCCTCTGTCAACTGGACTCGCAGGCGGCGGTCCATCATCTCGTGTCGGTCGTCACCGGGAAGCTGCGTCCCGATCGCGATGCGCTCGACCTGCTGGCCGCGACCTTCCCGGGAGGCTCGATCACTGGCGCCCCAAAATTGCGCGCCACCGAGTTACTCGCCCAGCTGGAGCCGGTGAGCCGTGGCGTCTATTGCGGTGCGATTGGCTGGATCGGCTGTGATGGCAGCCTCGAGTTCAACGTCGCGATCCGGACCATCACCCTCGCCGGCGGCATTGCCGCGATTCACGCCGGCGGGGGGATCACCGCCCGTTCCGACCCGGACGAGGAGTACCACGAGACACTCGACAAGGCGCGGGCGTTGGTGGCCGCAGTGGCGGAGGTCGTGTGATCCTGCTCCTCGACCACGACGACTCGTTCGTGTTCACCCTGGCCAGCTATGTCGAGGCAGCCGGCGAGACGCCTTCAGTGCGACGCGTCCGCGGCCTGTCGTTGTCGGAAGTTGTCGCCTGCGGTGCGCGGGGGATCATCCTCTCCCCGGGGCCGGGGGGGCCCGAAGCGTGTCAGCTGGCGCAAGCGGTTGTCCGTACCCTTGGGCCCGTGGTCCCGATCCTCGGTGTCTGTCTGGGTCATCAGGTGATCGCCACAGCGCTGGGTGCCTCGGTTGGTCGCGCCGTCCGGCCGCGCCACGGGATGACGTCACCGATCAGGCACGACCAGCGCGGAATTTTCTCGGGGATTCCCTCGCCGTTGACCGCGACGCGCTACCACTCCCTGGCGGTGCTCCGCGACAGCATCCCAGCAGAGCTGGAGCTCTCGGCGATTGCCGTGGACGATGACACGGTGATGGGGGTTCGACACCGAACCCACCGGATCGAGGGCGTCCAGTTTCACCCCGAGTCGGTGCTGACCGAGCACGGGGTACGGATGATCCGGAATTTCCTCGATCGCTGCTGAGCAATCGTCTGGACGCAGCCTAGAGTTCGCGGTCCCGCCGCCGCTCACGCCGCCAGCCATCGAGGCCCAAGGTATCGCCCGCGCCACCGATCAGCAGGGCAACACAGAGCATCACCTGCATCAGGTACGGTCGCACATCGCCCGGATCGCGCCAGCCCGCCGCGAGTGCCAGCGCCACCGACACCAACACGCCGAGGGTCGCGGCCAGGCGGGTGCGAAGTCCGAGCAGCAGCAGCACACCGGCCAGCACTTGCGACCAGGCGATCAGCGCCGCCACGAGTGCGCCGTGCGGTAGCAACAGATCGCGCACGATCGCCGTCCACATCCCTGATGGATGTTGTGCCAGCCAGGCCGCGAGGCGGGTGGGAAGCTCCACCTGCCAATGCAGGGCAACGACCGGCAGCGGGACAACACCACCGACCTTGAACATCGTGAGTTTGCCATAGGCCGCGAGCAGAAGCCCCAGACCGGTTACCACCCGGAGGAAGGCGAGTGCACGAGCGGCCGGCAGGGTGTACGTGCGAGTCATAGTCTCAGTCCCCGAAGGAGATGCCGAGGTGGCGCGCGGTCAGGATAATGCCGGAATCGAGCGGTACTGTCTTGGTACGACCCACCACTTGATCCATCGGAATCCGGACCACATTGGGTGGCTGGAATGCCACCATCGTGCCGAAGTCACCATCGGCGATGGCGCGGATGGCAGCGGAGCCGAAGCGCAGCGCCAGGAGGCGGTCAAAGGTCGTGGGCGAGCCGCCCCGCTGCAGGTGGCCCAGCACCAGCGATCGGGTTTCCTTGCCGGTGCGTAGCGCGATACCGTGGGCAACAAGTTCGGCGATACCGCCGAGCCGATCGCTGGTTCCGGCAATCCCCTTCTCGCGCAGAGTGACCGTGCCGCCGATCGGGGTGGCACCCTCAGCCACAACCACGATCGAAAAGTGCCGACCGGCGCGCTCGCGGGCCCGGAGCTTTTCGCAAACGACTTCAATATCGAACGGGATCTCGGGAATCAGGATCACGTCGGCCGTGGAGGAGAGCCCGCTGTGCAACGCAATCCAGCCCGCGTGCCGACCCATCAGTTCGACCACCATCACCCGGTCGTGGGCCTCGGCCGTCGTGTGCAGTTTGTCGAGCGCGTCGGTCGCGGTGCTCACGGCGGTGTCGAAGCCGAAGGTGCAATCGGTACCCGGCACATCGTTGTCGATGGTCTTGGGGACGCCCACCACCTTCAGGCCGCGGCGCCAGAGCTCCGCCGCGATGCCGAGGGAGCCGTCCCCGCCGATGGAGATCAGGGCATCGATCCCTTCCCGTGCGAAGGCTCCCATCAACTCATCACAGCGATCGACTTCGATCACCCGTCCGTCGGGTTGCAACTTGGGCCAGCGGAGGGGGTTGCCACGGTTGGTGGTGCCGAGAATCGTGCCGCCAAGATGGGTGATGCCGCGCACCTGTTCGAGTCCCAGCGGAACGATGCCACTGCCGTCGTAGAGGCCGAGGAAGCCGCGTCGGATACCGACGCACTCCCAGCCCCGGTCGTGAGCGGTGAGGACTGCGGCGCGGATGACGGCATTGAGTCCCGGGGCGTCGCCACCACCGGTAGAAATAGCGATTTTCACGTGGTGCGGACGACTCCCTGAATAATCGATAACGGTGGGGCAGGAGCGGGAATCATAGCGTCCAGACTGGGGCCGACCAACGGCGGAGATTATTCTTCCTTGATGCACGATATCCGTCTCCCCCTCGCCGCCCTCCTGCTGCTCGGCTTCGCTGCGACCTCCCCGGTGGCCGCGCAGGGTGCGCCCACCGATTCCACCGCGCTCCGGCTCGCGCAGGGGAAGCGTCTCTTCGAGGGGAAGGGGCTCTGCTTCTCCTGTCACGGAGTCCAGGGCGAAGGGATGCTCGGCCCCACCACCCGGCTCTCCGAGGGGAAGATCTGGCTGCACACCAAGGGGGCACTTTGGGAGATTGCGGCCGTCATCAAGTCGGGGATCGAATCCGACAAGTCGAGGAGCGGCACTGTGATGCCGCCGCGCGGCGGCTCGCGGATCACCGACGCCGAGGCTGAATTGCTGGCGGCCTACGTGCTGGAGCTGCACAAGCGCACGCCCACCAAGTGAGCGGCCGTGCGCGCTGGGCGACAGCCAGCCTGGTACTGATCGGCCTGCTTGCGGTTGCCACGCTACGCTCCAGCGCCACCGCGACCACGTTGAGCCCGGGTGGGTGGACGATGATCCCGCCGAGCCACGTGTCGATCACCGGGAGACTCACCGACCGCCGGTTGGCTGAGGCGAGCGGGGCGGCCGCCAGCCGCGCGAATCCCGGCGTGATCTGGACCATCGATGACTCCGGCAATCCCCCCGATCTGCTCGCGATCGACACCACTGGAGCATTGCGGGCCGATTTCACGGTGGCGGGCGCCAGCAACGTCGACTGGGAGGAGGTCGCCCTCGGCCCCTGTGGCAGTGGGCAGTGCGTGTATATCGCCGACACCGGCGACAACGGTGAGCATCGCCGCGACGTGGTGATCTACCGCGTACCCGAACCGACCGTGGGCGCCGGGTTGGTGAGCGGAGTGCAGTCGCTCACGGGGATGGAGTCGATCCGCGCAGCCTACCCCGACCGCCCGCACGATGTCGAGGCGATGGCCGTCACCGACAGCGGCGAGATCCTGCTGGTGACGAAGGGTCGCTCTGGCGGCGTCCTCCTGTTCAGCATTCCGGCTGATGCCTGGCGCAGCGGCCGGCTGGTCACGCCCGTGCTGCGAGACTCACTCCCAATCACCCCGGCGGGAGGGATGGGGCGAGAAGTGACCGGAATGGCGCTGGCGTCCGACGGAAAGCGCGTCGTGGTTCGCACCTACCGTGATCTCTATCCCTTCACGCTCCGCCCCGATGGGAAGCTCGCGCCAATGGGGAAGCCCACGGCCTGCGACATCCTGGGTCTCGAGCCACAGGGGGAGGGGGTCACCTTCCTGCGCGACGGTCGGTTGTTGCTCACCAGCGAGCGTGGGCTCTTCAAGGCAGGTACTGTGATCCTGATGAATTGCGCTCCGCTGGATCTATAAGCACCGTCTGCTACTACTTAAGCCAACTGTCTGCCCCAGAGCCGTTTGAAGGGGGAATTCCGCTGACCTCGAGATGCTCTCGTAGTATCCCCAGCAACGATCCTCCCCGAGAGGCTGGCCCGGACCGGGCCTAAGTGCTATATTTATCGGTCGGTTAGCAGGCCTGCTCGATCCCGCGCCACGCGAGGAGTCGCACCCTGGACCTCCCCACCACACATCGCATCCCCCTGACCTGGCTGCTCGAGCACGGTGGCCCGTCACTGCGGTACCGCACGTTGTCGGAATTGGCACCGGCAGGCAGCGCCGATCCTGCCTCGTTGGGTGCGGCGCTGACCGAACTGATCCAGTCAGCGCCCGTTTCCGCCATCACGACGCGGCAGCAGGAGACCGGACTGTGGGGTGAGAATTTTCTCGCCTTCGAGCCCAATCCCAATCGGAACATCGAAGAAGTCGGCACCGTGGCGCAGTACCGCCGGCTGGTGCAACTCGGTGTTCCCAATACCACACGTCCGTTTCGCCTCGCAGACCGGGTGTTGTTCCGGGTATTCTCGCGGGATGATGACGGACTGCTCCTGGGCGAGTTCGAGGATGCCGTTGACGAGGAGCCGAAGACGGGCACCTGGTACCGCAACCTGATCCGGGAGGGTGCGGCGGCCGCGCTCGCCGAGGCGGGCCGCGAGGAAGATCCGCGGCTGCGGGGCGCGGCGCATAAGGTCGTCAACGCGGTGTCGGCATTCCTGCGCTCGTCGCTGGTCGAGGACCCGCTGATCAAGCGGAGCGGCGGCTTCCAGCTGCACCCCGAGGCAGCACCACCGAGTTGGTGGTCCTTGGCAATGCTCTCGGCGATGCCAGGGTTGCAGCGCGAGCGCGGTGGGTTTCTTGAGCGCCTCGGACAGTATCTGGCACAGCCGGCTCCCGATCGATCCTATATGATCCCGATCGGCAGCAAGACGATGAAGCCGATGCACGTGTTGCTCGGGGACCCGATCGAACTCGACTCCAAGGGGCTGCTCAAGGATGTACCGCTGGCGCTGCACTTCATCGAGCTGCTCGCCGGCCTGGGCCAGAACCAACTCCTCGCTGCACCAAATTCGGTGATGGCCTTTCAGCGGCTGCTGGAGGATCTGGATGGCGATGGCGTCTGGCATCCGAAGAATCTTCGTTCCCAGCCCAAGGCGGGGACACCGATCACCTACCACTGCTGGCCATTGGCGCCCGATGATGGTGGCCTGACGGCGCGTCAGGCCGACATCACCTTCCGGCTGGCGCGGATTGCGAAGCGCCTCGGCTGGCGGCTCGAGTACTCCTGACGTGTCCGGACATCTCGACCTGACACCGTTCGGCTTCACGCCGACGGAGGGCCTGATCTACGAGGTCCTGCTGACGGGCGGCCCCGGCACCGGCTACACCATCGCGCGTGCCGCCGGCTTGGCACGCGCCAATGTCTATGCCGCCCTTGAGGGGCTGGTGAGCAAGGGTGCAGCGCGGGTCGAGGAGGGACGCCCCCGCCGCTTTCGGCCCGAGCCACCGAGCACGTTGCTGGCACGGCTGAGCGATCGGCAGGGCGAGGCGATGGAACGACTCGGCCAGTCGCTCGCAGCATTGGCCGTTCCCGATACCCCGACCCTCGTCGAGCTTGCCTCGCCGCGGGGCGCAGTCCAGCTGATGGGGCACGAGATTGCGCGGGCAGAAAGCCGGATCGAACTCCTCGCCCCTGCCGATGGCTGCCTGGCGTTGTTGCCGCATCTTCGACGGGCTGCCAGCGTCGGTGTTGCGCTCGATGTATCGTCGCTGGCGCCGGTCCCGATGGGAGCGATCGCCGTGACTGTGGTCAGCTCGCCGAACTGGCCTGGGGATCCGGTGCTGCTGGTTGTCGATGATCGCGCGGCGCTGGTGGGTGCGCGCAACGGCGAACAGTTTTCGGGACACTGGGGCAGCGGCCCGGCATTCGTTGCCGCCGCCAGACGCGCCCTGATCGCGCTGAAGGAGGGGCGGTGAGATTTCCACCAGTGGAGCCGAGTCAGAACGAGGAGCACGACGAAGTCTTCCTCACCCTGCAGCGCGACTATCTCCGCGAGGCACCGGCGCGGCTGGCCGAGCTTCGCAAGGATCTGGCGGCCTTCCGGTCGGGCGAGCCCGATGCGCTCGAGTCGCTGCGCCAGCGCTTCCATCGGCTGGCCGGCTCCGGCGGCTCCTACGGCTTTCCGCGGGTGACCGAGGTTGGTCGCGTGATGGAACACCGGATTCTCACGCCGCCGGTGCCGACACCGCAGGACGCCGACCTCTTCGAGCAATCCATTCAGGACCTGAAGACAGCTTTCGATACCGCTGCGGTCGATCTCGGGATGCCGATGGTGCTGGGCCGGCTACCCGGTTTCGGATGGCGCACGCTGCTGGTGATGCGGCCGGCCGGCATTCGCGATGAAATCGTCCGCTCGCTCGAAGAGACCGGTTTCGTGGTTGATATTCGCGAAGGCGATGTCGACCCGTGGGACGTGGCGCCATCGGAGCGCCCCGATCTGGTGGTGATCGGCACCGAGTCGGGCGAGGATCCGCTCGCCCTGGCGCGCTACTGGGCGGCCGCCACCCCGGAACGTCCGCGAGCGGTTGTCCTCGCCGACCCGACCGATCGCTTCGATCGGCTGCGCACCGCAGCGGCTGGCGTCGACGCCGTCTTCGGTCCCAGCACGCTGCCCCGTGGCCTGGCACAGTACGCCCGGGCCTTGGCCCAGATCGGAGCTCCTCCGGCAAATGTGGTGGTGGTCGAAGATGACCCGGCGCAGGCGCAGCTCTTTTCGACCTGGCTCGGTCAGCTCAATGCCCGGGTGACGATTTGCGCCACCGCCGGGCAGGCCCGTGAGGCGCTCGGGGTCGAAACCCCCGATCTGGTGCTGCTGGACGTCGACCTCCCCGACGTGGACGGCTACGCGCTGGCCCGACTGATGCGCCAGGATCCGCGGCTCGCGCTGGTGCCGATCGTCTTCCTCACCGCGCGCCACTCGCTCGCGGATGAGATGGAAGGGTTGCGAGCCGGTGGCGATGACTTCCTCGCGAAGCCGGTCGAACGGAGCCACCTGCTTCAAGTGGTGCTCACGCGCACCGAGCGCGGCCGCCGGATTCGCGAACTGGTGCATCGTGACGGGCTCACCGGTGTGCTCAACCACGCCACGCTGATGGCGGAACTGGAACACGCGATCGCGTTTGCCGGCCGCCACGGCGAACCGCTGACCTTCCTGATGCTCGACCTCGACCACTTCAAGCGGATCAACGACACCTATGGTCACCTGGTCGGTGATCAGGTGCTGATGCACGTGGCGCGGGTCTTCAAGAAGGGAATCCGCGGCAGCGATATGCTCGGGCGCTACGGCGGCGAGGAGTTCGGCATCATCCTCCGCCGCTGCCCGCCCGCCAACGGCCGCGTCATCGCCGACAAGATGCGCCAGGCACTGGCCGACGCCACGCTGGTCCTCGGCAACAGCGATCCGGTGTCGATGCGGGTCAGCATCGGCGTGGGAACCTTTCCGGGCTCCGGCAAGTCGGCGACTGAAGTGGCGTCAGCCGCCGACAGGGCACTCTACCGGGCCAAGAGCTCGGGACGGGATCGCGTGGAAATGGGATGATGGTGGTCAGTGCTTGAACGGCGCACTCAAC
>JANLPG010000071.1:0-3361 GCA_031367105.1 Gemmatimonadota bacterium | reverse complement strand
ACCGCCGCGACCGACGCGGGGCCCAGCAGCACAGTCAGCGCGGCCTCACCCGCCGCCCTCGTGGGAGCATCGGCGACCCTGAACGCCGAGCTTGCCGAGCTCCGGCGCCTGACCGCTCCGTACCATAATGTCGACAAGGCGATCGCCGCCGGTTACCGGATCGAGACGCGGTGCATTAGCAATCCGACGCTCGGCGCAATGGGTTACCACGCCGTGAATTCCGTGCTCCGGAACGATGCGGAAATCGCCCTCCTCAAGCCTGATGTGCTGCTCTATGAGAAGCGCCCGAATGGCGAGTTCCGGCTGACCGGGGTCGAGTATTTCGTGCTGAAGTCGACCTGGGACGCAGCCAACGGCGGCGCGACCGCCGCACCGCCCACTCTGTTCGGCGCGGACGTCCCGCTCAGCGACCACCCACCGTTCGGAAAGCATTACGAGCTGCACGTGTGGATCTTCCAGCACAACCCGAGCGGCATCTTCGCCAGTTGGAACCCGACGGTTAGCTGCCCGTAGGGCAGTGCTGGCAATCCCTTGCCGAAAGCCTGAAGCGCGGCGCCGGAGGTCCGGCGCCGCAACCTCAACGCGCTGACTGACGCTCACGCGAGCTGAGCCACCCATACACCGTCGGCAACACCACCAGCGTCAATAACGTCGACGAAATCACTCCCCCGATCACCACCGTCGCCAACGGCCGCTGCACCTCGGCGCCCGATGCGCTCGAGAGCGCCATCGGCAGGAAACCGACTGCCGCCACCGTGGCCGTCGCGAGCACCGGCCGCAGGCGCACCAGCGCTGCTTCCCGTATCGCCTCGCTCGCTGAGCGTCCGGCGGTTCGCAGCTGGCCAGCGTAGCTGATCAGTACCAGCCCGTTCAGGATCGCCACCCCGAACACGGCGATCATCCCCACCAGTGCACTCAGATTGAGGTGCAGCCCCCGCAACCAGAGCGCCGCAATCCCCCCGACCAGCGCGAACGGGACGTTCAGCATCACCAGGAGCGTCGGTTGCATCGCGCCGAATGATGCAAACAACAACCCGCCGATGGCCAGCAGCACCACCGGCACGATCAGCGCCAGCCGCCGGGTGGCGCGGGCCTGATTCTCGAACTGCCCGCCGTACTCGATGTAATATCCCGCCGGCAACGTCACCCGCTGCTGAATGCGTTGACGCACCTCTGCCACGAAGCCGCCGAGGTCCCGCCCACGCACATTCGCCTGCACGACGACAAATCGCTGCCCGTTTTCGTGATTGATGGTCTCGGGCCCCTCCACGGTGCGTACCGCTGCCACCTGTGAGAGCGTGACGGTACCACCCGCAGGGGTATGAATCAGCGTCGTCGCGACGGCCTCGGGTGTGGAGCGGAATGGCACATCAAGCCGCACCACGATCGGGAAGCGCCGCCGGCCATCGAGCACCGTCGATGCCTCCGTGCCTCCGACACCCCCCTCCACCGCCTCCTGCACGTCGGAGACATTCAGGCCGTAGCGGGCGATCGCCGCCCGGTCGAGCACAACCTCCACCTGCATCGCACCTGCGCCGACGCCCACCGAGACGTCCTCCGCTCCAGGCACCTGCTCCACCAGCGCCCGGACTTTCTCGGCCTCTGCCTGCAACAGCGGGAGCGAATCGCCGAAGAGTTTCACGCCGAGGTCAGTCTTGATGCCCGACACCACCTCTCCCAGCCGCATTCGCATCGGAGCGCTGAACTCGTATTCGAGCCCGGGAATCTCGGCAAGCGCCGAATCCATCCGCGCAATCAGGCCGTCAATCGAGCGCGCTTTCCACGCCGAACGCGGCGTGAACGTGACATACACATCCCCGAGAAAGAGCGCCATCGTCTCGGTCGCTTCCTGGGGACGCCCCAGGTTGGTGACCACCCCCTGGACTTCCGGAAAGCGACGCAGGGTGCGTTCCACTTCGCTCGAGACCAACACGCCCTGCGGAAGTGACGTGCTCGGAATGCGCCGCGTCTCGATCAGGAGGGAACCCTCATCGAGCTTCGGCATGAACTCCGAGCCGAGATACGCGACCGACGCCAGTGCCACCAGCAGCAGCGTCGCCGCGCCAGCCACCACGGTGCGAGGGTATGCCAGGGCGCGGTCGAGCATCCGCTGATAGTGCTCCCGCAACCGGATGAACCAGTGACCCTCGTCGTGCGCCGTCCCGCCCGGGCCGAGCCGCGCGGGTGTCAGGATCGATGCGGCCACCGCCGGCACGTACGTCAGTGCCAGGACCAGTGAGCCGAGCACCGCGGCGCACACGGTGAACGCCATCGGAATGAACATCTTCCGCTCCAGCCCTTCGAGCGCACCAACGGGCAAGTACACCGCGAGGATGATCGCCACCCCGAAGACCACCGGCTTCCCGACTTCGGTGGCCGCCTCTCGCACCAGCACGGCACGCCGCTCTGCGGATGCCGTCGGCTCGGCGCGCAGCCTACGCACGATGTTTTCGATCACCACAACGGAAGCATCGACCAGGAGTCCGAAGTCGAGGGCACCGAGACTCATCAGATTGGCGGTCATCCCGCCGAAACGCATCGCCAGGAAGGCGATCAGCAGTGCCAAGGGGATGACAGAGGCGGTGAGCAGCGATGCGCGCACGTTACGGAGGAAGAGCAGCAGGACCAGTACCACCAGTAGAGCGCCTTCCAGAAGGTTCCGGAATACGGTGATGGTGGTCCGATCGACGACGTCGCCCTGCGAGTAGAACGGGCGGATCGTAACACCTGCCGGGAGCACGGCCCTGATCTCCACGAGCTTCGCGCGCACCCGCTCCACCACCTCGCGGCCGTTGGATCCCTTGAGCATCAGAACGGCCGCCGAGAGCGCCTCCCCCCGCCCATCGCGAGTCACCGCCCCGTAGCGACGCCCGGCACCGATCGTCACCCGTGCGACGTCGCGGACAAAGAGCGGCGTTGCGCCCCGGGTGCGCAACACCACATTGCCGATGTCAGTTGTGTCGCTGATCCTGCCGATGCCACGCAGCGTGAAGCGTTCGCCGCGATCCTCGATGTACCCACCGCCGAAACTGGCGTTGTTGGCCGCCAGCGCCTGGCGCACTTCGGCAAGCGTCACACCAAACCCCGCCAGCCGGGCGGGATCCGCCAGCACCTCGAACTGTTGACTCAGTCCACCCCAGCTATTCACATCGGCGACGCCGGGCACCGTGCGCAACAGCGGCCGGATGATGTACTGCTGCACATTGGTGAGCTGCAACAGTCGCAGACTGTCGGTCGCTGCCGACGAAGAGCTGTCGGCCTCCACCAGATACTGGAACACCTCACCCATCGCGGTGGCCGGTGGTCCAATCATCGCCTCGGCGTTCGCCGGGATCGCGCCGCGGGCGTCCTGCATCCGCTG
>JANLPG010000031.1:0-2214 GCA_031367105.1 Gemmatimonadota bacterium | reverse complement strand
TGCCGCCGTGCAGGAAGACGTTCATCCCGCTCCGGATCGATGCGACAACGGCATCGCTCGATCCGGCGCGGGTGGTCCAGTCTGTGGGAACGTTCACAAATTGTCCGGGGTGGGCGACGCCGGAAGTTAAGCGCGCCCCCCTCCTTCCCCTTCTGCTTCCCTACTGCCCCTTCTCGTTGGCGGTGGGGAACGGCTTCGCCGGATAGGAACCGATCTTCTCCACGGTGTAGGCGGACGCCCAGAAGTCGGGCGGTCCTTCGCTATCGGGGACCTTGTTGACCACCGGGGCGAGGCCTCGCTTCAGGTACGCGGCAATTGCCATCAGATCCTTGTCGGGCATATGCCGCCAGCTGGTCCACGGCATCGGCACGGCGAGGTAGTGCGGCGTCGCGGGGAAGTTGCCTTGACCCGGCGTCGTGGACGTGATCTCGACATCCGGGGTGCTTTCCGGCCGCAACCCATAGCGCAGCGCGTTGAAGATCTGTCGCTCGCTGAACCGGCCGAGGCCGGTGGCGTCGTCGGGGGTGAGGTTGCGCGGCCGAGTGATGAAGCACGGCTTGGCCTTCGGGTTCGCGAAGGAACAGGCGCCGATCTGGAACTCCTGTTGTGGACTCATCACGCCAGCAAGCCACCCCTTGGCAGCTGGATCGGCGCCGCCACCGTGGCAGCCACCGCAGTCGTGGTGGATGACGAGGTCGCGACCCTGCTGCACCTGCTCCTTCGCCGCCGTTGCCAGTGCGGCTGCCGCCACCGCCGGCGAATCGACGGCCACCGGTGCGGGCGCCTTCGGGCCGCAGGCGGCAAGCAGCAACACGGGTACCAACAGTCCAACAGTACGGGATGCACTACGCAGCTTCTTCATTGCCTTACCCTCCGGTTCAGTTGAGCTGAAAAATCCCCATCATTCCATGATCCTCGTGATCGAGGATATGGCAGTGAAACATCCACTTCCCCGGATTGGCGTCGAAGTTCACGATGAATCGGACTGACTCGTGCTTCGGCACGTTCACCGTGTCCTTCCAGCGCCGGACCCGTTCCGGCACCCCATTGCGGTCGAGCACCTGAAAACGAAAACCGTGAAGATGAAAGGGGTGGTCCATCCCGACCACATTTTCGATCGTCCAGATTTCAGTGGCACCAAGCTTGATCCGCATATCGACCCGCGACATATCCATCATCCGCCCGTTGATCAGTCCTTGGGACAGGACGATGTTCCGGCGCACCTTCACCTTGGTGGTATCGAGCGGCGGGATGACGCGCAGGCGCTCTGGGATCGTCACCGGCTTTGCTCGCGACTCCCTGGTGTAGGCGAGGGTGAGCAGTTTGTGGGGCTGATTCCACTCTGCCGGGCGGGTCTGGACGCTGTAGCGGTCGTAGGGGAGATTCTGCACGACCGTGGTACTGCCCGGTGCCCCGGTGCCGCGCACCAAAATCTCCGCTCGCTCGCTGTTCGAGAGGAAGAGATCCTTGAGCGGTATCGGGCGTTCGAAGAGGCCGCCGTCGGTGCCCACCTGGAGCAGGGTCTGTCCCGGAATGTGCAGGCGATAGACTCGCGCCGCGCCGGCGTTGATCACCCGCCAGCGCTGCACTTCGCCACTGCGGATCTGGATCTTCGGTAGCCACTGGGCATTGACGAGCATCACTTTCCCCTCGCGGCCATTCTCTTCGTCGACAATCGCCTCGGGGGTGTGCGGCGAGGAGAAGTTGTAGGAGCCGTCGGGGTTGAAGCGGTTGTCGGTGAGGATCAGCAACTTTTCCGGCAGCGCCGGGAGCGGGTCGTTCGCCGCGTGAACGATGATTGCCCCGTAGAGTCCCTTGGCGACCTGGTAGCCGGTGCGAACATCGGGGTGCGGGTGATACCAGTAGGTCCCGGCGGTGCCTGGCTCGAGCGTGAAGATGTAGTCCTTCTTTCCCCCGGCAGGGATGGGGGTGATCGGGCTGCCGTCCATATCCGCGGGGAGATGAAAGCCGTGCCAGTGAATGCTGGTGGGCTCGGCGAGATTATTGGTGAAGTGGACGATGACCTTGTCGCCTTCGCGCAGATCCAGCGTCGGCCCGGGAACGGTGCCGTTATAGGCGAAGACGTCGGTGACCTTGCCCGGCATCAGCATCAGCCGCGCCGGGGCCGCAGTGAGGAAGACCTCGACCGTGTGGGGTGCGCGCGAGCGGTTGACGAGGAGCGGTGGATTTTTCAGCGTATCCGCGCTGCTGCGT
>JANLPG010000022.1:0-3321 GCA_031367105.1 Gemmatimonadota bacterium | reverse complement strand
CGACTGAAGTCGACGCCGTGGACGTCATGGTTGGTGTCGCGGATGGATCCATCAGCGAACAGCGCCTGGCCGCCTGGCTGCGCGACAACACCACCGCGCCAAGGCGCACGCGGAAGGGGGCGAAGTGAGTGAAGCGATGGCGCGGCTCGCTGCAGCGCTCGCGGACCGCTACCGCCTCGTGCGCGAGCTTGGGCAGGGTGGCATGGCCACCGTCTACCTCGCGCACGACATAAAGCACGATCGCAAGGTGGCGATCAAGGTGCTTAAGCCGGAGCTCGCGGCCGTGCTGGGCGCCGAGCGGTTCATCGTGGAGATCAAGACCACGGCCGCGCTGCAGCATCCGCACATCCTGCCGCTGTTCGATTCCGGCGAGGCCGCGGGCTTCCTCTACTACGTCATGCCGTATATCCAGGGCGAGACGATCCGCGAGAAGCTGAATCGGGAGACGCAGTGCGGGGTGGAGGAGGCGGTGCGGATCGCGCGCGAGGTGGCCGACGCCCTGGACTATGCCCACCGGCACGGGGTGATCCACCGCGACATCAAGCCCGAGAACATCCTGCTGCACGACGGCCGGCCGATGGTGATGGACTTCGGCATCGCGCTGGCGCTGAGTGCGGCGGCCGGGGGGCGGATGACCGAGACGGGGCTCTCGCTGGGGACGCCGCACTACATGAGTCCCGAGCAGGCGACGGCCGAGAAGGAGATCAGCGGGCGCAGCGACGTGTACTCGCTGGCCAGCGTGCTCTACGAGATGCTGGCGGGCCAGCCGCCGCACCTGGGGGGCTCGGCGCAGCAGATCATCATGAAGATCATCGCCGAGCCGGCGGAGCTGGTGACGCGGTACCGGAAGGCGGTGCCGGCGAACGTGGCCGCGGCCCTGGCCCATGCCCTTGAGAAGCTGCCCGCGGACCGGTTTGACAGCGCACGTGCATTCGCCGAGGCGCTGGTGAATCCCGCGTTCGGCCTTGGCGAGGCCGGTGCCATCCGGGGCAGGCCGGTCCAGCGGCTGCGCGACCCGGTGCTGCTGGTTGTCGGCCTGGTCGCCATCGCGAGCACCGCGGCGGCCATCTGGCTGGGCATGCGGGATCCGCAGCGGGCCGGCCCGGAAACGTCCACCTTTGCCGTCGCCCTGCCACCCTCGCAGTCATTGTCTTCGTCCGCCGGCGTGCGCCTCCAGTATGCTCCGGATGGGAAGTCCTTTGTGTACGTCGGCTCCGGCGGCCAACTCTTCCTGCGACCGCTCGACGCGCTCGCTGCAACGCCCATCGCCGGATCCGAGGGGGCCACGAGTCCCGAGTACTCTCCGGACGGACAGGAAATCGGGTTCACGACGTTCAACCCGTTCGGCTTGCGGATCATTTCGACAAAGGGGGGGCAGGCCCGGACCATCCCGCTCCCGTCGGCGTCGGGTGGCGGTCTCGCCTGGTCGGCGGACGGGTTCATCTACTTCGATGCGGGCTCCGGGCTCGCTCGCATCCGTCCCGACGGTAGTGACTACAGGATGATGATGGTGCTCGACAGCGCCGCCGGAGAGTCCGGCGTCTCGTGGCCCGCGGCACTGCCGGGTGGTCGAGGCGTTCTCATGCGCATTCGACGCGTGGGCGAGCCACTCTCGAACTATTCCATCGTCGTGCTCGACCTGCAGAGCGGCAAGCGCCGGGAACTGCTGCACGGCCTCGTGGCGCGATACAGCCCCACCAGCCATCTGCTCTGGGTCTCGGCTGCAGGTGAACTGCTCGCACAGCGATTCGACCTCGGGACACTTGAGCTCAGCGGGCAATCCGTCGTGCTGCGCTCCGGTCTCGCCGTGGGCTCGTTCGGTTCAGCCGACTTCTCGCTGTCACCGGGCGGCAACCTGCTGTACGTCACCAGTGCCGACAGCACCGCGGTCACGGAATTGTCCTGGATGTCACGGAGCGGATCTGCCACGGTGATCGATACCGTCGCGGAGCATGGGCAGGTGTCCTCGCTGGTCCTTTCGCCCGATGGCGCGAGCGTGGCGATGGACGTCGTGCGACCATCCGTGTCTGCCGATCTCCACCGGATCTGGGTGAAGCGGCTTGGGGGCGGTTCAAGCCAGATGATCAGCAGCGAACTGGCCCACAGCAGGAATCCACTGTGGTCCCCCGGCGGACTCGATATCTACTACACGGCCAACGGAGGTTCGGAGCTGCGGCGGCGGCGTGCAGATGGAAGTGGGAACTCCCTGACGATCGCACGCTCGGCCCGTGGGTTCCAGGCGCTTGCCATCACTCCGGATGGTCAGACGCTGGTGACGGAAACGGCGCGCGACGGCTTCGGGAAGACTCACCTGCAGAGCATTCGCCCCGGTGTGGACAGTCAACCGATGCCGCTCTTCGCCACCCCAACGGGGGCGTTCGGTCCAGCGCTGTCTCGCGACGGGAACTGGCTCGCGTATGCGTCGGGGGAAAACGGCAGGTATGACGTATACGTTCGGCCGTTCCACTCACTGGAGTCGCGGAAAGTGATGGTGTCAACGAGTGGTGGAGTAGCGCCGCGGTGGAGTGCAAAGGGGGACGAGCTGTTCTTCGTCAGTGAAGCCGGTGACCTCATGGTTGCAGGCATCCGTACGACGCCGGAGTTCACTGTCGATCGCGTGACGAAGCTGTTCAACATCTCGTCCGCCCAGGGCATGTACGATGTCCACCCAGGCGGGCAGCGATTCATCGTGCTCAACGTCGCGCGCGAGCATACGGACCAGAAGAACGGTCGGCTGGTCTACGTGGAGGGTTTCACGACGGAACTCACGCGGCAGCTGCCACGATGAGCACGGTCGCCGAACGCCTCGCCGCGGCCCTGACAGACCGCTACCGCATCGAACGCCAGCTCGGCACTGGTGGAATGGCCACGGTCTACCTCGCCGAAGACCTCAAGCACCAGCGCAAGGTTGCCATCAAGGTGCTGCGCTCGGAGCTCTCGGCGACCCTCGGCTCCGAGCGCTTTGCCAGAGAGATTGCGGTGGCCGCCCGGCTGCAGCACCCGCACATCCTCGGCCTGCTCGACTCCGGCGAGGCAGACGGCTTCTTCTACTAGGTGATGCCGTACGTCGACGGCGAGACGCTGCGCGACCGCCTCACTCGCGGCGGCGAGTTGCCGGTCCACGAGGCGGTGCGCCTCCTCGGCGAGATCACCGATGCCCTCGCCGCCGCGCACAAGGGTGGCGTGGTGCACCGCGACATCAAGCCGGAAAACATCCTCCTCTCCGGCCGGCACGCGATGGTGATGGACTTTGGTGTAGCCAAAGCGGTCACCGAGTCCACCGGGGCGCACCAACTGACCAGCATCGGTGTCGCCCTCGGC
>JANLPG010000103.1:0-13918 GCA_031367105.1 Gemmatimonadota bacterium | reverse complement strand
CAACAGCGATCCGGTGTCGATGCGGGTCAGCATCGGAGTGGGAACCTTTCCTGGCTCCGGCAAGTCGGCGACTGAAGTGGCGTCAGCCGCCGACAGGGCGTTATATCGAGCGAAGAGCTCGGGGCGCGATCGGGTGGAGATGGGGTGATGGATGATGGATGATGGATGATGGATAGAAACTCAAGGGCCGTCACCTCAGTGGGATGCTGGCCCTTGCTGTTATCTATCATCCATCATCCCATCTCCATCATCCCATCCTGCTGTTAGTGCTTGAACGGCGCACTCAACGCCACGACATCCCGTGGATTCTCGTCGCCGAAGAGCAGCTTCCCTTCGGAGTAGCGCACATCGCGCAATGCGAGCGCGAGCACCTCACCCAGTTCTTCTACCGGATAAATTTCGAGCCGCTTCCGGGCCTCGGCCGGCAGGTCATCGAGGTCGGATTCGTTGTCCTTCGGCACCACGACTCGGGTGATACCGGCGCGCAGGGCGCCGAGCAACTTCTCCTTCACACCGCCGATGGGCAGGACGCGACCCCGCAGGGTCACTTCGCCGGTCATCGCGATGTCGTGACGCACTTCACGACCCGAAAGCGCCGAGACCAGCGCCGTAGCCATCGTGATACCGGCACTGGGGCCGTCCTTGGGGATGGCGCCGGCCGGGACGTGGATGTGCAAGTCGCGGTCGAACATCTCCTCCGGAATATGCAGCGCCGCCGCGTGGGCCTTGGCGTAGGTCCACGCCGCTCGTGCCGACTCCTTCATCACGTCGCCGAGCTGGCCGGTGAGCACCAGCTCACCCTTGCCTCGCATTGACGATGCCTCGACGAACATGATGTCGCCGCCCATCGGGGTGTAATACATCCCGGTGGCGGTGCCCACCTGATCGACACCTGACTTCTTCTCGGGGTGCAGTTTCGGGCGGCCAAGGAATTCGCGCACCAGCGCCGGAGTCACTTCGACCACTGCGGCCCCACCATCAGCGATGCGGCGGGCAGCCTTCCGGGCGACCTTGCCGACCTCGCGCTCCAACTGACGCACACCCGCCTCACGGGTGTAACGCTGCACCAGTTCGAGCAACGCCGGGCCCGTGAAGGAGATCTGTTCCGTGGTGAGTCCGTTCTCCTCGATCTGGCGCGGCACCAGGTAGCGTTCGGCGATGGCGACTTTCTCGGCTTCGATGTAGCCCGAGAACTCCACCACTTCCATCCGGTCGAGCAACGGACCGGGGATGTTCTGGATGAAGTTCGCCGTCGCGACGAACAGCACTTCGCTGAGATCGAACGGAATCCCGAGGTAGTGATCGGTGAACGAATCGTTCTGTGCCGGGTCGAGCACTTCGAGCAGCGCCGATGCCGGATCGCCCTGGAAAGAGACCCCGAGCTTGTCCACTTCGTCGAGGAGGAAGACCGGGTTGCGCGTCCCGGCCTGCTTCATCCCCTGGATGATGCGGCCTGGCATCGCCCCGACATAGGTCCGCCGGTGGCCACGGATATCGGCCTCGTCCCGCGCGCCACCAAGCGAGATCCGGACGTACTTCCGTCCCATCGCGCGGGCGATGCTCTTGGCCACCGAGGTCTTCCCGACACCGGGGGGGCCGACGAAGAGCAGGATCGGCGATCGCTTGCTGGCCTCCTCGGGGTCGACAGGAACTCCCTCGACCGGCAGCTCGCTGGCTGACACTGGCGTGCTGGTCTCGGGATCCTCGCCGTGCGCCGCGCGCTTCGCGCGCTGGGTGCGCACAGCAAGGAACTCCAGCACCCGGTCCTTCACATCGCCGAGGGCGTAGTGATCGGAGTCGAGAATCCGGCTCGCCTCAGAAAGGTCGAGGCGCTCATCGGTGCGGTCGTTCCACGGCAGTTCGGCGACGTGTTCGAGATAGGTCCGGATGACCTGCGACTCCATCGACTCGCGACCGATGCGGCGCAGGCGCCCGAGCTCCCGATTGACTTCCTTGCGGGCGTCCTCTGGCAATACGAGGGCCTCGAGCCGTTGTTCGAGCTCATCGACTTCACCGGCCTCGTCCTCATCACCGAGTTCGCGACGAATCGTCTTCAGCTGTTCGCGCAGGTAGATCTCGCGCTGACGATCGCCGAGTTCTTCCTGAACCTGGGTCTTGATCTCTTCCTGGGCATCGAGCACCGAGATCTGCCGCTGGACCTGCACGAGCACACGGCGGAGCCGCTCATCGACAGCCACGGTTTCGAGCAACGACTGGCGCTGCCGGGCCTCGAGATCGAGGTAGCCAGCCACCAGGTCGGCAAAGCGACCCGGCTCGTCGACGCCGTTGAGCACCTGCTGCACCACCTCTTCCGGCAGGCCAGACTTCTGCCCCAGCTCGGCGGCGCGAGCACGCAGCTCCTTATGGAGTGCCACGAATGACGCATCGGCGTCATTGACTGGCGGGAGGTCCTCCATCGGCATCACGGCGGCCACCAGGTGGCCGTTCTCCTCGGTCATCGTCACGGTCATCCCGCGCCGTTCGCCGTGGAGGAGGAGCTGCATCCCGGACATCCCGCGCTGGAGCTGGCCGATCCGGGCAATGGTCCCAATGGCGTGCAGCCCTTCGGGAGAAACCCCTTCGACGTTCTCACGCTGGGCGACAGCAAAAATCAGCTTCTCGGGCGAGGCGAGCGCGGCCTCGATCGCCTTGATGGTCATCGGGCGGCCAGCGCCAATCGGCGCGGTCACTCCGGGAAAGAGGACAACGTCCCGGAGGGGCAGGACGGGGAGGGTCAGTCGTTCAGACACAGCGGATCTCCTTGCCAGTAGGCCGACGAAACATCCAGGGTCGGATGGCCGGTCGGGGCCGGTGGGACCGTGAGCGCATCCACCGTGCCAGCCGGCGGGGCGGATTTCCTGCCGTCGTGGCTGGCTCTCTGATAGTACGCCCGCCAGTCGGACTGGGATCCCCGGAAAGCTCCTTTGGGGGCTGTCAGCGCGGCAGGCTTCGGGCGGCACATTGCTCGCAGGTGCATCTCTGTGCAAATTCAGAGGTTAGTGTCAGTCTGGCCAACCTGATCTGCCACCCAAGGTCCTTGATGAGCGATTCTGCCCAGCACTCGCTGCCGACGCTCCTGAAGGAGGCGCTTGGCGACGCCTATACGATCGAGGGCGAGATCGGCCGGGGCGGAATGGGTGTGGTCTACCGCGCACGTGACGAGCGCCTGCAGCGGCGCGTGGCGGTGAAGGTGCTGCCGCCAGAGCTCGCGTTTTCGCGGGACATCCGGGAGCGTTTCACGCGCGAGGCGCAGACTGCGGCCAAGCTGGCACACCCGCATATCGTCCCGATTCACGACGTCGGCGAAGGTCAGGGAATCGTCTACTTCGTGATGGGGCTGATCGAGGGGGAATCGCTCGCGGCCCGGATCCGACGACGAGGTCGAGTGCCTGCCGAAGAGACGCGCAGGATCATGAAAGAGACTGCCGACGCGCTCTCGGCGGCACACGGTCAGGGCGTGATCCACCGCGACATCAAGCCAGACAACATCCTGCTCGAGGGCACCCGCGGCCGCGTGATGGTGACGGACTTCGGTATCGCCAAGGCGATGTCGGGCACCAGCAACGCTACGCTCACCAGCGCCGGAATGGCAATCGGCACGCCGTCGTATATGTCGCCGGAGCAGGCGGCGGGCGAGCGCGAGATCGATGGCCGGAGTGACCTCTACTCGCTCGGCGTGGTGGCCTTCCAGATGCTCTCGGGTGAGTTGCCGTTCAACGCGCCCACCGTCGCCGGCATCCTGATGAAGCACATCACCGAGCCGGCGCCACTGCTGCACGAGAAGTTTCCCGACGTCCCGGAAGACCTCTCCCTCGCCGTGGCCCGTTGTCTCGAGAAGGATCCGACGAACCGCTGGCCGTCGGCCGACGGACTGCGGCGGTCGCTCGAGAGCCGCAACGTCTCGGGGTATCGCCCCACCGGCCTCGGCTGGAAAGCCGAGACCCGCCCGCAGACAGCGGCCGGTCGGGCCGGCGGCCGGCCGATACGTCCGCTGGGTGAGCGACCATCCCCGCGTCCGCTTGACCGCTCCAGCACTGCCCGGCCGCCGATATCGTCGCGCCCCGCGCGGCCGCAGGCGGGCGATCGACCTTCGGCGCGCGGCGGCGCGACGGGCAACCTCCCGGCACGCGCCGAGAGCCGTGGCCTCAGCGCCCGCGATGCGGCGCGCGAAGCGCGAGAGGCGCGCCGGAGAGGGAAGAACGAACTGCCACTGCCGGAGACCGGCGAACCGGTGGTAGTGCGCCGGGCCCGGGCGGAGTTTGCGAAGTTCGCCGCGGTCAACGGTGGGCTCTTCATGCTGAATATTTTCACCGGCCTGCACTCGCCGTGGTTCCTCTTTCCGCTTGCGGGGATGTCATTCGGACTGTTCAAGCGCTACTCCGACCTGTGGCAGGCCGGCTACTCCTGGCGCGATGTGCTCCATCGCCCCGACGCTCCCGATGCCATCAGCGGTGGTGGCTCGATCAAGAAGATCAAGGGTGTGAAGAGTCTGGCCGCGCCGAGCCGAGCGGAGTTCGGCACGCAATACGACCGGATGATGCAGCTGCACGGCGATCGGATCGCCATCCTGACGCTCTGGGCCAAGCTGGGTGACACCGACCGCGATCTGTTGCCCGAGATGATCCAGACGGTCGAGGGGCTGCACGACCGGGCGGTCGACCTGGCGCAGGCACTCAATGCGATGGACGCCGCCGCCCTGGGCGGCGACGAAGG
This sequence comes from Gemmatimonadota bacterium, assembly GCA_031367105.1. Classification (GTDB taxonomy): domain Bacteria; phylum Gemmatimonadota; class Gemmatimonadetes; order Gemmatimonadales; family GWC2-71-9; genus Palsa-1233. The sequence goes on along the minus strand of JANLPG010000103.1, from coordinate 9,205 downwards.
GCTGCGGATCGATGTGCGGCTCGCCGAAGTGCGGGCCCGTCCCGAGAGCGAGGAGCGCGACCGCCAGGTCACAATGCTGGAGCGGCAGCGGCAGGCGCGCAGTGACCTCAGCACACGCCGGACCCAGATTGCCGATCGCTTCGACAGCTGCGTCCTGGCGATGCAGAACCTCCGCTTCGACATCCTCCGGTTGCGCCAGAGTGGCGTTGGTGCCGTGCTCAACGACCTGACGCAGGCGACGCAGCAAGCGAGGGCGCTGAGCCGTGATGTGGACAATGCGATTGACGTCGCGGCGGAGCTGCGGGAAGCGCTCTAGGATGATGGATGACGGATCAGTACGCGAGAATCTCCTGCATTGCGGCCTTGAGCGTCGAGGTCTGCGGCAGGATCACGTCCTCCAGTTCCGGCGCGTATGCGACGAAGGTGTCGGTGGCGGCGACGCGGCGCACTGGGGCATCGAGCCAGTGGAACATCTCGTCGGCGATCTTGGCGCTGATCTCCGAGCCGTAGCCCCAGGAGAGCGAGTCTTCATAGGCGACGATGACACGGTTGGTCTTCTTGACCGATGCCGCGATCGTTTCCCAGTCCACCGGATTGAGCGATCGGAGGTCGATCACTTCGACTCGCTGTCCCGTCGCCTCCTCCAGCTCCTTCGCCGCCTGCACCGTGCGCTGTACCACGGCGCCGTAGGTGATCACCGTGGCGTCGGTGCCCTCGCGGACGACTTTGGCCTTGCCGAACGGGATCATGAAGTTCGGGCCGGGATAGGCGCCCTTGTTGTACGCCTGGCGATAGAGGTGCTTGTGCTCGAGGAAGAGTACCGGATCCTCGCAACGGATCGCGGTCCGGAGCAGCCCGTTGGCATCGAGTGCCGTGCTCGGGCAGATCACCCGCAGCCCCGGCACGCCAGTGAAAATCGCGGCGCCGGTCTGTGAGTGATACACCGCGCCACCCTTGAGATAGCCGCCGTAGGTCACGCGAATGACCACTGGGGAGCTGAAGGTGTTGTTGGAGCGCCAGCGCATCAGGGCGAGCTCATCGCGCAGCTGCATATACGCCGGCCAGATATAGTCGAAGAACTGGATCTCCACGACCGGCTTCATCCCTCGCGTGGCCAGGCCGATCGCGCGGCCGACAATGTTCGCTTCGGCGAGCGGGGAGTTGTAGACGCGGTTGCTGCCAAACTGCTTTTGCAGACCCCAGGTCACCTTGAACACACCCCCCTTCCCCTTCAATACGGGGAGCGCCGACTCGCGAGAGGCATCGGCGACGTCCTGTCCGAACACGAGGATGCGCGGATCGCGCGCCATCTCGTCCTTGAGGCAGGTGTTCAACAGGTCGACCATCGTGGTGGGCTCACCCACGAACTGCGGGTCGTCCTCGGTATCGAACGGCTCGCCTGTCGGGTCGACATCGGGTGAGTAGACATAGTCGTAGATCGTCGAGAGCGCCGGCTGCGGCGAGGTGAGTGCCACCTCGGTCGCGACGTTCACTTCCTCGTCCACCTGGGCGCGAATCAGGTCCAGCTCCGCTTCGGTCGCGACACCCTGTTCGAGCAGATACCGTGGGTACGTGATGAAGGGATCCCGCGCGGCATCACGGTCGCGTTCCTCGAGGGTGCGGTAGTGCACTTCGTCGTCGGAGAGCGAGTGCGAGTATGGCCGGATCACCTTGGCGTGGACCAGCGCCGGACCCTTGCGCTGCCGGGCGTAGTCGTGCGCCTTGAGGAGCACGTCGTACGAGGCGAGCGGGTCGCAGCCGTCGACTTCCATCACCAGCAGATTCGGGAACGACTGGACCAGTTTCGAAATCGATCCACCGGCGGTGTTCACCTCGACCGGCACCGAGATGGCGTAGCCGTTGTCTTCCACGAGGAACACCACGGGGAGCTTCAGGTTGCAGGCGGAGTTCATCGCCTCCCAGAACTCTCCCTCGCTCGTGGTGCCGTCGCCGGTGGTGCAGAGGACGACTTCGTCACCGGGGGTCAGCTCGGCAGTTCGCGGGTCGGACGAGGCGCGCAGCCAGGTTTCGGCGGCACCCACGGCCTGCAGAAACTGGGTCCCGGTCGGGCTCGAGACCGAGACGATGTTGAGATCCTTGTGACCCCAGTGCGACGGCATCTGCCGACCACCGGAATTGGGATCATCCGCTGCCGCCACGGCTGAGAGGAGCTGCTCGGTAGCGGTCATCCCCAAGCCGAGGCAGATCGCCCGGTCGCGGTAGTAGAGGTAGAACCAGTCGTGGGCGGCGCGGAAGACCTTCGCCGCGGCGACCAACACCGCCTCGTGGCCGGCGCCGGAAATCTGGAAGAAGATCCGGTTCTGCCGTTTGAGCTGGATTTCCTTGTCGTCGAGCCGCCTGGAGAGCACGATCAGGCGGAAGAACTCGAGGAGATCGGCCTTGTCGAGCTTGGTGGCGGCCTTGGGCCGGGACTGCGTACGGGTTGCCATCCCGAAAAGATGGCCCGAGGGCGGCCGGGAGGGAAGCAGAGCGCTAGAAGACGATCCGGCCGCCGACCACTGTCGTCCGGATCTTCGCGGTTCGGATGCTGTCGGCCGGGATCTTCCGGAGGTCGCGGTCGATCATCACGAAGTCGGCCAGCTTGCCCACCGCCAACGTCCCGCGCCTCGACTCCCCGAAGGTGGCGTAGGCGTTGGTCGCCGTGTAGGCGCGCAGGGCTTCCTCCACCGTGATCTTTTGCTCCGGCAACCAGCCACCGGGATGCTTTCCATCGAGAGTCTGGCGGGTGACGGCGGCCCAGATCCCCAACAGCGGATCCATCGGGGCCACGGTCCAGTCGGAACCGAAAGTGAGCTTCGCCTTGGCATCGAGCAGCGAGCGGAAGGCATACGTGCCAGCCATCTGCGCCGGACGGATGCGCTTCCACGCCCAGCGACCATCATCCGCCACGTGATATGGTTGCATCGAGGGAATCACCCCGGTGCGCGCGATCCGGGTGACGTCTTCGAGGCGCAGGTGCTGCGCGTGCTCGATGCGGAAGCGTCGGTCGCGCACTCCGTGGGCAGCCGCCACGGAGTCGTAGATGTCGAGCAGCAGCGCGTTCGCCCGGTCGCCAATGGCGTGCACGGCAACCTGCAATCCGGCGGAGTCCGCCGAGCCGATCCAGTGTGCCAGTGAGTCGAGCGGCGTGGTGAGCAGCCCCGATGACGTGGAATCATCGAGGTAGGGTTCGAAGAACAGCGCGGTCGTGGAGCCGAGGGAGCCATCGACAAAGCCCTTGACGCCTGCCACCCGAATCCAGTCATCGCCGAGGCCGTCGGCCCGCACGGTGTCGGCCACACGGCGCCAGTCGGCGAGGGCGGGATAGAGGGAAAGCCGGAGCGAGAGGGTGCCGTTTGCCCGGGCGCGCTTGACGGCGGCAACCTCGGCCCACGGGGCGGAGACGGCCGAGGCGGCGACCACGCCACGTGAATTGGCGTAGCGCATTGCGCGGGCGAGGGCAGAGTCGACCTGCGGGGCGGTCGGTGGCGGCACCACCTGGAAGAGCGGCCCCATCGCCTCGTCCTTGAGTACGCCGGTGAGTTCGCCACTCGCCGTCTTGACGATGGTGCCGCCGGCGATGGCTGGGGTATCGCCGCTGATATGGGCCAGCGCGAGGGCCCGGGAGTTGGCGAGCCCCATATGACCGTCGAGGCGCTGGACGAAGACCGGGTTGTCCGGTGTGACGGAATCGATCCACTCCTTTTGCGGCAGCGGCGCTCCGCGCCACCGCTCGTGATCCCAGACCCCGCCAAGAATCCAGTCACCTGGCCGCAGCGTCGCTGCGTAGGCCTTGATGCGGCGGACGAACTCGGCCGGGGTGTCGGCGTCCCGAAGGTCGACGAAGCCGAGCTGGGCTCCCCCATCGCTCAAGTGGACGTGATCGTCGGCGAAGCCCGGGATGACCAACCCGCTGCCGACCACCAGAATGCGGGTATTGGGACCGACCATCCCCGCGATCGTGGCACTATCGCCGATCGCCGCAATCGTTTCGCCGCGAACCGCCATCGCGCGGGCTTCGGGGGCGGCGGAGTCGCCGGTCCAGATGGTGCCAAAAATGGCCAGATTTGCGGCATCGGCACCGGGTTCGCAGGCCACCAGCGAGAGGGCGAGCCAAGGCAACAGGCGGCGCATCGGAGCTCCAGGGTCAGCGGCCGGTGAGCCGGCGGAGGGCGTTGAGCTTCTCAAGTGCGCTCTGACCAGAGGTGGCCGGAGCGGCGGGTGTGACGGCAAAAAGATCACGAATATCCAGCAGGATTTCGAGCATCAGCTGGTCCCGCATATAGGAATTGTCGAGATCGCCCATCCGGACGGCGTTGTCACCCGAGCGCGCTGCCTCGTATGATTCGCGGTAAATCTGCTCGAGATTGTTGAGAATTCGTTCTCGGGAGCGCATCTAGCCTCGGCCTCGGGATCCTGGTCGGGGTAACGGCACGAAAATCGCCTGAAAGGTAGGGATGATGACCCGTCCGTCCTGCCATCGTACCGCCCGCCGCCTCGCTGCCGGGCCGGCCCGCGGCTTCACCCTCACCGAAATGTTGCTGGTGATCGTGATGCTGGGCCTCCTCTCGGCGATGCTGATGCCGCGGGTCTCCCGGATCACGACGCACGCCAAGCTGAACGAGGCCCTCAATATTGTGGCCAACGACCTGGAACAGGCCGTCGGACTTGCCGCCCGGCTCCGGAGGCCGGTGACACTGGCCTACGTGTCGGGGGGCAAATATACCGTGCGTGACCGGGCCACGTCGCCGGGTGATACGCTGCGGCTGAGCCGGGACCTCGGGCTCACCGGCGACCAGGGGGTCGCGGTTCTCGCCTTTACGCCCGCGTCGGTGACGATTTTCCCGAATGGCCTGGTGAGCGCATCCTTGCTGGTCCGGCTGACCGCCGACGACTATTCCCGGCACTTGACGCTCTCCCCCGCTGGATTGGTCCGGGTGCAGTGATGCGCAAGGGCAACGGCTTTACGCTGATCGAGGTGCTGATTGCCATCGTGATCCTGGGGGCGATGGCTGGCGGGCTCTCGGCGATGCTGCTCACCAGTGGGCGCCAGGCGCGCGATACCGGCAAACTGGCCTATCGGGCCGCGGTGCTCAACGCAGAAGTCTCCCGGGTGACGGCGATCCCGGCGGGATCGCTGGCGAATGGAACGGTGACCACCACGGTGACCGGGCTTCCCCTTGCCTACACGATGGCGACGGTCGCGGCGACATCCGGCTCCACCCAGACCGTGACGATCACGCTCACTCCCACCGGGACGCGGCCGATCGGCGCGATCACCCGGGTGATCTTGCGCAAGCCAGGGTCCACCACCAACCCATTCAACTGATGAAGATCCCATCCCGACGTGGCGTCACGATTGTCGAGTTGCTGATCGCGATGGTGACCGCGGCGGTGCTGGGTGGTGCCACCATTTCGCTGATGCTCAGCCAGAACCGCTTCACCGAACGCACCGAGGGCCAGCGGTCCGGACGGCGGGTCGGCCGCAGCGCCGTCAACGCGCTGACGAATGACCTCCGAATGGTGGATCCGTCGTGGGGGATCGAGGCCGCATCGGCAACGTCGCTGACGGTGAAGGTGCCCTATGCCCTCGGTGTGATCTGTGCTTCCGCGCCAGACCTGCAAACCATCGCACTCTTGCCGGTGGACAGCGTCGCGCTCAACCTGCCGGGCTACTCGGGCTTCGCCACTCGCAACAGCAGCGGGGTCTATGCCACCTACTCCGGTGGCACCTTGAGCGAGATCACCCTGGTGGGATCGGTGTGCACCACCGCCGCCAACGTGGTGCCGATCACTGCCCCAAGCAGCGCGCCGAACCAGAAGAGCCGTGCCTTCACGATCGCCACGAACGGTGCACCGGTAGTCGCGGTGGGCACGCCGGTGATGCTCTATCGTCGAACCCAGTTCTACTTCGGCAACTCGAATCAGAGTGCGCTCACGGGGCGCACCGCCCTTTGGCGCAACTACCTGGACGCCGGAACTGGCGCGATTGAGCTCTCGGCGCCGTTCAGCAATACGGCGGCCTTTCGCTTCTTCAATCTGACCGCAACCGCGTCGCAGACCAGCGTACCATCGCCACTCAGCAACATCATGGGGTTCGAGTTGTACTTGCCAGGACAGAGTGACAACACCTCGCGCAAGCAGAGCTCGCCGGAGCAGGCGAATCTCACGACCGCGGTCTTTCTCGTGAATCGGAGCAGTTGATGACTCCACGCCTCCCTCAGGTGGCGACGGATCGCCGCGGCGCAGCGCTGATGACAGTGATGCTTCTGGTGCTGCTCCTGCTGGTGGCGATCGTCGGCGCCTTCACGCGCACGACCACCGAACGTCGCACAGCGCTCGACGCCACGGCGCAAGTGGATGCGTTCGCGATCGCCCAGAGCGGCCTCGATCAGTACCTGGTCGCGCACACGACCGCGCCGACCACCCTGCCGGATTCGGCGACCTACAGTGTCACCGGTGGCAGGGCTGTCGTGACATTGCGCCGATTCCGCGCGGCAACGACCGATACTCTCCTGCTGCTGACCTCGCGCGGGGAGGCGACCGGCAGCCGGTACAACGCATCGGCATCCATCGCGACGCGCACGGTCTCGCAATTCCTGCGATTCGGCGCAGCTTCAATCAATGTACCGGGCGGCTTCACGGCGCTCAGCGGATTCACCAAAAACGGCTCCTCCGGGACGGCGAGCGGGGTGGACCTTTGTCCCGGAAGCGCAAAACCGGCGATCCCTGGTGTCGCCGTGCCGATCGGAACCTTCAGCCAGAGCGGCAACAGCAGCACCAGCTGGATCGATGGCAATCCCGACAACGCCCCCTATTACATGGGCACTGCGGGGATCAGCGGAACCGCCAAGGACCTGGTGGATGTGGACTGGGCCGGAATCGTGGGCCAGACGACGTTCACACCCAACTATTACTACAAGACCACGGCACCGGCCTCGGGTTCGTGGCCGACCACGGCGCAGCTGAGCGGCAGCAACTGGCCGAGCGTAATGGTCGATGGGGATATCTCATTGCCGAGTGACGGCCAGGGAGTCCTGGTGGTGACCGGCAACCTGACGATGAGCGGTAGCAAACAGTGGAATGGGATCGTGCTGGTGGGCGGCACTTACACGTCGAACGGCAACACCACCATCTCGGGGGCACTGATCAGCGGGCTGAACATCAAGCTCGGGATCCCGGTGGGGCAGAGCGACCTGGGGAACGGCACCAAGACGATTCAATTCGAAACCTGCAATATCGCCAAGGCGCTGGCGCAGTTTGGTGGCTGGTCTCGAATGGGAAATGCCTGGACCGATAACTGGCCGTCCTACTGACCCTGATCGGGTCGGGGAAGTAGCTTTTTTCGTCTGGAGGTTGCAGATGCAGCGCCCAACAGTGCGAGTAGCCGGACCCCGACGGGGATTCTCCCTGACGGAGCTCCTGCTAGTTGTTGTCGTCATCGGGATTCTCCTGGCGATGACCGCGCCCCGAATCGCGAGCGCGCTGGCGCGCCGTAGCGTGGTGGGGGCAGCGGCCGGCTTCGAGTCGCTGTTCCGGCGCGCCAAGGCCACCGCGATCCAGTCGCGACTGCCGGCCACGATTACGTTCGCGAGTGGGGTGGCGTCGGTCAGCGTGGTGCGGGCCGGTTCAAGCGTCGTGATCGGCCAGAACCTCGACTTCGCCTCCCAGTACGGGGTGACCGCTACCCCCTCCGCCGTCGCCCTGATGATCGAGCCGACCGGACTGGTCCTGACCGGCACGCCCTTCACGTTCATCGCGACCAAGGGTGATGCCGCCGATACTGTGAGGATTACCGGGTACGGGAGAGTCGAATGAGTTCCACCTCCGATCGGCGTGGATTCACCCTGATCGAGCTGCTGGTCACCATCGTGATCCTGACGAGCGGCATCCTGGCCGTCGCCGGGGGCTCGATGATCACGACACGCAACCTGCAACGGAGTCAGATGTCGACGCTGGGCGCCGGCCTGACCACCGCGAAGCTCGATGAGCTGCTGACGTATGCCAACGCCACCTCGCCGGCCTGCAGCTCCGGCCTGTTCGCCTCCTCGGGATCGGCCGTCGTCACCAATCGGGTCTCGCTCACGTGGAACGTCCCACCCAGCGGCAGCTTGCGCACGGTCCGCGTTTTCGCCAGCTATAAACTGTCGAAAGGGATCACCAGGATCGACACGTTGACCGGGAGGGTGGCGTGCTAAGGCGCCGTGGTATGACCGTGGTCGAGCTGCTCATCACCATCGTCGTGCTCGCGGTGGTTGGCGCGACACTCACCAAGGTGATGAGCGTGATGCTCAACACGTCCGGCGCGCAGATTACCCTCGCCAACTCGATGAGTGAGGCGCGGAACGGCACCTTGTCGCTCCCGCAGGAACTGCGTGAGGTGGGCTACGACACCAATACCACCACCCTTTCGGCGTCGACCGATCTTATCGCCATCGCGTTGCACCGGATCTCCTTCCGGGCGATGCGCGGGATGTCGATCACCTGCGGCACACCGACCCTGACCGAGTTCCGGATCCGCAAACCGATCACGGGGCAGCGACTGCCGCGTGGCACCGACGAGTTCCTGCTCTTCGTGGAAAATGACCCGAACGCAGGGTTCGACGACCAGTGGCTGCCGATGCTCGTGACCAACATCGACTCGAACAGCACCTGCGGGAGCGACCCCGCGATGGCGTTTACCCTCTCGGCGGCGCCGCTCGTCAAGTCGACCTCGCCAACGGTGGCGATGGCGATTTCCCAGCACCGGGTGGGTGGTCCGGTTCGGTGGTTCGAGCGGGTCGAGTACGGTCCCTTTGTCGACGGCACTTCTGGTCAGGCTTTTATCGGTGTGCGATCGATCAGTCTGGGCGAAACCGCGATGAGTCCGGTGATCGGCCCACTTCCTGATACGACGCATTTTACCCTCAGCTATTTCAACGCAGCTGGAACGGCGCTCGATCCTGCCAGCGCCAACCCGCTGACGGTCCGATCGATCGGCGTGGGAATCACGACCGTCACCAGCCGGAGTACGTCGCTCGCTGGCAGCACCAACCGAACCAATCCACAGTACCCGATGTATACTCGCGTCGCCCTTCGCAACGCGCTGCGGCCCTGAAGGAGGGACCAGTTATGTCACGGCCATTCATCGTGCGGAGGCACCGGAGAGACCGGCGCGGCGTCGCGCTGCTGTTGAGTCTGTATGCGCTGATCGTCCTGGGTGCCA